>JAJBUU010000052.1:6337-17348 GCA_020860205.1 Oscillospiraceae bacterium | reverse complement strand
GGTACTGGCACTGCGCTATGTCAACGGCACAGCGGAGCTGCTGAATAACCAGATCGAGGCGCTTGACGTGAACGGTAACGGTCTGGTGGAAACGAATGATGCGGTTTACATCCTGCAATATGTAACCGGAATCATCACCGCTTTCCCGAAGGACAGCAAGTAAGCCATTTTCCGCCGCTGTGTGGCTGGAATAAAAACAAAGCAGATGGAATGCTCCGCGGGAGAATTTTCTCCTGCGGGGCGTTTCATGGGTTTTCCGGCATTTGATAGGAGCAGGCTTTTTTATGAAACCATGCAGAAAAATCGTTGCGCTTTTGTGCGCACTGTGGATGCTTTTTTCCATGTCCGGCTGCCGGGACAGCGCGGTTGTGGAGCGGATGGTCTATGATTATATCCGCGCGCATCAGACGGATGAGGAAAAGATCACCTATGATGACCAGGAGGGACACGAAGCGGACGACAAGCTGCACGCATTGGAAACGAACGAGCTTTCCGACCGGGAGCAGAACGAGGACGTGAGCGCCCCGGTGCTTGCGCCGGAGGAAACGCCGACCACGGAGGAGCGCGCAGGCGTGCCGGACTATGCGGAGAGCGGCGTGGAAACGGGTGCGGCCAGCGTGGAGCTGAGCGCCGCGAGCGAGGGCGTGGTTTCCGGCGCGGCTTCCACGGAAACGACGGAGGAGTCCACGGCGGATGCGGAGTCCGTCCCGGAGACGGGCGACGCGCTGAGCGCCGACGTATCCGGCGAGCATGGCACAACCGGGGGAACGTCCACCCGTCTGGTCGTGGACGATTACGGGCAGGAGTACGAGCTGCCGGAGAATGTGAACAGCGTGGCCGCCGTGGACAGCGCGGCGCTCGCGGTGCTGATGCTGGGCGGCGCGGCGCGGCTGCTTGCGGCGGACGAGGCGCTGCTCTCCAACGAGCTGGCGCAGGATATTTTTTCCGGACTGGACGGCGTTTCCGCGCTCTGGAGCGGGGACGGGACGGAGGAGCCGCTGGACGACGCGGCGTTTGATGCGCTGCTCTCGCTGCATCCGGACGTCTGCTTTGAGACCAGCGGCGACGCGAGCTTTACCGATGCGCAGGTGGAGACTCTGGCGGAGTCCGGCATCGCTTATGTTGTGCTTCCCGTGCCGGAGGGCAGCGGGAACCTGTGCCTGATCGCGCAGATCATCGGCACGGTGCTGGGCGACCACAGCGACGAGGAGGACGGCTATGACAGCCTTGCCCTTGCGGATGCGTACCGCAGCTATGTCAGCGAAACCGTGGAGGCGGTCACGGATGCGGGCGGCGCGGCAAGCTATACCATTTATGTGGACGACTGGGACGAAACAGCGTATTATTCCATCGCCAGGGCCGACGGTTATGAGGGCTATGGCGTGGCGGTGCTCCGAAATGCAAAAACCGCGTCGTGCCGCGCCGTTTCCGGCGCTTTGGAGGATGCAAATGTCACCAACGTGACCAGCCTTGGCGCGTTTGTCCGGACGGAAACGGTCTATTTTACGCCGATCAACTACAATACCACCAGTATCACCGTCAGCGGCGTTGCCGCCGCGCGTCTGACGCCGCTGAACCTGCTCGCACTGGCCGGCGGCGGCTTGGGGGCGGCGAACTTCCAAACGGTTATCGCGTCCAGCGCCCGCGTCAGGGAGGCGCTGGAGGAAAATCTGCTCTGGTCCAATTTTGGCATCGTCCATTCCACGGACGGCAATTTCTATGGCAGCGGTTTTCTGGACGATAACGGCGTGATCGTCACCACCACGGTCACCGGCGATTACAGCGTTCTGGTCAATCCGCGCGGGCTTGGCGACTGGGCGGGCGGCAGCCTGGAGAGCGTACTGGAAACTGTCTGGGCGGCTTATGCCGTCACCGGCGTTTACAGCGTGCAGCAGGTGCGCGATGCGGTCTTGGAATTTTACAGCACATTTTATCACTATGCGCTTTCGGACGAACAGATCGATCGGATTCTGGACGGGGACACGGGGGAGACATGAAACTGACGGAAAAACAGGAAAAGCAGCTGAACGAACGCATTCGGCTGAATATGGACATACAGGAGACGGAGCTTTTTGGCGTGCAGGAGAACAGCCGCATGAAGCTCCGCCGGGAGGGACGGCGCGCCGCACTGCTCGGCGCGGCGATGCTGCTGCTGTATGTCCTCGCCGTTTTGTTCACCAACGATGTGACGGTGAACACCTTTGGCCTCTCCCGCGTGTTTGAGCAGCTCCGGCAGCGCACAAACGACATTGTGGATCTCATCCTTGGCAACACGCTCTCCACCGGCATCCACTTTTTCATCACACAGTTCACCGCGCCGCTGCTGGTCGGCATGGCGCTGGCCGCGTCGGGCGCGTGCTATCAGGGGCTGTTCCATAACCCGATGGCGTCGCCCACAACGCTGGGCATTACCTCCGGCGGCATGGTCGGCGCGGCGGTTTATCAGCTGTTTTTCTCCAATCTCTCCGCCGCCACGCTGGTCGTCAACAGCTATGCCGGACTCTCCGTCGCTGCGGCGGAAATGTCCATTCTGGATCGCTATGTGCAGCAGTTTTTTGTGATGGCCGGCTGCTTCATCGTCGTGCTGTTTGTGATGCTGCTGGCAAAAATCGCCGGAAAGGGGAAAATCGACACCGTCGCGCTGCTGCTGGGCGGCACGGTGTTCACCACGACCATCAACTCCATCCTGAGCCTCGCGCTCTATATCATGACGCTCACCGGCTATTCCTCCACGCTGACCGACTCCATTCGCGGGATGCTGGCGGGGCAGTTTGGCTCCATTTCCAGCCCAACCACGCTGCTGGTCATGTCGATCCCCATCGTGATCCCGCTGATCATCCTGCTGTGTATGTCCAATCGGCTGAACGTCATCGCCTTTGGCGAGGAGGAGGCCACGGCGATGGGCGTGAATGTTGGGTGGGAGCGTCTGGTCATGATCATTTTGACAACGATCATCACCGGAACGACCGTCGCGTTCTGCGGGCAGATCAGCTTTGTCGGGCTGATGGTGCCGCAGTTTGCGCGCTTTGTGGTCGGCACGGACTATAAATATCTGCTGCCTGCCTCCACATTTTTGGGCGGCGTCATCATGCTGCTGGCCTATGTCCTTTATTATACGCTGGGGTTCGCGTTCAGCGTCGGCACTTATGTCAATGCGGTGGGCAGCGTTGTGTTCCTGATTTTCATGATTCACTACAGGAGAAAAGGCCATGCAGACTGGACTTGAACAAATTCGCGCGCAGCGGCTGGCGGACCGCCGCGTTTTGCACCGCCGCGCCGCATGGGTCGTGCTGGCGATTTTGGTGCTGTTTTTTGCCATGTGCTGTATGCGGACAACGGAGGTTGGATTCGTTACCCCTGTGCAGGCGGCGAAAAACCTCTATACCATGCTGCGGCTGTTCCTTGCGGAACGTCTCCATTGGAGCGCTTATGCCAACCGCGCCGAGATCATCCGCGCGCACAGCTATTATTTTGAAACGGTCGGGATGTTCAAATCCACGATCCTGGTGATGGTCATGGGCGTGGTGCTGGCTATGGCGGGCGGCGTGTTCCAGTGCGTGTTCCGCAATCCGATCGCCACGCCTTCCATGCTGGGTGTTTCGTCGAGTATCCGGCTTGTCAACCTGATTTTGGTGGCGCTTTATTCCAGCAGCATCTATCAGATGGTGCGTATGCGCTATATTCTCGGCTATGTCGTTGCGCTGGGAAGCCTGCTGCTGATTTATTTCATCGCCCGGCTGATGGGCGGCAAAAAGTCCTCGGTGACGGATATGCTGCTGGTCGGCACGGTGGCGATGCGCGTGGTCCAGAATTTGGTTTCCGTGTATCAATATTACTATCTCTCCGAGGAGGATTATCTGGTCCTGGAGGAGCTGAACACCTACGGCAGCACCACCTACCAGACGGATGCGCTGCTGCTGATGTATGCGCTGCTGCTGGTCTGCGTCCTGATTTTGTTTGCCCTGCGCTACAGCATGAACGCCGTCAGCTTTGAGGATGAGGATTCCCGGACGCTTGGCATCAAGGCCGGAAGGCTGCGGCTCATCGCGCTCTGCTGCGCCACGCTGATGGTGACGGCCGCGCAAATCAACTACGGCGATATTGGAATGCTCGCGCTGCTGATCCCGCACGTCTGCCGCTACTGGTTCGGTTCGGACTTCCGCAACGTCCTGCTGGGCAGCGCGGGGCTGGGTGCGATTATGATGATGCTCTGCAAGCTCATCATCTATGCGCTGAGCTTCAATTATTATCTCAGCCTGATTTCCGTCGGCACCATCATCAATGTTGTCACCACGCCGCTTTTGATCCTTGTGCTTTTGCAGCAGAAAAGAGGATGGACTTGAAACTGAAACTCACATGGAAATTTTTTGCGTTTCTGGGCGTCCTTGTCCTCTCCGCCGTGCCTGCGGTGATGACAAATTCGCTGCTGGGCTACGGCGCGGCGCTGCTGATTTTGACCAGCGTGCTGCTCTCGCTGCTTTGGCTCTGCCTGCTGAAAGGGAAGGTGCGCTTTGCGCTGGATACCGAAACGCAGAGCTGTGTCCGCGGGGAGGAGGCGCTGTTTCAGGTGCGCGCGGAAAATGCATCGCGCCTTCCCGTTGCGGGACTGAACGCGGTGTTTTTTCTCTCCGACCCGGACGGACTGGACGAGCAGACGACCGGCCTGCGTCTGACCCTGGCCCCGCGGGAGACACGCGCATTCAGCTTCACAACCGCCTTTCCGCACATCGGGAATTATCGTGCGGGGGTGCGCCGCGTGGAGATGACGGATCTGTTCGGCATATTTCGCGCGGTGCGCGCGGAGGAGCAGAGCTACACGGTGGAGATCCTTCCGCGCGTTGCGCATTTGACCGCGCTGCCCATCACAACGGATGTGCGGACGGAGAGCGCACGCAGCACGCTGCCCTCGCCGCTGAGCGGTACGGATTATACCGGCGTGCGGGAGTACGCTTTTGGCGACCCGATCAAAAGCATCCACTGGAAGCTTTCGGCGCACGCGGGCGGATTGATGACAAAGCAGCTGGAGAGCTATTCCAACGCGGGCGTGTCCGTCGTGCTGGATTTTGTGATCCCGGCATCCGATGGCGCGGCGCGTCTGGATGAGTTTGATGCGGTGGTGGAGTGCGGCGTTTCCGCCGGGGATTGGGCCGCACGGCAGGGCATGGACTATGACCTGATTTTTTACCGCCGGGATAAGACTGCGCTGCGTACCGTCCCCGCCAGCTTCCGCACGCTGCACGGCGTTGTGGAGGAGATGCGCATGACGGACGCGGAGACAGACGCGGAGCGGAGCCTTGCCCGCCTGCTGCGGGAGAACTGCCAGGGCGTTTACAGTCAGACGAATATCGTCGTCTGCGCCAGTGTGCTGACGCGGGAGACGGCGGAAATGCTGGTGCGTCTGAAACAGAGCGGGCGAACGCCGATCCTGCTGCTGGTGCTTGCCGAAGGGCTGACCGCGCGGGAGCGGGAGCGGCGCACGGCGCAGCTCCGGCGGCTGCAATCTGCGAATATCGCCTGTCGGGTGCTGTCCGCCGCGCGGGAGCTGGAGGGTTGAGCGCATGAGAAGATACTGGAAGAATTACGTCTGGGAATACATCATGTGCGTTGCCGCCGCCTCTATGCTGCTGTGGAACACCGCGCAGACATTTTATATTCCGGACGCGATGGCGGATAGTGTGCCGCTGGCCGTTGGCGCCTGTGCCGCGCTGCTGTTTCTGCTGTTCCTCGGCGGTTATAACCGGATCGGACTGGTGCTTGTCCCGGTTTTGTCCGCATCTGTGGCGGTGCTGCTGTTCCTGCTGCTGCGCGCGCGGGGCGTGGATATTGTGGATGAGCCGGGCAGCCCAAGCGCGTTTTATATCTATTGGTTCGCCTTTGCCGTTGTGTGCATCGCCGTTTATCTCTGCACCCGGACGCGCGCCGGTACGGTGGCACTTCTGCTCATCGGCGCGGTTCTTGGCGCGAGCCAGCAGTTTCTGGAATACCCGGTGTCCGTCTGGCCGGGGATGGTGTTTTTTGCAAGCTGTATCGTCATCTATATTCTGCGTCAGCGCCGCGCACAGGTCATGCGCAGCAGCACTGCCGCGCCGGATTTCTTTCGGTTTTTCCGTTCCGCGGTCTGTGTTGTGCTTGCGGCGGCGGCGCTCTCCATCGGTATATTCTTTGCGCTTATCCGCCCGCTCTCCCCGCCCACGATGGAGCTGGAATTTCTGGAGCGGTTCCTCGCGTTTGACATCATCGAGCATACGGGTATCGCAGACCAGTATCAGGTGCCGGACGAGGAGAACACTGCCGACCAGCCGGACGAGAGCGGCGCGGAGAGCGCGCTGTTCGAGGAGAACGGGGACGCGCCGCTTTCGCAGGAGATGGATATGCCGCTTCCAAGCGCCGCGCCGGAAACGGACGAGGCGCCCACGGGTGAAACGCAGCTCTCTGCGCAGTCCTACACCGTCATGACGCTGCAAATGGTCGTGCTTTGTGTGCTTCTGGCGCTGCTGGTGCTGTTCGCGCCTCCGCTGCTGCGGCTTTGGCTGCGGCGGCGCACAATGCGGCGTATCGCCGCACGCGCTCCGGCGGCGCAGGTCACGGCGCTTTATTGCTTCTACCTGAAAAAATTCCGTTGTCTGGGCTGGGAAAAGCGGGAGGAGGAAACGCCGCTGGAGTATGCCGCGCGCAACGGCGGCGTGCTGGCGCGCTATTTGGAAGGTTCCTGTGGGCTGGACGCGCTGACCGCCGCGTTTCTTTCGGCATATTATGCCGGTCAGACCCCGACGGAGGAACAGTGCGCGGCCTGCCGCGCGATTTACAGCATATTCCTGAAAAACTGTCGGCGGCAGATGGGCGCGCTGCGTTATGCGCTGAAATTCTATCGGTTATAAGAACGAGCCGCGTGCGAAAAACGGGTCGTTCCGGTCACGCTGAATGAGAATATCTTTTTGTGTTGACATTGGGCAGATTTTGCCGTATAATCAAAACAAGCAAGTGCGTGGGAGAATCCACGCAGCGGGGAAAAATACCGGAAGCTTTGTATCACCGGTCATACTGTCTATATACTTTTGTTTTTGAGCCTTATTTTCCTACGGCTTAGTCTAAGGAATTGGGGCCGCACAGAATTGTGCCGGGGTTGAATGGGAAACTGTTCAGCCTTCCATGATGAAAAGAAAACGGCTTTGGCAAGGTGACGCTTGCCGTATATTTTGCTGCAAAGCGACCGTTTCTTTTCAGAAACGGTCGCTTTTTTTGCTGCCCGGACAGGACAAAGCGGACAGAGAACAGGGTCCCTTGAAACGGCAGACAGGTTTCCTCCCCAAAAAAAGAAAAGAAAAGAGAAAGAAAGGAGCAGGAGAAAACATCATGGCATCATCCCTGCAAAATGTACTGCAAGTCGTAGCGGACGCGCTGCTTTATCCCGACATCATCGCGCTGCTTCTCTTTATGCTGCTCGCAGTCTGGCAAATCGGAGACTTTGTGGCGGAGCTTTTTACCGAGCGCCGCAAGCTGAAAGCCGATGTACCCGACTTGTTGACGCAAATCAGCGGGCGCGGCAAGACCGAAGTGATTGAAACGATGGATGGCAGCGGGCTGCTTGCACGCCATAAGCGCGTGCTGCACCGCATCTTTGACCCGGAGCATCAGTCCCGCACGGCGCGCCTTGCGCTGGCGGAACGTGTGCTGGCGTCGGAGGAGAAGTATTACAGCAAGAGCACCGTCGTCACGGACCTCGTGGCGAAGCTCGGCCCCATGGCCGGTCTGTTGGGAACGCTGATCCCGCTTGGCCCCGGCATCATCGCCCTGAGCAACGGCGACACGGCGACGCTGGCGGATTCGCTGGGCGTGGCGTTCAATACGACCATCGCGGGCGTGGCTTCCTCCTCTGTCTGCTATGTCATTTCCCACATCCGCAAGCGCTGGTATTCGGACTACATGGTTACGCTGGAAACGCTGACGGAGAGCATCATGGAGGAGGTCTGCCTGAATGAGAAATGACAACAGCCTGCATAACCGCCGCCGCTACCATTTCAGCGAGGAGGACATCAGCCCGATGGAGGGCGTCGCCAACCTGGTGGACGTGATGCTGGTGTTTGCCTGCGGCCTGATGCTGGCGCTGATCATCAACTGGAACGTGGACCTCACGGCGGTGATCGACCGCGAAAAGCTCCAGGAGGTCACAGACGCGGAGGAGGTGCAGGAGGATTTGGACTCCATGTCCTCCGACCGCTTTGAGGATATGGGCAGCGCCTATATGGACCCGGAAACCGGCAGGGTCTATATCATCTCCGGCGGCTGATACCGGGCGGGGCGTATCCTGATTTTATAAACTGTATCTTTTCGATGTGCGGCATTGACGGCTGAATGCCGCGCGTCGGTTGAAGATAAAAAATCTTTAATTTGGAGGGATTTTATCATGCACAGGCATCTGAAACGCGCGCTCAGCTTTGCGCTCAGCGCGGCGATGGCGGCCAGTATGCTGGCGGTGGGCGCTTCGGCCACCGAGTATACCGCGCCGACAACGGGTGTTGTCGCAAACGACAACATCATCACCGGCACCGGCAACCGCGCCGGTACAACCACCCTTTCCATCCTTGGCGTCAACGTCTCCGCAGTTGGCGACGCAAACGGCGTCATCGACGGCAGCGGCACCAGCGACGAATGGGGCGTTGACTCCCCGAACCTTGGCACCTTTGGTTCCGACATCAACGACAACCCCGACCCCTATTTCTACAACTACTTCTATAGCTACAACTCCACCAAGTCCGGCGGCGGCACCTACTCTGTGGATGGCTACTCCTCTTGGAACGCCACACCCTATACGCTGATCGGACAAATCGGCAGCACCGTCACGATTTCCATCGGCGGCGTGACCAAGACGACCAGCCCTTATATGTTCTATGAGCCGGACATCCACATCTGGTTCGGCGGCGGCTCGACCGGCAACTACGAAACCGTGCTCGCAGCCTATCAGGAGACCTATAATGAGGACTATAACCCCGTCTTTATCAACACCGTGACGACGAACGGCGCCCGCAGCGACGGTATGCCGCACGCCTACAATATGTTTGAAATGAGCGCCAACATGACCGACATTGGCATGGCGGTGGACAAGCTGGCGGAGAGCCTTGGAAAGACCTCCCGTTATGCGGAGTCCGCAACGGAGATCGGCAGCAACTACGATAAGTGGAGCCGCGGTTTCTATTACTGGGCACAGCTCATGTTTGAGGTCTATGACGGCACCCTGACCGACGACGAGGTCGCCGCGCTGGAAGCCTACGGTGTGGATATTGATGCGCTGGGCGGCGGTCTGGAAAAGGTGCGCGGCGTGCGTTCCTTCAGCTATGATTCCGATACCGACAGCTGGACGATTGCAACATCTTCAAACCGTCAGGGACAGTATGCCAGCGGCATCATAGACGATGTCTATGACGTGCTGACCGCGGAGATCACGGCCGGGACGCGCGACAGCTATGTGCTTTCGACGGATGAACTGATCGAGTACCTGAACCCGGAGGGACAGAACCACGCGGGCGTGATTGTTTCCGCGGGCAGTGGTGGCGGCACCATGGGAACCGTCAGCATTCCGGATTCCGCGAAGGAAACGCTGGAGGATGCGGGCATCAAGATTTTTGCCAACCTGCCCACGACGGTTTACGGCATCACCATGCAGGCGCGCGAGAACGCGCTGGGTCAGCCCTACTATCTGGCTTACTTCTATTATGACCAGCTCTCCGCGATGACCGGCGTAGACATGACCCTGAACCCGATCAGCCTGGTGTTCTACTGGATGAAGAACTTCTATCATGTCAGCGACAGCGACGCGATGCAGCAGGTTATCGTCAATATGCTGGAGAGCGCCGACCTGCCGGAAGGCCTGGTCGTCAGCGACAGCGCCACGACGGATGCATACGGCAGCGATGTGGAAACGGCGATTGAGAACATGATCATCCTCGGCATGAAGTATTATTTGGCCGTTGAGGAGCCTGCGCTGGTTGCAGCCGGCGAGGAAATGACCGTTTCCAGAGACGATACCGGCGTGACCAACTCCAGCGGCACCAACTGGGCCTACTGGTTCTCCCTGAACGGCGAGGGCTATGAGGACATCCTTGGCATGGGCATCGGCAGCGATGACATCTATCTGAACCCCGAAGGAAACGGCGAAGCCAACCGTTACCTGAACGCCAGGAACTATGCCAGCGACGGCACGGTGGAGACATTCTACACCGAGTACAGCAGCTATGTGACAGAAGGAACTATCGTGGAACTGGAAGCCGGTTCCGGCGACGTGAACGGTGATGGTGAAGTGACCACTGTGGACGCGGTCATCGCGCTGCGTTATGAGACCGGTACCGTGGTGCTGACGTCGGCGCAGATTGCAGCCGTGGACATCAGCGGCGACGGCGAGGTCAAGACCAACGATGCGGTTCTGATTTTGCAGCAGGTTGTCAGTTCGCTTTCCTGAAAGCGGCTGCGCATGAATGAAGCAAGGAGAACAGATGAGTAAATTATCCAAAAAGATCGGCGCATGGCTGCTGACTTTTGCGATGCTGTTGTCCCTGACCGGTATTACGGCCTTTGCTGACACCGAAGCGACGAGCGAGACGACGCCAAGCGTTGTACTTGGATCGGATACGGTCGCGCTTGCGGGCAGTGAGGATTCCGTTATACTTCCGCTGACCATTGAGAATAACCCCGGCTTTTCCTCCATGGAAATTGGAGTGGAAGTACCGGACGGTTGGATGGCCTCCGGCGTTTATCTCGAAAACGCCGGAGAGACAGCCCTGACAGAGGAAGTCAGCAGCGGGATCGACGAGAATGGCAATGTCGTGCTGAACATCGGTTCCGCGGCGGCGCAACCGAATGTAGAGGGCGGAACGATCACAGTCGGCTCCGTCAGCTACAACCTGAACGGAGACGCAGGCTCCGTGCTGGTACCGGTGAGCATTGCGAACAATCCGGGCTTCTCGTCCCTGAAGCTGACGGTCAGCGTGCCGGAAGGGTGGACGACCTCGAACGTCTA
>JAJBUU010000052.1:0-6237 GCA_020860205.1 Oscillospiraceae bacterium | reverse complement strand
GCAGATGTATTCCACGGACGACCTGGAGACCAATGTTGCGGAGGCCAGCGCCACGAAGGACGGCAGCGTGGAAGTCGCGTTTGCCCTGGAGGGCGGTCTGATTTCCGTCGGTAGCGCCGGGTACAGCCTGAACGGAGACGCAGGCTCCGTGCTGGTACCGGTGAGCATTGCGAACAATCCGGGCTTCTCGTCCCTGAAGCTGACGGTCAGCGTGCCGGAAGGGTGGACGACCTCGAACGTCTACCTGTATAACGGCGACGAAACCGCAGTCACGGGCGGCATGACCGCGTCCTTCAAAATCGACGCGAAGAGCAACAGCGACGTGGTTCTGACCTTCGCGGGCAGCGAGGACGTGACTGCGGACGGCGTGCTGGCATGGATCGAGTACGTTCCGGGCAGCAGCGTTGAGGCGGGCAACTATGAAATCAGCGTTACGGTGGACGAAGCTTACACCTCCGGCCACATCAACACGGACGCGGAGAGCGCCTACACGACGAGCGGCGGCAAGCTCATCGTTGGAGAGATGGTGCTTTCTGTCGGCAGTGTGACAGCGGATGCCGCGCCGGGTACGGTGCTGGTGCCGGTGAGCATTGCGAATAACCCCGGCTTCGCTTCCATGGCCGTAACGGTCAGCGTGCCGGACGGTTGGACGGCCAGTGATGTCGTTCGCCTGAACGGCAGCGAGATGGCAATTACCGGAAACATGAATCTGCAAAAGAACCTGACCGGAGACGGCGGCGTGGTCGTGACGCTGGCGGGTGCGGAGAACGTGACCGGAGACGGCGTGCTGTTCTGGGTAGAATACACCATCCCCGCGAACGCGGATAACAGCGCTTATGCCATCACGGCGACCCTGACGCAGATGTATTCCACGGACGACCTGGAGACCAATGTTGCGGAGGCCAGCGCCACGGAGGACGGCAGCGTGGAAGTTAAGATTGTTGCCGAGAACGCTGAGAGCGGCGAAGGCACCGAGAGTACCGAGAACGCTGAGAGCGGCGAAAGCACCGAGAGTGCCGAGAACGCTGAGGGCGGTGAAAGCGCCGAAAGCACCGAGAGTACCGAGAGTACCGAAAGTACCGAGAGCGCCGAGAACGCTGAAAGTGGCGAAAGCACCGAGAGTACCGAGAACGCCGAGAGCGGCGAAGGCACCGAGAGCGATACAGGTGAGACCGAAACCACAAGTCTGACCAGCGAGAGCAGCATCGGCCTGACGGCTCTGCTTTTGACCGATGACGATACGGTTACGGCATTTGCAACGAACACGGTGGCTCTGCTCAGCGATGAAACAGAAACGCCTGAAAACATCACCGGCGATGGTACACTGGTTTGGATCCGCTTCGTCTGGGATGAAACGGTGGTTGCGGGCGAATATGAATTTGTCGTCACGGTAAACGAGGCATATTCCGCCGACGATCTGGAAACCGATGTATCCGCAAGCTATACCGTGGTAAACGGTATCGTCACTGTGACCGATGAGCAGCAGAGTGCGGAGAAGCTGACGCCTGTGGCCGTGCCGGACAGCAGCCTGCGGTACAGCGTTACCACATCCAATACCACGCTGGGCGATGTGACCCCGACCGGTACTGCGACCTATACCGACAGCGAAGGCAACACGGTTGAGGTTCCCGGTACATGGGCGTGGGAACTGGATGACGATACGGTGATAATCAGAGGTACCGCGTATACATGGGTGTTCACACCGGATGATACCGATACCTATGAGAGCGTGACCGGCACCGTCGTACTCCGGAGAAGCAGCAGTGGCGGCTCCAGCGGCGGCAGCTCCAGTACCGGCACCGGTACCGGTACAGGTACCGGCACGGACACCGGAACCACGACCACCGGCACAGAGACAATCTTCACCGATGTCGCGTCGAGTGCGTACTATGCCGACGCGGTCACATGGGCGGTCGAGAACGGCGTCACCAACGGCACCAGCGACACGACGTTCTCTCCGGAGAAGAGCATTACCCGTGCAGAGGTCGTGACATTCCTGTGGCGGCTGGCCGGAACACCGGAACCGACGATCACGAGCGCGTTTGAGGATTTGGACAGTGCAGCGTTTTATTACGATGCAGTGCTTTGGGCCTGCGAAACCGGCGTTACCAACGGTACCAGTGAAACGACCTTCAGTCCGGATGACATCGTGAGCCGTGCGCAGATCGTCACGCTGATCAACCGGTACAGCGGCGAAACGGCGGAGAACGCGGAAACACCCTTTACGGATGTCGATGCGGATAGCTACTATGCTGCGGCTGTTGCGTGGGCCTATGAGGTCGGCGTTACCACCGGCACCGGCGAGAATACCTTCGCCCCGGAGCAGACCTGCACACGGGCGCAGGTCGTGACCTTCCTTTACCGCGCATTTGCCGGGTAAGAGGAACCATGTGAAAACGGGATGTGCCGTGTGCGGTGCATACTGCGGCGGCATATCCGCGTTTTCCAAAGGCATCACCGCGCAAGTGCGCTGTGTCGGCTGACGCATCAGTTCCCGTCGGTGCCTCTTGCCGAACGACGCGGGGATGTCCAAACAAGGAAACGGGACCGAGCCGGGTATATTTCCGGCTCGGCCTGTGCGCGGTTTTAGCGCAAAACAATTTTTTGCATAACAAAGGTAGATTATCATGAAAAATAGATTCAAAAAGCTCTTTTCCACACTCTTTGCTGCGGTCATGCTTGTTTCAACATTGGGCGTGGCGGCACTGGCAGCGGACACAACGACCATCACAGTGGGCGATGCCAGCGCAAACGTCAGCAGCGGTGCGGCAACCGTCACAGTGCCGGTCAGCATCTCCGGCAACACCGGGTTTGCGTCTATGGTGCTGACCGTCAGCATCCCGGATGGCTGCACGGCCACCAGCGTTGCCTTGATGAACGGCGATGATGCCGCGATCACCGGCAATATGTTCCTCAACTCCAATCTGGCCGGTGCATCCGGCGTGGTGGTCGCAATGGCTTCCACCAGCAATCTCACGGATGACGGCGTACTGTTCTGGATCACCTATGAGGTGAGCCGCACCGCCGAGAACGGCAGCAACGCGCTGGAGCTGACCTGCACCGAGTTTTACAGCGAAACAGATCTGGATACCAACCAGTATGCCAGCATTGCTACGACGGACGGTACGCTGACCGTTTCCGGCAGCGCAGGCAGCTCTGGCAGTTCGAGCAGTTCGAGCAGCTCAAGCAGCAGCGGCAGCAGCACCAGCACTGCCACGACTACCACCACGACTGCCACGACCACCGAGACGGCGGGTTCCTTCACCGATGTCGCTTCCGGCGCGTATTACTATGATGCAGTGCAGTGGGCGGTCAGCGAGGAAATCACCAGCGGACTGACTGGAACGACCTTTGGTCCGGACCAGAGCTGCACCCGTGCGCAGGCCGTGACTTTTCTGTATCGCGCTGCGGGCGAACCGGATGTGACAGGGGCTGAGAATCCGTTTACCGACGTGAGCAGCAGCGACTATTATTACAATGCAGTGCTCTGGGCGGTTGCACAGGGCATCACCTCCGGAACCACCGCAACGACATTCTCCCCAAACGACACCTGCACCCGCAGCCAGATCGTGACCTTCCTGTATCGTCAGGCGGGACAGCCGACTGTTTCCGGCAGCACGGGCTTTGCGGATGTCTCCAGCGACGAGTATTATGCCTCCGCCGTGGCATGGGCGGTTAGCGAGGAGATCACCTCCGGAACGAGCGACACGACGTTTGCGCCGAATAATGTCTGCACCCGCGGCCAGATCGTGACCTTCCTGTATCGCGCGGCGTAATTTGCCAGACGACCTTTACAAACAAACGTATGGCTCCGACCGCCCGCCTTCGGCGGTCGGAGCAGAACAAAAGGAAATCCAAACGCGCCGGTCAGACAGATAAGCACCGGATTTTGGTATGCTGCGGAAAAACGGAACGGCGCCGTAAACGCTGCTGCGCATGGCGCTGCATTTTGGAGGTTTATGATTTATGACGAAAAAGAGCAGAACAGTAAAATATAAAGTCAGCCGCGCGCTGGCGCTTTTCCTGACCGCGGCAATGCTTCTCGCGCAAATTCTTCTCGCTGACTCGGTATCCTCCGCCACGGAGGGCGAACTGAGCGAGAGTATATATCCTATCACCTCCGCGGCGGAGCTTGCGGCTTTCGCGGACGAGGTGAACGCGGGCAGCGACTATTCCGGTCAGACCGTGTCGCTCTCGCGCGACATCGACATTGGCAATGTCATCAGCGACATCAGCGAGGCGGCAGGCTTCGCGGTTGCCGCGCCTGTTGTTTCCGGCACTTATAGCTCCGCGTCCGTGGATACGGGCAGCGGCTGGAGCTATGCCTGCTCTTTCAGCGGCTCCTTTGGAAGCAACAGCTCGTTTCAGGCGGGCAATATCTATACCGCCACTGCTACCATCTCGGCGGATACTGAAAGCGACTATTATTTCGACACAGAGGATAACATGACGCTCCCGGACGGGTGGACGCTGCTCTCATGGAGCCGTGCCGCCATATCCCTGCGCCGCGCCTACTCGCTGGAGGAGGCGAACGCGGCCAAGTATACGGATACTACGGGAAACCAGTCTGTTGCCCTTGGGTCGTATTCTTATTATATTTTCCTGCGGGAAGGCACGACCCGTTCTGACCCCGGCATCGTCAGCGCGCTGGTGACGCTCTCCAGCGATGGGACGCTGGCTGTCACCCTGCCGGTGGAGGACGAGGAAACGGAGACAGTGGCCTGCACGCTGACGGACTCCGGGACCATCCGTGTGGAGCTGATGGACAATAATGATGTTTCCGGCAGCCTGGAGGGGACGGAAATTACCCTCATTGACCCGGACTTTCCAAACGGTGTTTCCGGTGTTCTGGACGCATATAATGTGGTGTATTTCAGCGTGACGGACGCGGATGGCGTCGGCACGGTGTACGCCACGGTACCATATCTGAATGAAAACGGCAGCATCAGCCGGAGCAAGGCCACTGCGGAAACGGCTTATACCGTCGCCGTTGCGGACGGCGGCGGGAACCCCGTCGCGGCTGCGGCGGTCACGATGGACAGCGCGGGCATTGTGGTCTGTTTGCCGGAGAGCATTGCCGCTGCGGACTGTGCGCCGCTGACCGTGACCGTGCAGGACCCGGACGGACAGGCGGCGGAGGGAATGACCGTCACGCTCTACGCGCCGGATTTCACGGCGGGAACAGCAGCCGCTGCGGACGCGGACGGTTCTGTGACCTTTGCGCTGACCGATGAAACCGGCGCGGCTGGCTCGCGGGATTATACCGTCGCCGTGACGAGCGGCGCGGACAATGCAGCCGTTGCGGGCGCATTGACCGCGGCTTCTGCGTCCGCCGTGGGCGTTTCGCTGCCCGCAGACATGACAGCGGCAGCGCTGGAAACCGTGACCGTGGCCGCTGCGGACGCCGCAGGCACGCCGCTTGCAGACGTAGCCGTGACGCTGCGGGACGGGGAAATTTCCACCACGGGCAGCACGGGCGCGGACGGTGCGATGACGTTCTATGCCAGCGCGCTTGTTTCCAGCGTGGACTTTTCCGTGACCGCACCTGTGGCAAAGGCCGCCCCGCAGACCACCGTGGCGGGCGGTGAGAACTGGACGGCGGAGATCGTGTGGTACGATGCGGACGGCGCGGCGTTTGAGGAGACGGCTTTCGGCTTTGATACCGTCTATACCGCAGAGGTGACGGTCACGCTGACCGACGGTTACAGTTTCTCGGAGAATGTCAGCGGCCCCAGCGTTTGGAAACGCGAGTCCGTTTCCGGCGCAACTGCGGTGTTCAGCCGGGTCTATGACGAGACGGATTCCGCAATTTCCGCGTTGGATTTTGATGTTTATGTCACCGCACCGGTGGCCGGGGCGACGCCCCAGACCAGCAGCGGCGCGAGCAGCAATAACTACAACCGTTACAGTCTGTCCTCCGCCATCACATGGTACGAGGGCGCGGAGATGGAGCAGATTTTCAATGTCTATTCCGGCGTGACGTTTGATTATGACGCGGTTTATACCGCCGTGATCACGGCGACAGCGGACAACGGCTATGTATTTACGGATGATTTGACGGTTCCGGATTTTTGGGAAATCGCGGTGCTTCTGGATAGCTCCGCAACGCTGTTCCACCAGTTTGAGGCGACTGGCAGCGAGGAAGCGGAAACACCGGAGACGGAGGAAACACCGGAAACAGAGGAAACACCGGAGACGGAGGAAACACCGGAAACAGAGGAAACACCGGAGACGGAG
>JAJBUU010000025.1 GCA_020860205.1 Oscillospiraceae bacterium | reverse complement strand
CCCCCCCCCCCCCCCCCCGCCCACCGGGCCCCCACACGCCCCCCCTGCGCCCCCGCGGGGGGTAACATTGGAGTTTTATTTGATACATGAAAAACTGATTTCTGTGCTGACATGGCTGTTTCCCAACCATGCGGCGACATGGCATCTCAACCTTGCGGCGCTGCTGCTGGCTGCCGTGTCTGCTCTGCTCCTGCACCGGTTCTGCACCGCGATAGTCGGGGGAGGAAAGGGTACAACGCGCCGCGCCGCCAAAGGAGTGTGAAAACATGGTTTCCAATATCCGGTCACTTGGGCTGCAGGGGATCGGGGGATATGTCGTGCGGGTGGAGTGCTATCTTTCCAACGGACTGCCCGCCTTTGACGTGGTGGGACTGCCGGACGCAGCGGTGAAGGAGGCGCGGGACCGCGTGCGCGCGGCGATCAAAAACGCCGGATTTTCCTTCCCGGTCAGCCGACTGACCATCAATCTGGCTCCGGCAGACACCCGCAAAGCCGGGACCCTGTATGACCTGCCGATTTTGCTTGGTATTTTGGCCTGTACCGGCGATTTGCCGCCGCTGCCGCAGGACGCGGCGTTTTTTGGCGAGCTGAGCCTGACCGGAGAGCTGCGTCCCGTGCGGGGCGCGCTTTCTATGGCGCTATGCGCCGCGCGGGAGGGCATCCATACGCTCTATGTGCCGGCTGCCAACGCGGCGGAGGCCTCCTTTGCGGAGGATGTGACGGTCTATCCCGTGGAAACAGTCGGCGCGCTGGCGGCGCATCTGCGCGGAGAGACGGCGCTGCGTCCCGCGGAGCCGCCGCATCTGGACGCGCCGACGTGGGACGGACTGGATTTTCTGGACGTGAAGGCGCAGGAGAACGTGAAGCGCGCGCTGGAGGTGGCCGCAGCGGGCGGACACAATCTGCTGATGGTCGGCCCGCCGGGCGCGGGAAAGAGTATGCTGGCCAAACGGCTGCCCGGCATCCTGCCGGATATGAGCCGGGAGGAGATGAACGAGGCGACGCAGATCCACTCCGTCGCCGGGGACATCGACCCGGCTGCACCCATCGTCACCACGCGCCCCTTCCGCGCGCCGCATCACACCGTTTCCGCCGCTGCCATGAGCGGGGGCGGCAGCATCCCGCGGCCGGGGGAGGTCAGCCTTGCGCACACCGGCGTGCTGTTTCTGGACGAGCTGCCGGAGTTTTCCAGAGAGACGCTGGAGGTGCTGCGCCAGCCGCTGGAGGACGGACGTGTGACGATTTCCCGCGCCTCCGGGAGCTATACTTACCCCAGCGGCTTTATGCTGGTCTGCGCGATGAACCCCTGCCGCTGCGGCTGGTTTGGACAGCCGGGCGGGCGCTGCAGGTGCAGCCGGAGCGCCGTTCAGCAGTACCAGAGCCGCATATCCGGTCCGCTGCTGGACCGCATCGACATGATCGTGGAGGTCCCGGCGCTGAACTTTGACGAGCTGAAAGCGCGCGCCCCGTCCGGCGACAGCTCGGCGGCGATCCGCGCACGGGTGAATGCCGCCCGAAGCCTGCAGCGAACGCGCTATGGCAGCGACTCCGGCCGGAACGCCGCAATGCAGGCGAAGGAGCTGCGGGAGTTCTGTGCGCTTTCCCCGGAATGTGAAACGCTGATGCGCAGCGCGTTTGAAGCGCTGGGGCTGACCGCGCGGAGCTATGACCGCATCCTGCGCGTGGCGCGCACCATCGCTGACCTTGCGGGCGGCGGGGCGCTGCGTCCGGAGCATATTGCGGAAGCGGTGCAGTACCGGACGTTCCGGCTGGAGAGCGAGGCATGAGCGCTGGACGCTGAGAACAGGAAAAAAGGTGAAACGAATGAAAATAAAACGAAATCCTGCAAAGTATCTGCTGCTGAGCCTCCTGTTGCTGACGCTGAGCGCGTGCGGCGCGCAGGAGGAGCCGGAGACGGTCATGACCGCAGAGGTTTCCGCCGCACCTGTGGAAACACAGACGCTGACGGCGGTGACGCTGTTGCAGCCGGTGAACGCTTATGACGCGCCGGACGGCGACGCAATGGCGCTGGAAACCGGGACCACGCTGTTTTACAGCGGCACAGAGAACGGCTGGATGCACTGTCTGGATGAGAGCGGGATGAACGTCTATCTGCGGCTGGACCCGGACGATGCGTTCCGTGTGGAAACGCCGGACGGCTATCTCCATGTCTGGACGGTGCTGGACGGCTTGAGTTTTGTGGAATGAGGCGGCAAAATGCAGGATATGATTCTTTTGAAGCAGGGCGAGATCGTCCTGAAGGGGCTGAACCGGCGGCGCTTTGAGCAGCGCCTTGTGAGCAACATTGCGCGGCGGCTGCGGCCTTATGGGAGCTTTCAGGTGTATACGCTGCAATCCACGGTCTATGTGGAGCCGCAGTCGGACGGCTGCGATATGGACGGCGCGCTGGAGGCACTGAAAACCGTGTTTGGCATCGTGGCACTGACGCGCGCCGCCGCCTGTGCGAAGGACAGGGACGTGATCGTGGAAAAGGCGATTTCCTATCTGGCGCCCGCGATGCGCCAGGCAAAGAGCTTTAAGGTGGAAACGCGCCGCAGCGACAAGAGCTTCCCAATGACCAGCATACAGCTGAGCCAGTATGTCGGCGGACTTCTGGCGGAGGCGTTTCCGGACGTGGCGGTGGATGTGCATACGCCGGAGCTGGTCGTCAATGTGGAGGTGCGCGACCGCGCCGCCTATGTCCACGCGGGGGCGGAGCCGGGCGCGGGCGGAATGCCCGTTGGCAGCAACGGAACCGCTGTGACGCTGCTCTCCGGCGGCATCGATTCTCCGGTTTCCAGTTATATGATCGCAAAGCGCGGCGTGCGGCTGATCCCCGTTCACTTTTTCTCCTTTCCCTACACCAGCGAGGCCGCGAAGGAAAAGGTGATCGCGCTTGGCCGCCGTCTGACGCCCTATTGCGGACAGATGCGCCTGGCCATCGTGCCGTTCACACGGATACAGGAGGAGATCCGGGACAAATGCCCGGAGCCTTATTTTACCATCCTGATGCGCCGCTTTATGATGCGCATCGCGGATCGCCTTGCGCGCGATAACGGCTGCGGCGCGCTTGTCACCGGCGAGAATCTGGGACAGGTGGCCAGCCAGACCATGCAGGCGCTGGCGGTGACGGAGGAGGTCTGCACCCTGCCGGTGTTGCGTCCGCTCATCGGCTTTGACAAGACGGAAATCGTGGACAGGGCGCGGAAAATCGGAACATATGAGCTCTCCGTCCTGCCGTATGAGGATTGCTGCACGGTGTTCACCCCGCGCCACCCGGAGCTGCGTCCGGATTTGGAACGCGCGCGCGCGGCGGAGGCGGAGCTGGATGTGGAGCGTCTGGTGGAGGAGACCGTGCGAGGCACGGAATATGTCAGGCTGGAGGAAGCGGAACCGTGAATGCGGAAATCATCTCGGTCGGCACCGAGCTGTTGCTTGGCAACATCGTCAACACGGATGCGCGGGACCTGTCCATTACGCTCAGCGAGCTTGGAATCAACGTCTATTGGCAGACTGTGGTGGGGGACAACCCGGAGCGGCTGCGCGCGGCGCTCGCCGTGGCGCGTTCGCGCGCCGGACTTATCATCACGACCGGCGGCCTTGGCCCCACCTGTGACGACCTGACGAAACAGACGGTTGCGGAAACCTTTGGCGCACAGCTTTATTTTGACGAGCGCGCCGCGCGCGAGCTGCGCGCCTTTTTCCGCGTGGACAACGGCGGGACGATGCCGGAGAACAATTTGCAGCAGTGCTATCTGCCTGTGGGCTGCACGCCGTTTTATAATACCTGCGGCACCGCGCCGGGCTGCGGTTTTACCGCAGCGGACGGTACGGTGGTGATGCTGCTGCCGGGTCCGCCGAAGGAGCTGAACGCCATGCTGCAAAACGGCGGGCTCGCGTTCCTGCGCACAGTTTCGGGCGCGCCGATCTTCTCCCACAACATCATGACCTTCGGCATGGGAGAGAGCGCGATCGAGTCCTGCCTGCGCGACGAGATGAACGCGCTGACAAACCCGACGCTTGCGCCTTACGCCAGAGAGGGCGATGTGCGCCTGCGTGTGACGGCAAAGGCGGAAACACAGGCGAAGGCCGACGCGCGCATGGCGCCGGTCATTGCGCTGGTGCGGGAGAAGCTGGGCGGCATCATCTATGGGATCGACACGCCTTCACTGGAGGCAACGGTGCTGTCGCTGCTGCTGGAGCGCGGAGAAACATTTGCAGCGGCGGAGAGCTGCACGGGAGGTCTGATCGCAAAGCGCATGACCGACCTGCCCGGCGCAAGCGCGGTGTTCCGCGGCGGCGTGACCGTCTATACTAATGACGCAAAAATGCGTCTGCTGGGCGTGGACGAGGAAACGCTGCGGACGCAAACCGCCGTCAGCCGCGCCGTTGCGGTGCAGCTTGCAGAGCGGGTGCGGGAGAAGCTGGACGCGGACTATGGCATTGGCGTGACCGGCGTGGCCGGACCGGATACGGACGGCGTTCATCCGGTCGGCACGGTGTTTGTGTCGCTCTCCTCCCGTGCGGGAACCGCTGTGCGCGCGCTGACGCTCTCCTCCCGCTCCGACCGCTCCCGCATCCGCACGCTGAGCGCAAACCATGCCTTTGATATGCTGCGCCGCGGGATACTCGGTCTGCCGCTGGAGCTTGCGGAGGTCTGAGCGGCGGGGCGCTGGACAAAAAATCCGGTCACATCAGGGGGCGGCGCAACACAAATGCGCCTGCGGCGGCTGGCGGTCAGTTCCGCCGGTCGCATGGTGAAAAGCCTGAACTCCCAAGGGGTCTCCGCGCGTTTGCGCCTTTTTCAGCCGCAAAATTTCCCGCCAGCTATGCGCAGGGCGACAGTATTTACTTTACTTCACACGCCTCTGGAAATACAGATGGATTTTTATCCGCTCCGGTCAACTGCAATGTGCAGGAGTGGGCAGGGGGGTGCTCCTGCGGGAGCGGGTCGTTCCCCGCCAATTTATGCGACGCTGCCTTAAAAATAACTGCTGCCGCCCTGCAACGATGCGGGATGCTCTTGATTTTTTTTTGCGGATGAGATTATAATAATAAAAGAATACGGGGGCTGAACTGGAATGACTTACGAAATCGACATCGCCGGGATGAAGCGCGCGCTGCCGCTCTGTCGGCTGACAGACGAGCTGTGCATCGGCGCATTTGTGATATTTGGCGACGTGGAGCTGACCGTGCATTGCGCGGCGGAGCTGCTTCGGCGCGCCCCGGACTATGATTATCTGCTTGCGCCGGAGGCAAAGGCCATCCCCCTGCTGTACGAGATGGCGCGGCAGAGCGGAGCGGAAACCTATTTCCTTGCCCGCAAGCATGAAAAGGCATATATGCGCGGCGTATTCAAGGTGGAAACCCGTTCCATCACCACGGCGGGGGTGCAGACGCTGTATCTGGACGCGGCGGACGCGGCGCGTATGGCCGGGCGGCGCATCCTGCTGCTGGACGATGTGATTTCCACGGGGGAATCCCTGCGCACGCTGGAGACGCTGACCGTGCAGGCCGGCGGCATCGTGGCCGGGCGCATGGCGATCCTTGCGGAAGGGGACGCGGCGCAGCGGGACGACATCATCACGCTGGCGCATCTGCCGCTCTTTCACGCGGACGGAACGCCGCTTGCATGAGCGGCGGTACAATAATCGTTTTTTTACATGACAACGGAAAGGATGTGGCACAATGAACAGGATCATCACCATTGGACGGGAATTTGGTTCCGGCGGGCGCGAGCTGGGCAAGCTCGTTGCGGAAAAGCTGGGCATCGCCTACTATGACGGGGAAATCGTTGCCGCCATCGCCAAGCGCAGCGAGATGGCGGAGCATTATGTTGAGCAGGTGGTGGAGCAGCGCATCATGGCTTATTATCCCCTCACGGTGGGGAACACACTCTCCATGATCAATCAGGATTTCTCCGTGAACCAGAGCATCTATACCGCGCAAACGGAGATCATTCAGGAGATGGCACAGAAGTCGGACTGCGTGATCGTGGGGCGTTGTGCGGATCATATCCTGGCGGAGATGCACCCGCTACGCATTTTTGTTTATGCGGATATGGCTGCGCGGGTCGCGCGCTGCCGTGCCAGAGGCGAAAAGGGCAACGGCGGTCAGACAGACCGCGAACTGGAAAAGCGCATCCGCGCCGTGGACAAATCCCGCGCACAGTATTACCGGCTTTATACGGGGCAGGAGTGGGCCGCGCGCGGAAACTATGACCTTTGCGTCAACACCTCCTCCATGCCGATCGCAAAGCTCGCGGACGTTGTGGCGGCGTTTGCCACAGTGGAGTGAGCGCAGGGCCCCATCCATATCGAAGATAAACAGAACGCTCCCGCACGGGCAACGCCTGTGCGGGAGCGGTTTCATTTGCTGTGGGGGGGGGATTTCCCGCGGCGGGAAAGTAACCCGCCGCGACGAAGCCCCGCTCCTCGCCGCCGGTGCAAATACAAATACAGCCTCATATGACGCAGGAAGGCGTCGCCGCATCATTCGACAAGAGAGCGAATTGCGTAAACGAAAAAGCGACCCGTTCACAGGGAACGGGCCGCTTTTTTGCGAACGGGTCCTTATGCTGCGTCTTTGGCTGACTTGAGGGCTTTGTATACCAGCGCCGCGAGCGCTGCGCCGACCAGCGGCGCAACGATGAACACCCACAGGGATGCGATTGGCGCTGTGTTGCCCGCGATCAGCGCCGCCAGCGCGGGGCCAATGCTGCGTGCGGGGTTCACGGACGTACCGGTCAGACCGATGCCGAGAATATGTACCAGCGCCAGTGTCAGACCGATCACCAGTCCGCCAAAGGAGCCGTGCGCGTATTTGCTGTCAGTCACACCGAGAACTGCCATGACGAAAATAAACGTCAGCACAACTTCCACAATGAATCCGGCTCCGGCGCTGCCGTTTACGCCGGATAGCCCGTTGGAACCGAAGCCACCGGTCATATCCGGCACACCGCCAAGCGAGAAAATGAGCGCCAGCACGGCCGCACCGGCACAGGCGCCGACTACCTGCGCGACGACATAACCCACGAAATCCTTCCCGTTCATGCCGCCGGTCATCAAAACGCCGAGGGATACCGCGGGGTTGATGTGACATCCGGAGATGTTCCCGATGGAGTAAGCCATTGCGACAATGGTCAGCCCGAAGGCCAGTGCTGTCAGCAAATAGCCGCTGCCCGCCGCCGCGTCGCAGCCGACGAGCATTGCGGTCCCGCAGCCCAAAATTACGAGAACCGCCGTGCCGATGAACTCTGCAAGGTACTTTTTCATAGTGCAAAAAACTCCTTTTCCAGCGGCTTGTGCCGCTTGATTTACATGGGACGCATACCCCGCTGCGCGTCATTCTGCGCAGCCGCAACTGTATGCAACTGTGTTATGTATATAATATAGCACCTTTTTCCTCTGTGGTCAACCGCAAATGCAAAAATATACAGGACAACAGATCGGTTTGCCGATCATACGTTGCGGCAGCTGCACAGAATTTTTTCCGATTTTAAAATTTTTTGTTGACATTTTGGAGACGGTGTGTTAGAATAATCGAGCTTATGAATTGATTCGACCTGCTTTTATCATGGAGAAGTACCCAAGAGGCCGAAGGGGCTCCCCTGCTAAGGGAGTAGGGCGTGTTGAGCGCCGCTCGGGTTCAAATCCCGACTTCTCCGCCAGAAAAGAGACGCCGCCCGGCGTCTCTTTTCCTTCTGTTGCGCATTGGAAGGCACGATAAATTCGGAGAGTTACCGAAGCGGTCATAACGGGGCGGTCTTGAAAACCGTTAGGGTGCAAGCCCACGGGGGTTCGAATCCCTCACTCTCCGCCAGAACAGCGTTCCCGGATTTTGTGGGAAAATTGGAAATTCCGTCCGGATTTTTTGCGTCCGGGCGGGATTTTCAGCGTTGGGGCGCTGCGCCCCGTCATGATGCAACTTTGATTGGATTTGCGCATATAGTGAAACTGATTTTACACGCGGGCGCATGGCGCGCCCATAGTTCCCAGGCGGCATTGAGGACAGCTTCCGATACCCGGTACGGATTTCATTTGAAAAACAGGCGCCATCCGGCGGATGCGTTTCAACGCGCGCCTGCCTTTTCCATACCATCCTGAAAGGCAAAATGCAATGAACAGCACAACAAAAAAACGATTGTTTATCTTTGGCGGCGCAGGACTTGCGGTTCTGGTCGTCATCGTCGTCCTGATCATCGCGCTGGGCGGCGGCAGCGGAAAAAAATACGAAGAGCATTTTTCGGCGGCGCAGACGGCGTTCCTTCAGCTTGACTATGACACCGCGCAGCGTGAGGTGGAGGCTGCGATGGAAATCGATTCCACGGAGGAATGCTATCTGCTGCTGGCAAACATCTATCATGCGCAGGGCAAAACGGACGAGGCGATCCAGACGCTCTATCTTGGTTATTCCCGCGTTGGCGGCAACGCCATAGAAACCATGCTGGACAGCCTGAAGGACGAAACTGGCACCGCTGTCCCTGTGGAAACGGAAGACGGGAATGACAGCGTTACCATCGCTGGGGGAAGCTATGCGGCGGACACCACAACGCTGCTGCTCTCCGGTCAGAACCTGACGGACAGCGAGCTCATGGCCGTTTCCGCACTGACCGAGCTGGAAAGCCTGAGCCTTTCCAGCAACAGCATCTCCGATTTAAGCCCGCTCTCCGGTCTGACAAAGCTGACCAGTTTGCAGCTTTCCAACAACCGCATTTCCGACCTCACGCCGCTCTCCTCCCTGTCCGGGCTGAAAACGCTCTATCTGGACGGCAACCCCATCGCAGATTTCACGCCGCTCTATCACCTGACCGCGCTGCGGACGCTGAGCATGAAGGATGTGGACATCACGGAGGAGGACCTGACCGCGTTGGAGAAAGCGCTGCCGGACTGCAACATCTTTACGGACAGCGACGACGGGATCGCGGAGATTACGCTGGGGGATGTGACCTTTACCTCGGATGTGACGGAGCTGAATCTGAGCGGACAGGGGCTGACGGACATCTCCGCGCTGAGCGCCTGCCGCGATTTGGTAAAGCTCGATTTGCGCGACAACCAGATCACGGACATCTCCGCGCTGGTGGAGATGCAAAATCTGGAATGGCTCTGCCTTTGGAACAACAAGGTGGAGGATATCACGCCGCTGATGACGCTGACAAAACTGACCTATCTGGATTTGGACACCAACCAGATCAGCGATATTACGGTGCTGAACTATCTGACAGAGCTGGAAGGACTGTGGCTGAACAACAACAGCATCCGCCGCTTCACCGCGCTGCAAAATCTGACAAAGCTGGAACGGCTGGGCGTGAAAAGCACCGGGCTTTCGGACGACGATTTGACGCTGTTTTATGACCTGAGCAGTCTGAAGGAGCTTTCACTGGACGATAATGACGGACTCTCTGCCGATGCGGTGGAGGCGCTGCAAAAGGCGTTGCCGAAATGCACGATCAGCCATTCCGAGCTGCTTTACACCGTCACGCTGGGCGGCACGACCTATACCTCCGACGCAACGGAGATATTGGCCTCCGGGCAGGGCATTACGGACCTTTCCGGTCTGGAACAGTTTACCTCGCTGGTGCTGCTGGATTTGGACGATAACAGCATTTCCGACCTCAGCCCGCTTTACGGGCTGACGAACCTGAAAACGCTGTATATCCGTGGGAACAACGTCACAGCTGCGGATGTGGAAAAGCTCCAGGTGCAGCTTCCGAACTGCCGCATTCATGCGGATGCGGAGGACGCAGAGGACGAGACGACCTCTGCGGCGGGATCGCAGAACACCACCGTCCATATCGCAACCGGCGTCAGCGCTGCCATCAGCGCGGCGGGAACCGGCAGCGGCTACGCGATTCTCTGGGATGCGGGAGACACCGTTTCTGTTGCCATCCGCACCGGCTTTGCCACCGAAGCCAAAGAGCTTGGGATGAATCTGGTTTATGACGATTCCTTCCCGTCCGGCGAAACGGATTTCACCGGATACCTGACGGACATCCTGCGCTATGGCGCGGATCGCATTTTCCTGGCCGTGGACGACGATACACTGTCGCAGATTCTGGAGCAGGCGGAAACACTGGACTATGGCAGTGCGCAGTTCATCCAGATATATTAAGGAACCAACGCCCGCTTCGGCGTGCGCGGCGTGGTTCCCGGATGTTTTTCCCGGACGGCGCAGAGAAAAGCGCCGTCCGGAATTTTTATTTCATTCGGAATCAGGCGTTTTTTATCTCTTTCCCCCCGTATAAACGGGGGATTTTTCTTGATTTTAACGCACGGGGAGTATATAATTCAAATGGAACGCATTGCGCACCCAAACCTGCTTGGAAAGAGGTTCCCCATGATTGACATCATCCTTCACGAACCGGAAATCCCGATGAACACCGGGAATATCGCGCGCACCTGCGCCTGTACCGGTGCGCGGCTGCACCTGATCCGGCCGCTGGGCTTTGACATCAGCGACAGGGCCGTGCGCCGCGCCGGTCTGGATTACTGGAAATATGTGGATATTTCGGTCTATGACAGCGTGGAGGAGTTTCTTTCCAGAAACGGGGACGAAGGGCTTTTCCTTGCGACTACAAAAGCGCCGCGCTGCTATACGGAGGCTGACCTGCGCGGTGCGGAGGTCAAGCTGCTTTTTGGAAAGGAAACCGCCGGCCTGCCGGAGGCGCTGCGGGAGCGCTACCGAGACCGCTGCATCCGCATTCCAATGACCGGCCCGGTGCGCTCGCTGAACCTTGCCAACAGCGTGGCAATCCTCTGCTATGAAGCGCTGCGCCAACAGGGATTTCCCACGCTGAAAACCACCGGCAGCATGGCGGAAACGGCAGATTCTGCCATGACGCACATTCCGTAAACAGATTCTCTGCATTTCCCGGCGAAATAATTTTTTGACCGGCTGCACGCACGGGACGCACGCCCCGCGCTGCGGCGGAAAGGAGTTCGCATATCCATGAACTATCACAAAAAAACGCTTTACGATGTGGACGTAAAGGGAAAAAAAGTTCTGCTTCGCTGCGATTTTAACGTCCCGCAGGACAAATCCACCGGCGCGATCACGGATGATAAGCGCATCCGCGCCGCGCTGCCCACGCTGCGCTATCTGCTGGAACAGGACGCGGCGGTCATCGCCTGTTCCCATCTGGGCAAGCCGAAAGGAACGGTGAAGCCGGAGCTGAGTCTGCGCCCCGTGGCGGAGCGTCTTTCCGAGCTGCTGGGGCAGCCCGTGATTTTTGCTGCGGACTGCGTTGGTGCAGACGCGACGGAAAAAGCCGCCGCGCTGCGTCCCGGCGAGGTGCTGCTGCTGGAAAACCTGCGCTTTGACCCACGGGAGGAGAAAAACGACCCGGAGTTTGCCCGCGCACTGGCGGCGCTGGCCGGAGCAGACGGCCTTTATGTTTCCGACGCCTTTGGCACCGTACACCGCGCACACGCCTCCACAGCGGGCGTTGCGGCTTATCTTCCCGCCGTCAGCGGTCTGCTGATCCAAAAGGAGCTGGAGATCATGGGCGGCGCGCTGAATGACCCGGCGCGGCCTTTTGTCGCCATTCTGGGCGGCGCAAAGGTCAGCGACAAGATCGGCGTGATCAACAACCTGCTGGACAAGGCTGACGCCATCCTGATCGGCGGTGGCATGGCCTATACCTTCCTCAAGGCGAAGGGCTACGGTATGGGCACCTCGCTGCTGGAAGCGGACAGAGTGGATTACGCGCGCGAAATGCTGGAAAAGGCGGCGGAAAAGGGCGTAAAGCTGCTGCTTCCGGTGGACACCGCGGTACACACCGCGTTTGAGAACACAGACGCATTTCTGACCGTGGCTGCGGATGCGATTCCGGACGGCTACATGGGTCTGGACATCGGACCGAAAACGGAGGCGATGTTTGCGGATACCATCCGTTCCGCCGGAACCGTGGTCTGGAACGGCCCGATGGGCGTGTTTGAGTTTTCCGCCTTTGCCCACGGCACAAACGCAGTGGCAGAGGCGCTGGCTGCGTCCGGCGCTGTGACCATCGTCGGCGGAGGGGACTCCGCGGCGGCGGTGGAGCAGCTTGGCTATGCCGAACGCATGACCCATATTTCCACCGGCGGCGGCGCGTCGCTGGAATTTCTGGAAGGCAGAGAGCTGCCCGGCGTGGCCTGTCTGCTGGATGCGGAGGAGAACTGAAACATGAACAAAAAATATCGCAAAACCATCATCGCAGGCAACTGGAAGATGAACAAGACCGCAAGCGAAACTGCGGCCTTTGCCGCCGAGCTGCGGGAGCTGCTGCCCAGGCGTCCCGGCTGCGAGGTGGTGCTGTGCGTCCCGGCGCTGAACATCCCGACTGCGCAAAAGGCACTGAAGGGGACGCGCGTGAATGTCGGCGCGGAAACCATGCACGAGGCCGCGTCCGGCGCCTATACCGGCGAGGTTTCCGCCGCAATGCTCTCCGATGTCGGCGTGAAATATGTCATCATCGGGCATTCAGAGCGGCGGCAGTATTACAATGAAACGGATGCCTCCGTCAGCCGCAAGGTCTGCGCCGCGCTGGCAGCCGACCTGACGCCCATCGTCTGCGTGGGCGAGAGCCTTGAGCAGAGAAAAATGGGCGTGACAATGGAGCTGCTGGCCTATCAGCTCCTCTCCGCATTCTCCGGCGTAGCGGAGGAGGATGTGCGCCGCGTCGTCGTCGCATATGAACCCATTTGGGCCATTGGCACCGGCGAAACCGCAACCGCGGAGCAGGCGCAGGAGGTCTGCGCCCACATCCGCGCGCTGCTGCGGAAAAAATACAACGCGACCGTCGCGCGCGGCGTTTCCATCCTCTATGGCGGCAGCATGAACACCGCAAATGCCGCAGGACTGCTTGCCATGCCGGATATCGACGGCGGGCTGATCGGCGGCGCATCGCTGAAACCCGCCGACTTTACCGCGCTGGTGGAAGTCGGCGGAAAGGCGGACACTGAATGAACCGGAAACCCTATGTTCTGCTGATCCTGGATGGCTTTGGTCTTGGCTGCAACAACGCAACCAACGCGATTTATCTGGCAAAAACCCCGCGTCTGGACGCGCTGCTGCGGGAAAATCCGCATACGACCCTTTCCGCCTCCGGTCTGGACGTGGGTTTGCCGGAAGGCCAGATCGGCAACAGCGAGGTCGGCCACACAAACATCGGCGCGGGGCGCGTTGTGTTTCAGGACCTGCCCCGCATCAGCCGTGCGATCACGGACGGCAGCTTCTTTGAAAACGCCGTTTACCGCCGCGCAATGGCACAGGCGCGGGAGACGGGGCGCGCGCTGCACATTTTGGGGCTGCTCTCGGATGGCGGCGTGCACAGCCACATCCGCCACATCACCGCCCTGCTGGAGATGGCAAAGCGCGAAGGGCTGGACCCGGCGCGCGTCTATGTCCATGCGCTGCTGGACGGGCGGGATGTCCCGCCAAAGAGCGGACGGGCATATGTGGAATCGCTCCAGGCGAGCATCGCCGCGCTGGGCGTTGGACGCATCGCCACGATACAGGGACGCTTCTACGGCATGGATCGTGACAAGCGCTGGGAGCGCGTGCAACGCGGCTATGACGCGCTGGTGCGCGGCGCGGGCGTTCGCTGTGACGACCCTGCGCGGGCGGTGCAGGAGAGCTATGACGCGGGTGTGACGGACGAGTTTATGGAACCCGCCGTCTGCGACCCGAACGGCATGATCGCGGACGGGGACAGCGTGATTTTTGCAAATTTCCGCCCTGACCGCGCAAGAGAGCTGACGCGCGCGCTGACCGGGAATCTGCCGCCGGAGAGCGGCATGGATACTCTGCCGCTGCACCTGAATTTTGTCTGCACCACACAATACGACGAGACGCTGCCGCTGCCCATCGCGTTCCCGCCGGAGGAAATCCGCAACACCTTCGGGGACTATGTAAGCGCGCTTGACTATACGCAGCTTCGCATTGCGGAAACGGAAAAATACGCCCATGTGACGTTTTTCCTGAATGGCGGCGTGGAAAAAGTGGGGCATGGCGAGGACAGAGTGCTGATCCCCTCTCCGCGCGACGTGGCGACCTATGACCTCACGCCGGAGATGAGCGCTGTGGCGGTGACGGACGAATGCTGTGCGCGCATCCGTTCCGGTGCTTATGACGCGGTGATTTGCAACCTGGCGAACTGCGACATGGTGGGGCATACCGGCGTGATGGAGGCCGCCATTCGCGCGGTGGAAACCGTGGATGCCTGTGCCGGACGCATTGCGGATGCGGTGCGGGAGATGGGCGGTGTGATTCTGATCACCGCCGACCACGGCAACGCAGACTGCATGATCGCCGCAGACGGGCAACCGCACACTGCCCATACGACGAATCCCGTGCCGCTTGTCGTTGTCGGCGCGCCGACAGGGTGCGCGCTGCGCCCCGGCCGTTTGGCCGACCTTGCGCCGACGCTGCTGGCGCTGATGGGTCTGGAGCAGCCGACGGAGATGACGGGAAGCAGCCTGTTGATGCAGGAGGCATGAAAGCGGCGTTATCGGTAAAAACGGGAAACGCTGGCGTTTCCTGTGCGTCCTTTTCCCGGACGCAAAATGATTTTTCATCTGAAAATGTGAAGGAGAAACTACGATGAAACAGTATTTTGAGATTGCGGATGTGCTGGCGCGGGAGATCCTGGATTCCCGCGGAAATCCCACCGTGGAGGTGGAGGTCACGCTGGAGGACGGGACCGTTGGCCGCGCGGACGTTCCATCCGGCGCAAGCACCGGAATGTATGAAGCCTGCGAAAAGCGTGACGGCGACAAGGCGCGCTATCTGGGCAAGGGCGTGCTTCAGGCTGTCGAGAGCGTCAATGGCGAAATTTGCGAGGCGCTGGTGGGGCTGAACGTGCTGGATCAGGCGGCAATCGACCATCTGATGATCGAGCTGGACGGTACGCCGAACAAGTCGCGTCTTGGCGCAAACGCGATTTTGGGCGTTTCTCTCGCCTGTGCGCGCGCCGCAGCGGAGGCCACGGGGCTGAGCCTTTACAATTACATCGGCGGCTGCAACGCAAAGACCATGCCGGTGCCGATGATGAACGTGCTCAACGGCGGCGCACATGCCACAGGCAGCAACGTGGATATTCAGGAGTTTATGATCATGCCGGTCGGCGCGCCGAGCTTCCGGGAGGCGCTGCGCTGGTGCGCAGAGGTGTTCCACACGTTGAAAAAGGTCGTTCCGGCCTCCGGTGTTGGCGACGAGGGCGGCTATGCCCCAAATCTGGACAGCGACGAGGACGCGCTGAAGGCGCTGGTGCAGGCGATGGAGCAGGCGGGCTACCGTCCCGGCGAGGACTTCCGGATTGCAATCGACGCGGCTTCCTCCGAGTGGTACGATGAAAGCGACCAGTGCTACTATCTGCCCAAGCGCGGCACGGTCAAGACCCGCGCAGAAATGGTCGCCATGTGGACGGAATTTGCGGACAAATATCCCATCATCTCCCTGGAGGACGGAATGGGCGAGAACGACTGGGAGGGCTGGCAGATGTTGAATCAGGCCATCGGCTCCCGTGTGCAGCTTGTGGGCGACGATCTTTTTGTCACCAACACGGAGCGGATCCGCAAGGGCATCAAGCTGAACGCCGCGAACGCCGTGCTGATCAAGGTCAACCAGATCGGTACCCTGACCGAAACGCTGGATGCGATTCAGATGGCGCACCGCGCGGGCTGGACTGCGGTCGTCTCGCATCGCTCCGGCGAAACGGAGGACACCACCATCGCGGACATCTCCGTTGCCGTCAATGCCGGTCAAATCAAGACCGGAGCACCCTCCCGCACGGATCGCGTTGCAAAATATAACCAGCTTCTCCGCATTGAGGATGAACTCTTTGATATGCCGATTTACCCCGGCAAGGACGCATTTTTCTCCATCCGTTGAATTTTTCCGTGGAATGACAAAGATCCGCGGCGACTGCGTTTTGCAGCCGCCGCGGATCGAGCGTTTTCCGGGGGAAAATTTTTTGTCAGGCCAGCGCTGCGGTAATGATGGCCATCTTGTAAACCTCGTCGGCGTTGCAGCCGCGGGAGAGGTCGTTGATCGGGGCGTTCAGACCCTGCAGGATGGGGCCGTAAGCGTCATAGCCGCCCAAACGCTGGGCGATCTTGTAGCCGATGTTTCCGGCCTCAATGATCGGGAAAATGAAGGTGTTCGCGTGTCCCGCAACCGTGCTGCCGGGGAACTTGAGCTGACCGACCTCCGGCGCAACCGCAGCATCAAACTGCATTTCCCCGTCAATGGCAAGCTCCGGCGCCAGCGCCTTTGCCTCTGCGGTCGCGTCACGGCTGAGCTGCACGGTGCCGCCCTTGCCGGAGCCTTTGGTGGAAAAGCTGAGGAACGCGACCTTCGGGTCAATGCCGAAGACCTTTGCCGTACGGGCGGATTCCACGGCAACCTCCGCCAGCTTCTGCGCAGCAGAGAACGTGACGTTTCCGTCCTTGTCTACGGTGTCCTGATAGTCGATGTTGATCGCACAGTCGCCCATGCAAATGGTACGCAGCGCCTCGTCGCCGCCCTCGCGGTTCAGAATGAAGCAGGAGGAAACCAGATGCGCGCCGGGCTTGGTCTTGACAAGCTGGAGCGCCGGACGCACCGTATCCGCAGTCGAATAGGTCGCGCCGCCCAGCAGACAGTCCGCCTCGCCCATTTTCACTAGCATGGTACCGAAGTAGTTGCCGCGCTGCAGGTTTGCACGGCAGTCCTCCGCGCTCATCTTGCCCTTGCGCAGCGCGACCATTTCCTCCACCATCGCGTCCATTCCCGCGTAGTCCAGCGGATTCACAATGCGCGCGGCGGAGAGGTCGTAGTCATCCTTGTCCGCTGCGGCCTTCACCTCCGCCTCGTCACCGATCAGGATGACGTTCATCAAATCCTCCTGCAACAGGCGGTTTGCCGCATTCTGAATGCGGTAATCCGTCCCTTCGGTAAAAACGATGGTCTTGCGGTTTTCCTTCAGTTTTTGGATCAGTTGCTCAAACATGACGATTCCTCCGTTTTGTTTTGTTCATCATTTTATTTCAAGCTGTTTGCAGCGCCCTGCATCTAAGGCGGCACCGCGCAATGGGAGCTGCGCCGCCACTACAAAAAATTTTAACACATTTGAGAAAAAAGTCAAGGGCTTCAGCGCATAAATCAGAGCGGGGCAGGGATTCGCTCCTGCGGGAGCGAATCCCTTTCCTTGTGTGAGGAATACCCGGAGGGCACTTATAGCAACGATCAAAATTACCAGCAATAGTATGACCCCATGACATCATCCTGCGTAACCAGGGCGAGGGCATCCGCCACAGCGGCAGGCAGCGCGTCCCTTACACGAACCTTCCATTTGCGAAGACAGGCTTTCATTTTTGACCACATTTTTTCAATGGGATTCAAATCAGGACTATATGGAGGCAGGTACAACAGCGTGATTTCATTCTGGCGCAATAGTTCCTCTACTTCTTTCACATGATGAGAGCGCAGATTGTCCATGACGACAATATCGCCCTTCTTTAAGGTAGGAATCAGCG
>JAJBUU010000047.1 GCA_020860205.1 Oscillospiraceae bacterium | reverse complement strand
GGTGCTCACCTTTTGGGGGCCCTTTTGCTCACATTTTTATTTGACAAACACAGCATCAGGTGGTGTTTTTCCTGTTTTTCGCCGGAAATTTGGAGCATTACCATACAAGCTGCCGCAACGCATCTGTGCGGTGACGCCTTTGATTTATCGCTTCTGTTCCCATGCGTGCTGTGCGGCGGAAAGCTCGTATAGCCGCAAATAGCTCTCATGCCGCGAGGGTGCGATTTTCCCTGCCGCAAGCGCGGCACACACCGCACAGCCCGGCTCCCGCCGATGTGTGCAGTCGTCAAAGCGGCACTGTCCAATATAAGGCCGGAACTCCGGGAAGCAGTGTTGCAGCGCTTCCTTCTCGATGGGCTGCATCTGCGTCAGATCAAAAGAGGAAAATCCCGGCGTATCCGCGATGAAGCCGCCGTCCCCCACGTCAAACAGCTCGATATGCCGCGTGGTGTGACGTCCACGCCCCAGACGTTCGCTGACCTCGCCCACTGCAAGGTGAAATTCCGGCGCAATGCAGTTCAGGAGGCTGGACTTGCCAACGCCGGAGTTTCCGGTAAATGCAACGGTCTTGCCGCGCGTGAGCGCGCGCAGCTCTTCTATGCCCTCGCCGGTAACGGCGCTGGTGCGCAGCACGGCGTAGCCGGTGCCGCAGGAAAATGCGTCATAGAGACGCTCTCCCCGCGCAAGGTCGCACTTGTTGATGCAGATGATCACGCCGCAGTCGTTCCGCTCCGCAACGACCGCCACGCGATCCACAAGGAACGGATCGGTCACGGGGGTGACGTCGGAGGCCAGCAGCACCAGCGCGTCCACATTTGCGACGGCGGGGCGCACAAAGCAATTTCTGCGCGGCAGAACCTCCAAAATGTAGCCGCAGCCCGGCTCTGTCAGCTCTATGGAAACCATATCTCCCACCAGCGGGGAACAGCCGTCCTTCCGGAAACGTCCCCGCGCGCGGCAGCAGATCCGTGCGGATTCGGTTTTCACATCATAAAAGCCGCTGAGCGCTTTGACAATTCTTCCCTCCGGCATCCGTCACGCCTCGTCCTGCGTCGGCGCGGCCGTTTCAGCGGGGCCGCTGGAAACCTGCAAATAAATCTTGTCGTGTTCCTCCACGGTGGTATAGGCCGTGATACTCTGCCAGATCACAGCGCCCTCCGGCATCTCGCTCTCCACATAAGTGATATTCCCCAGAGAAAGCCCCACCTCCTCCACTTTGGAGATCGCGGCAGCGCGGGAAAGTCCGACCACGTTCGGCACCTGCACCTCTTTATTCTCCGGTCCGGAGGAAACAGTCATATATATCGTGGCTCCGGCAGGGATGCGATCCCCCGCCTCCGGACTGGTGGAAATGACATAATCCGCCGTCACGCTGTCCGAAACGGCAAATTCATATTCCACCAAAAAGCCGCTGCGCAGCAGGGTATTATACGCTTCGGTGTATTGCAGGTTCACAACATTCGGCACATCCACCATCTGCGCGCCGGAGCTGACGGTCAACGTAATGTCGATGCCGCCGCTGTCCAGCGTGCGGCTTTTGCCGCTCTCCGGTTCCTGCGCAATGATGATACCGGCCTCCGCGTCGGAATTGATGGAATAGCTGACGGAGAAGTTATAAATGCGGTTCAGCTCGCTGTTGGACGTGATTCCTTCCACATCGCTGCCGACAAAATTCGGGATGCTGATTTTGGTCGGGTCGGAAAACAGGTCTTTCAGCCAATAGCTCCAAAGGAACACAAACACCGCGATGGCGAACACCAGCACCAGCAGGAAGCCGGTCAGCAGACTGACCTTGTTAGCGCGGCGGCTGCGCCGGACATAGCTCTCCTTCGCCAGCTCTCCGGAGCGGCTGACCGGCGCAACGGCCTTCGGCATGACCACTTCCTCCGCGTGTTCCTTTGCGGCATGGGCGGCTTCGGCGCTCTCAGCCAGATAGGAGTCCAAATCGGCCAGCATTTCCGCCGCCGTTTGATAGCGGCGCGTGATGTCCTGCTCCATCGCCCGCATCACGATTTGCTCCAGTTCCTCCGGCACATCGGCGCAGACCGTGCGCAGCGGCGTCGGCGTGCCGTTGACGTGCTGTGCTGCGATTTCGTCCGGGGAATCTCCGGTGAACGGGAGCATCCCGCTGAGCATCTCATACAGCACAACGCCCAGCGAATAAATATCCGATCTGGCATCCGGGCCAAGTCCGCGCGCCTGCTCCGGAGAAATATAGTGGACGCTGCCAAGTGTTGCGCTCTGCTGCTCCTCCAGTTCGGACTCCAGATAGGCGATGCCGAAATCTCCCACCTTGATCCGCCCGTCCATCCCGATCATGATGTTCTGCGGCTTGATGTCGCGGTGAATGATGCCCTTGCCGTGGGCATGGACAAGCGCCTTGCAGATCTGCGCGGCAAAGTGGGCGCTCTCCTTGCAGCTGATGCGCCCTTTGGTTTTCATGTATTGCTTGAGCGTAACGCCCTCGATCAGCTCCATGACGATATAGTCCAGCCCCGGCGTGCGGCTGACGTCATAAACCGAAACGATATTCGCGTGGGACAGCTTTGCAACTGCCTGCGCTTCCTGCTTGAAGCGCTGGCGAAATTCCGAGTCCGCCGCGATGTCGTCCCGCAGGATTTTGATCGCCACGTTCCGGTTCAACAGATGGCAGTACGCCCGATAGACCACCGCCATTCCGCCCCGTCCGATCACTTCCTGTATTTCATACCGGCCGTCCAGTATCTGGCCGAGATATCTGTCCATTTGATTGGAATGTTCCATCGTCTACCTCCGTCAGTGCTGTGCGATGAACACCGTCACGTTGTCCGGCGCGCCGCCCTGCAGCGCCTGCTCCAACAGGATATTGCAGGCGCGCTCCGGATCCTCCTCCGTACAGAGCACCCGTTCCAGCGCGCTGTCCGGCACAAGGTTCGTCAGGCCGTCGCTGCAAAGCAGGATACGGCTGCCCGGTGGGAATTTTACCTCTGTCAGGTCCGCCTTGACCGACGCTTCCACACCAACGGCGCGTGTGATGATGTTTCGTTTGGGATGCGTGCGCGCTTCCTCTCGCGTCAATTTGCCGCGTGCGACCATGTCCTCCATCAGCGAATGGTCACAGGTCAGCTGCATAACGCGATTTTTTGCCAGCAGATAGGCACGGCTGTCGCCCACGTTTGCCACCACCGCGCGCTTTCCGGAAATGAGCAGCGCCACCAGTGTAGAACCCATCCCCATGCACTTCAGGTCCTCAAAGGCGTGCGCATAGACGCGCTGGTTCGCATAATGTACGGCTTCGGTCAAAATCGCTTTCATATCGTCCATGCCGGATGTTTCGTCCAGCGCATTGGCTGCGTGGGACATAAACCCGTCCGCCGCCAGCGTGCTGGCAAGCCCTCCGGCCTGCGCGCCGCCCATCCCGTCGCAGAGCACGGCGGCCAGAACGTCCCGCTCCTCCGTCGGCGAGGTATAGCGCAGCGCATCCTGATTTTCCTTCCGCACCGCACCGCGGTGGGTGATGCCATATGCTTTCATTTCAGAGATTCCTTTCGTCCTCCCGTTTCCTGCGAAGCTGCCCGCAGGCTGCGTCCACATCGCCGCCGAGCGAGCGGCGTATCGTAAAGTTCGCGCCCTGCTGCTCCAAAACCGCGCAAAACGCCTTCATCTGCGCCGGAGTGGACGGTGAAAACGCCGTGCGCTCCTCCACGCGGTTGAGCGGAATCAGGTTGATATGCGCCCGTGCGCGGCGCGCCAACGCTGCAAGCCGCTGCGCCTGTGCGGTCGAATCGTTGACCCCGCCGATCATCGCATACTCAAAGGTCACGCGGCGCCCGGTCTTTGCAAAATAATCCTCGCAGCAGCGCACCAGCTTTTCCACACCGCAGGCACGGTTAACAGGCATCAGCGCACTGCGCGTTTCGTCATCCGGCGCATGGAGCGAAATTGCCAGCGTAAGCTGCAAATTTTCCGTCGCAAGCGCCCGGATCCCCTCTGTCAATCCACAGGTGGAAAGAGAGATATGCCGCATCCCGATATTCAGCCCGTCCGGATGGTTCACCAGATGCAGAAAATGCAGCACTGCATCGTAGTTATCCAGCGGCTCACCAATGCCCATCAGTACGATGTTGGTGATCCGTTCGCCGCTCTCCCGTTGGGAATACAGCACCTCGTCTAACATCTCCGCCGCTGTCAGGCTGCGCACCAGTCCGCCGATTGTGGATGCGCAAAATGCGCAGCCCATGCGGCAGCCGACCTGAGAGGAGATGCAGGCCGTCACGCCATGCGCATGGCGCATCACAACGGTTTCCACCGCGTTACCGTCCGGCAGCTCCCAGAGAAATTTCTGCGTTCCATCCGTCGCGCTGCGCTGAATCTGCAGACAGCGCAGGGAACTGATAAACGCATCTGCGCGCAGCTTTTCCCGCAGGGACTTTGGCAGGTTGCGCATCTCGTCAAAGTCGGTCACGCCGCGGTTCAGCCACGAAAAGACCTGCCCGGCGCGGTAACGCGGCTCCGAGAGCGTCTGCACAAAATAGGTTTCCAGCTCCTCCGGGAGCATCGACTTCAAATCCGTCAAGCGTGTTTCCTCAGCTTTGCAATAAAAAATCCATCCGTCCCGCCGCGCTGCGGCCAGAGCGTGACCATCCCGTCCGTGCTTCCGCACGGCGCGGCGGCGGGGTAAGTAAAGTCCTCCGGCGCAAAATCGTCCGTTTCCGCCAGAAACCGCTGCACCACGCCGCCGTTTTCCGCAGGCAGCACTGTACAGGTGGCATAAAGCAGCGTTCCGCCCGGCGCGACATAGCGCGCGCAGTTGCGCAGGATGCGGTACTGCGCCTCCGGCAGTCCGGTCAGCGCATCGGCGTCGCGGTAGCGAATATCCGGCTTTTTGCGGATAACGCCAAGCCCGGAACAGGGCGCGTCCACAAGGACAAGGTCAAAGCCGCCGTTCCATTCCGCACGGTTCTCCCCCGCGTCGGCTTGGGTGGTTTGGATAGAACGCAGTCCCATGCGCTCCGCGCCCGCGCAAACGCGCGAGAGCTTTTTCTCATGCAGGTCGCAGGCCGTGATTTCTGCGCGGTCTCCGGTCAGGATCGCGGCGGCGAAGCTCTTGCCGCCCGGCGCGGCGCAGGCATCCAAAATCCGCTGTCCCGGCTGCGGCGCAGCGGCCAGCACCGCGCACTTCGCCGCCGCATCCTGCACATAAAACAGTCCTTCCCGGAACGCTGCGGTCTTTCCAATTTCACCCGCCCGCTCTGCGGTCAGGCAATCCGGCAGGAACGGGTGCGCCGCCGTCTGCACACCGTCGCGCGACAGCGCGGCGGCAAGACCGGATGTGTCCGTCCGCGTGGTATTCACCTGCATGGTCAGCGGCGCGGGCGCGTTGTTGCAGCGCAGAAACGCCTCTGTTTCCTCTGCCCCCAGCTCCGCAAGCAGTGCGTCAACCAGCCACAGTGGGTGGCTGTAACGCACGGAAAGCCGTTCGTTCTCCGGCAGGCCGTGCAAATCCGGCAGCACCGGCGTGGCCGCGAGCTTCCGCAGCACTGCATTGACATACCCGGCGGCGCGGCCATAACCCAACGCGCGGCAGAGCGCCACGCCCTCGTTTACGGCGGCGGATGCCGGGACACGATCCAAAAACAGAATCTGGAAGGCAGAAATGCGCAAAATATCCAGCACCTTTGGCTCCGCCTTGTTCAGCGGTCTGGCAGAATATCCCGCCAGCGCCGCGTCCAGTAGCGCGCGGTTTTGCAGTACGCCATAGCACAGCGCGGATGCCAGCGCGCGGTCACGCCGGTTCAGCTCCGCCGCATCCATCACACCGCCCAGCACCGCATCCGACCACGCGCCGCTCCTGCGGCAGCGTTCCAGCGCGGTCAGGGCAGCGGCCCTTGCACCGCCCATCTCAGTTCACCGAAAGCGGATGTCCCAGCAGGTAATCCCCTGCGCGCATCCGTTTTTTCCCCGGCGCCTGCACCTCCGTGATAAGCAGCGTTTCCCCGCCGCCGCAGACAAGCTCTATGCCGTTCCGTCCGGCGGAAACCACACTGCCCGGCGGCAAATCGCTCCTGCGCGCGCCATATTCCGCCGCAAACACCCGCAGTGTCACGCCGCCCAGCTCCGCCGTTGCCACAGGCCATGGCTGCAAACCGTAAATCTGCTTGACGATCTGGCGCGGCGTCCGGCTCCAGTCGATGGAACACATCGACTTATCCAGCGGAACGGTATAGGTCGCCTCCGCATCGTTCTGCGGAGTACGCGGCGCGGTCCCCGCTGCAATGGCACACAGCGTTTTATGGAGCAGCTCCGCGCCCAGCAGCTTCAGCCGGTCAAACAGCGCGCCGCTGGTTTCAAACGCCCCGATCGTCACCTCTGCGGTAAAAATCACATCTCCGGTGTCCATCTCCGGCGCAAGATACATCGTGGAAACGCCGGTCTTTTCCTCGCCGTTCAGCACCGCCCACTGAATCGGGGCGCTGCCCCGGTATTTTGGCAACAGCGAGGCGTGAACATTGATGCAGCCGAGCGGCGGCAGGCATAGAAACTCCTCCGGCAAAATCCGTCCGTAAGCCACGACCACCACTACGTCCGGCACAAGCGCGCGCAGCGTTTCCAGCGCCTCCGGCGTCCGCAGCTTCTCCGGCTGGAACACCGGGATACCATGCTGCTGTGCCAAAGCCTTGACCGGGCTTACGCTGACCGCCATACCGCGTCCGCGCGGGCGATCCGGCTGGGAAAAGACCCCGACGATGTTATACCGCTCATCGAGCAGCTTTTGCAGAGAGGCCGCCGCAAAGTCCGGCGTCCCCATAAATACAACGCGCATCAGCTCTCCGCTCCGTCGTTTTGCTCATCCTTGCCGTAATGTGCGTCCAGTTCTTCCTCGCTCATGATATGGTCGGCCACTTCATCAAACATCACGCCCTCCAGATGATCCAGCTCATGGCAGAAAGCGCGGGCGGTCAGGCCGTCCCACTCCACCTCGAACCATGCGCCGTTGCGATCCTGTGCGCGCAGACGGACATGATCCGGGCGGCTGACCCAGCCATAAACGCCCGGATAACTCAGACAGCCCTCCGGCCCGCTCTGTTCGCCGGAGCATTCCAGGATCTCCGGGTTGACCAGCTCGACGATGCGCTCCTCCTCGCCCTCCGGCACGTTGGTTTCCAGAACAAGCACGGCGCGGCGCAGTACGCCGACCTGCGGCGCGGCCAGACCCACGCCGTCCGCTTTCCGCAGCGTTTCCGCCATATCGTCCAGCATGATGTGCAGCCGGTCGTTAAATTCCGTCACCGGACGGCAGTGCTTTTGCAGCACGCCATCGCCTTTTTTTACAATGTTTCTCAACGCCATTTTTTTCCAATCTCCTCTATTCCAGCGGATCCATTTCGGCAAACACGGAAACTCCGCGATATGCCTTGTTTGTGTTGCAATATATCAGCAGCTTTGCGAGCGCCGCCCGGATCTCCCGGTCCGGGCTGCACCGAAGCATCAGGCGGTAACGGAACCGCCCCAGCAGCTTTACGATGGGGTAAGGTGCCGGACCCAGCACGTCCGCGCCCATTTTGTCCCTGATCGCGTGCTGCAGCAGCTCCTTCGCCTCCGCGCAGCAGCGCAGCACCTGATATTCGTCCCCACCGATGGCGGTCAGCGCAATGATTTGGGTAAAGGGCGGGCATTTCTGCACCCGGCGCAGCTCCAGCTCACTGCGGTAAAACGCTTCATAGTCCTGCTTTGCGGCGCACTGAATCACCTGATTTTCCGGGGTAAAGGTCTGTATCACGGCGCGTCCCGGACGTTCTGCGCGCCCGCCGCGTCCGATCACCTGTGTGATCAGCGAAAACGTCCGTTCGCTGGCGCGGTAAGACCCGGCGTAGAGGCTTTGATCCGCAGAAAGCACGCCCACCAGCGTCACATTCTCAAAATTCAGCCCCTTTGTCACCATCTGCGTGCCGATCATGATCGGCAGCTTCTCCTCCCGGAACCGCGCAAAGAGCGCGTCATGTCCTCCGGCTGCGGCTACCGTATCCGTGTCGACCCGAAGCACCGGCGTATCCGGAAAAAGCGCGGCGAGCTGCTCCTCCACCTTCTCCGTACCGTCCCCCGTGTAACGCACCGTCCCGCCGCAGTCCGGGCAGCGGGCTGCAACCGTCCGCGCATAGCCGCAGGCGTGGCACAGCAGTCGGCCCGCCGCAGCGTGCAGCGTCAGGTTGACGCTGCAATTCGGACATTTGAAGGTATACCCGCAGTCCACACACGCGGCGAGCTTTGCGCTCCCGCGACGGTTCAGGAACAGGATGCTCTGCTCGCCGCGGCGCAGATTTGTCTCCAACTCTTCGCGCAGAAAGCCGCTGATGCTGCTGCCGTTTCCGGCACGCAGCTCTCGCTTCATGTCCACGATGCGCACCTCCGGCAGGCTCCTGCGGTTATAACGGGTGCGCATGGTAAAATAGGCATAGCGCCCGGTATCGGCAAAATAACGGGAGCTGATGTCCGGCGTGGCGCTGCCAAGCAGCAGCAGCGCGCGGCTTTTTGCGCAGCGGTAAGCGGCCACATCCTTAGCGTGGTAACGCGGGGCGTTCCCGGACTTGTAGCTGTCCTCCTGCTCCTCGTCCACAATCACAAGACCAAGCTGCTCCACCGGAGCGAATATCGCGCTGCGTGTGCCGATGACCAGCCGCGCGCTGCCGTTTTTGACACGCTTCCACTCATCATAGCGCTCCGCAACGGAAAGCGAGGAGTGCAGCACCGCGATCTGTTCCCCAAAATAGGAGGAAAAGACTTCCAGCATCTGCGGAGTCAGCGCGATTTCCGGCACAAGCAGGATGGCCGTCTGGCCTGCCTGAAGCGTCCGCGCGATCAGATGAATATACACTGCGGTCTTGCCGCTGCCCGTCACGCCAAACAGCAGCGCGCCCGATGTTTCGCCCTGCTCCTGCAGCGCGGAAAGCCCCTGAAACACGGCGGACTGTTCCTCCGACAGCACCGGCAGCGCCGATGCCGCCGCGCCGCGCCGATAATCCGGGCGGCGGAAGCGTTCCCGGTAAAAAAGCTCCAGAAGCCCCGCGTCAACAAGCGCGGTGACGCTCCGGCGGCCTGCGCCAGTCATGGCGCGCACATCAGCAACCGCACCCTCGCCCACGGCAGAAAGCAGCCGCAGAACGGAGGACTGCTGCTTTGCGGTTCTTGCCTTGCGTTCCGCAAGCGCAAGCGCGTCCTCCGGCGGCACGGCAAGGCGGACACATTCCGTCCGCTGGTCGCTGGCGCGGCGGCGTCCGTCGCTCTGGAACCAAAGCCCTGCGGGCAGGATCGCCTTGACCGCCTCATAAACCGTGCAGAAAAAGCGCTCCCGCATCCAAAGCGCCAGCTCCAACTGCGCCGCTGTCAGCACCGGCGCGTCATCCAGCACGGAGAGGATGGATTTCGGCGCGTCATAGCCGCTGCGTGCGGAAACCGCAAGCACGATCCCCTCCGCCTTTCGGTTCCCCCGTGAAAACGGCACCGTGACCCGAACGCCCGGCTGCACCGCAGCGGTCATGGAATCCGGCACACGATAGTCATAGGGGCGATCCACCCAGTAGGTAACGTCGGAAACGGCGACCTTTGCGTATTTCGCGCCTGTTTCTTCTGCTTCTGCCACAGCGTTCCGTTCAGCCTTCGGCTTCCGGCTCTCCGAACGGTTCCGCTGTCTCCGATGCTTCCGCCGCAGAGTCGCTTTCCGTTTCCTGTTTGATCACGCCGAAATCCTTCAGCGTCAGCTTTCCGGCATAGACCTCGTTCACGGCGATGGGCACCGCCTTTTCATCCAGCGGCTCGCCGCGCGCCTCATATTCGGTGGAAATCTGTCTGGCCCGCTGTGCAACGACATTCACAAGCTGGTATCTGCTGCCGACCTTGTCTGCAAGCTCGGCCACCGGTGGATAAAGCAACATAATAACTGCACCTCTTTGAAAATTTGAAAAATATTGCATTTTTATGGTTAAGCGTAACCTGTATTTTATCTTTTATCGTTTGCGGAAGTCCTGCCTCCGCAAAGCTCACGCATTGCTTTGGGTCAGTCTGCGCTTGTGCGCGCTGATCAGTTCGTTGATTTCCGCAACGGCGCGCTCCACGTCATCATTGACCACAACATAGTCAAACGCATCGCGCATCGCGCACTCGCGCTCCGCTTCGTGCAGGCGGCGGTGAATGGTATCCATATCGTCCTGTCCGCGCCCGACCAGACGGCGCTCCAGCTCCTGCATACTCGGCGGCATCAGGAAAATCAGCAGCGTTTCCGGTCTCTGGCGCTTCACCTGCATCGCGCCCTGCACCTCGATGTCCAGATAAACGTCGCACCCCGCTTCCAGCCGTTCGTCCACGGCGAATTTCGGCGTGCCGTAATAATTCCCGACGTACTCCGCATACTCCAAAAACTCCCCGGCGCGGATCATGCTCTGGAAGGTATCCCGGCTGACGAAAAAATAGTCCACGCCGTCCTGTTCCCCTTCCCGCGGGGCGCGGGTCGTTGCGGAACGGGAAAAGCAGAGCTTCTCGCGCACCTGCATCAGCCGGTGGATGATCGTGCTCTTGCCGCAGCCGGACGGCGCGGAAACAACGATCAAAACGCCTGATTCAGCCATCTTCCTCATCTCCTCCCATCTGTTTATCTCCTTTTCCGCCCACGCGCCCGGCCACGGTTTCCGGCTGGACGGCGGAGAGGATCACATGGCCGCTGTCCATGATGATCACGGCGCGGGTCCGCCGCCCAAAGGTGGCGTCCACCAGCTGCCCCCGTTCGCGCGTATCCTGAATGATGCGCTTGATCGGAGCGGAGTCCGGTGCGACGATCGCCAGCAGATGCGCGGCGGAAACCATATTGCCAAAGCCGATGTTGATCAGCCGCAGGTTGTCCGAATTTTGCATATGCCCTCCTTCTTTCTTTGACCCGTTGAAAAAGTCTGCTCCTTTTAAGGGGGATCGTGTTATTCGATGTTCTGCACCTGTTCCCTGATTTTTTCAATCTCGCCTTTCAGCGCAACAACGGATTTTGTGATTTCGCTGTCGCTGCATTTGGAGCCGATGGTGTTGGCCTCCCGATTGAATTCCTGCACCAAAAAATCCATCTTCCGTCCGATGGGGGAGCCTGTTTCCAGCATCCCGCGCATCTGCGCCACATGGCTGCGCAGGCGCACGGTTTCCTCGTCCACGGCGACCTTGTCCGCAAAGACGGCGGCTTCCAGCAAAATCCGCTGCTCATCCACCTCTGCGCTTTCCAGAACCTCGCACATTTTTTTATAGAGCTTTTCGCGGTATTCTCTCACCGTTTCCGGCGAGCGCTGCTCCACGATGGAAACCAGCGCCTCCACCGTATCCAGCCGCGCCGCGATGTCCGCGTGCAGCTTTTCCCCTTCCTGTATGCGCATCCCGTCAAAGTCCCGCAGCGCCTCCTCGCAGAGCGCAGAGAGCGAGCTGACCGCCGCCTCCGCGTCCAGATCGCGCTTTTCCACCGAAAGGACGTCCGGCAGGCGGCAGATGTCCAGCGCTGTCAGGCCGCTGGGGATATCAAGCTGCTCCGCCACCGCGCCGATTGCGGCGGCGTAGCTTTTGGCAAGCGTTTCATTCACGCAAACGGCGGCGTCCGGTGTGTCCGTCCCCTCTACCGTGATGAACAAATCCACCCGTCCGCGGGAGATATGCGACTGGACGCAGCGTTTTAGCGCGTCCTCCGCAAAGAGCAGGCTGCGCGGCAGCCGGACAGCGCAGTCCAGATAGCGGTTGTTCACGCTCTTCAGTTCCAGCTTCAGCGCCAGTCCGCAGCAGTTTCCGGATGCGTTGCCATAGCCTGTCATGCTTTTTATCATTTGTCACCGTTCCTTTTCTATGCTTTCCGTCATGATTCCGTAATGCTGACGTAGACCCGGTATTCGCCCACCGCGCCGACCTCGCTGTTGCCGTCGATATAGATTTTCACCGGAACGGACACGATACCGGTCGCCGTGCCGTAATCCGTCAAATCCGCAACGGCGCGGATATTCAGCTCGGACAGGCTCTCCACCGCATCCTGCGCGCCGCGGATCACCACGCCCTCCAGCGTGTCGTTCATCACCTCCGCCGTATAGCCGTCGCTGACATTGGTACAGGTGATGTTGCTTTTGTCAATGGTAAAGGTCTGCTTATAAAGTCCGCCGATTTCCAGCGTCAGCGTGGTTTCGCTGGAGCCGCTGGTGATTTCCGTATCGTTGGGGATCACGACCTTATAGGTTTCCGTATAGGTTTCGTCCGCAATGGTGGAAAGGTCGATTTTTGCGACGCTGATGCTGTTCACGCCGGAGAGCGTTTCCGAATCGCCCATGAGCGTCACGCTGTCCGGTTCCAGCGACCATTTGACATTTTTCTCCGTTGCGCCGCCGCCCTCCACCAGGTCGATCACCAGAGAAACCTCTTTGACCGCGCTGATGGGCAGCGTGACGCTGACCGTTTCCACGTCAAAGGTGATGTCCTCGCTTTCGAGTATGTTGCCGTCGGTATCGACCAGAACATATGTGCTGTCAAAGGTCAGCGTCCGGTCCACATCCGTGCGGTCCACTGTGACGAGCGCATGATCCACAGTCGCAAGGACGGTTTCCGGACCATAAATAATGACGCTGCCCGGCGTGATTTCCAGCGGCTCCGCAACGAAGCCGTCCGCCGCGCTGCCATTGAATATGCCCTCCACCTCAACGGTCTTTCTGTCCAGCGTGTCCACATAAAAGCTGATGGCCGCCGGGTTGGTCGTCGCCGAGCTGATGGCGCTGGTGTCGGTCTGTGTGGAATAGGACACACGCGGCGCAAGGGAATAGCTTCCCGCGCGGGTGATGTTGCTGAGGTCTATCACCACGCTCAGATCCCCGGAGGTGAGCGCGGAAACCACACGGCGGTTCCCGCTCAGCGTGACGCGGGCGGAGGTCGTGCCGACCTCCGTGATGATCAGGCCGCGGTTTTCCCGCAGCACGGATTCCCCTTCAAACACGACCTGCACGCCGGAAAAGCTGCGGTCGATCTCATCGCCCTCGCTCTCCGTGACATAAATCCAGAACATCAAAGAGCAGAACAGCGAGGCCAGCATAAGCGCGACCGTCCGCAGGGTTTGATTATGCAGCAGATTATTTTTACCCATGTATCTTCCCCCTGACCCAGTCCTTCAGGTTCCAGCGCCGTGCCTTCTGCCCATCCTCCGGCAGCAGCTCCCGGCGCAGCAGGGTCTCCACCGTTTCCGTGGAAAGGTGGCGCTTGAGCATCCCGTCCACAGCGACGGAGATGGAGCCGGTCTCCTCCGAAACGATGACCACCACGGCGTCCGACTGCTCGGAAATGCCGATCCCGGCGCGGTGGCGCATCCCAAGCTCCTTGCTGAGGTTCATATTGGAGGACATCGGCAGCATACATCCTGCGGCGGCGATGCGCCCGTCCCGGATGATCACCGCGCCGTCATGCAGCGGCGCCTTGACAAAGAAAATATTTTTCAGCAGCTCCGCCGTCACCGCCGCGTCCAGTATGGTACCGGTGCTGATGGGGTCGGAGAGATGATTATCTCTGGAGAAAATGATCAGCGCGCCGGTGTGGGAATAGCTCATATCCGCGCAGGCCAGAACGGTCTGGGTAATCGCAGTTTCCACCTTTATCATCGGGTAGCCTGCGGAGAAAATACCGGAGAAATGATTGCTCCCGACCTTCTCCAAAAAGCGCCGCAGCTCCGGCTGGAACAGAATGACCAGCGCAATGACGCCAAGCTCCACCGCGTTCCGCAGCAGGAAATTGATCATCGTCAGTCCCAGCACACCGGAAAGCCACAGGATAAAAAGGATCACAAGGATGCCTTTCAGGACGCGGATAATGTGCGTCCGGTTGGCGATGCGAAAGAGCCCGAACAGCAAAATCGCAATGATCAAAATGTCAAACATATCCGCAACGCCGATTGTTTTTATGTAATTGAACGCGCGGCTTAGTGTATCTAAAATATCCATTTCGGTTCCTTTTCCGCTCCTTGCAGTGTCCGGCGGCGCTTTGCTCTCCAGCCTGCCCGCATTTGCATATGCGGACATATTCTATGTATTATAACATGGCTTTCTCATTTTGGCAAATAAAGAATGGCGAAATCCGGGGTGTCGGCAGTTACTTTTATCGGTCCATCCGGGGCTGCGCTTATGAAATTTTGGTTTGCGGCAGGCGGTGCCGGGCAGGGGTTCGCCGCTGCGCGGCGACCTGCTTTCCTGTCGCGCGGGAAGGAAGCAAAGATATACCAGGGAAACAGGAAATTACGGCGGCGAACGGAACGCGCCGCCGTAAGGAGTCCCCTTCCGGATGTGTCTTTGTTGACGCAGTACCCTGCGGGCATTCGCCGCGCCGCAAAAGGCCGCTTCACCGGAAGTCATGCAGGGCGCTTTTGCAAAGCTCCGCCGCGCGGGTCATTTGCAGGCGGGTATTGAACGGGGAAAAGCTGAACCGGACGGTTCCGCTTTGCAGCGTTCCCGCCGTCCGATGCGCCAGCGGCGCGCAGTGCAGACCGGTGCGGACTGCAACGCCCCGTTTGTCCAGTGCATCCGCAAGCGCCTCGCAGCTTCCGGATTCCGGAATGACGGAGAGGACGGCGCTTTGCAGCCGCTCATCCGTGCAGCGGAACAACCGCAGTCCGCCACAGCGTTCCAGCGCGTCCGCGAGCTGCCGCATCCGCTCACATTCAACCGCACGGATCGATGCGCAGCCGCGCTCCAAAACATATTGTACGGCGGCGGACAGGCCGGCGATGCCCGGCATATTGTGCGTGCCTGCTTCCAGACGGTCAGGCAGGAAGTCCGGCATGGTGGGAAGCAGGCTTTCCGAGCCGCTTCCACCATATAACAACGGAATTGCATCATTTTTGCACAGCAGCACGCCGGTTCCCTGTGGTCCGAGCAGTCCCTTGTGTCCCGGCATGGCGACGAACTGCGCGTCCAACGCCTGAACGTCAATATCCAGCACTCCGGCGGACTGGGAAGCGTCCAAAACGAACGGCTTTCCATAGCGGCGGCACAGCGCGGCCAGACGCTCCACCGGCAGGATATAGCCAAAGACATTGGAAACGTGGCTGCAAACCACTGCGTCCACCGAAGGCATCTTCCGCTCCGCCTCCCGCAGAAATGCGTCCGGCGCGAAAAGCGGCGTATCTATCACCACAGGCTTTGCGCCAAGCGCATGGAGCGGGCGTGTGACAGAGTTGTGTTCATAACCGGAAATCAGCACCCGGCTGCCGGGGCGCGCAACGGAACGGATGGCGATATTCAATCCGTGGGTCGCGTTACAGGTAAAGACCACATTCTCCGGCGACGGCGCGTGGAACAGCTCCGCCAGCCGTTCCCGGCAGAGATAGCAGCAGTCCGCCGCCCGCATAGCGGCCTGATGCGCGCCGCGTCCCGGAGAAGCCATGCTGCGGACGGCCTCCAGCATCGCGGTCTGCACGCACTCCGGCTTATACAGACTGGTGGCAGCGGAATCAAGGTAAATCATCGTTTCACCTCGCTGACGCTGCCATCCGGCTGCAACGAAAAGATTTTATCCGCGGCCACGCCGGTTTCCCGCAGCACCGGCAGCGCGGCGGCCAGCTTTCGCTCGCCGATTTTTACGCCATAAGTGCAGCCGCCGGGATTCGCGCTCTGGGGCGCTTTCGTCACGGATGCGAAAATCCCGGCGGACTGCAACGCGCGCGCGGCTCCCTGCGCTTTGGTCAGAGAGCGGCATAGTATAATATAATGCATGGACGGTTCAAACCCTTTCCGAAAAGCACGGCGTGAAGCGGCAGCGTCTCCCCTGCGCGCCGCGCGCCGTGGATTCGATGAAACTCAGGCTGCTCCAAAACAAAGGAGCTGCCGTTTCATCCTATTCCGAAAAGCCGGTTTCGTTTCCGCCCGATGACGCCTCAGACCCGCTCGATCAGGCAAACCGCGTGGGCGGCGATCCCCTCCCCGCGTCCGCTGAAGCCAAGATGTTCCTCCGTTGTGGCCTTCACGCTGACCGCATCGCAGTCCAGCGTCATGGCGTCCGCAAGGCGGCGGCGCATTTCTGCAATATGGGGCGCGAGCTTCGGCGCCTGCGCGATCACAGTGCAGTCCACGTTGCCGATACGGTAGCCCGCTTCGGTCAGGCGGCGGCAAACCTCGCGCAGCAGGAGCAGGCTGTCCGCACCGGCAAAACGCGGGTCGCTGTCCGGAAAAAGATGTCCGATGTCGCCCAGCGCCGCCGCGCCCAACAGCGCGTCCATCAGCGCGTGCGTCAGCACATCTGCATCCGAATGTCCAAGCAGCCCCTTTTCATACGGGATCTCCACGCCGCCCAAAATCAGCCTGCGTTCCGGAACCAGCCGGTGTACGTCATATCCATGTCCGATCCGCATTCGTTACGCGCCCCCCGTCCTTCGTGCAAAAATCGCCGCAGCGATGTCCATATCCAGCGGCGTTGTCAGCTTGATGTTCTCCTCGTCTCCCTTTGAAAGGTGGACGCAGGCGCCTGCCGCTTCCACCGCGGCGCAGTCGTCCGTGAAGCTCATCCCCTCCTGCACCGCGCGCGTCAGCGCGCCCTTGATCAAATCGGCTTGGAACGCCTGCGGGGTCTGCACGGCGAAAAGCGCGTCCCGGTTCGGCGTATCCACAACAGCGCCGCCCTCCGCGCGTTTGATGGTATCCTTCACCGGCACAGCGGGTGCTGCCGCATGGTAAGTCACCGCAACGCGCACCACATCCGAAACCACCTCCGGCGTGACAAACGGGCGTGCGCCGTCATGGATGCAGATGATTTCCGCCCGCCTGTTGGCACACATTACGCCGCAGAGGGCGGACTCCGTCCGCGTTGCGCCGCCCGGCGTCACCTGCGTCAGCTTGTCAACGCCCCATTCCTCCCGGCTGCGCAGGATTTCCTCCATATGTTCCTCCCGCGTGACGACGATGATTTCATCCACATCGCCGCAGCGCTGCAACGCTTGCAGGGTGCGGGCCAGAACCGGCTGACCGCAGAGCGGCAGGAACAGCTTGTCTTTCCCCATCCGTCTGGAGCTTCCGGCTGCAACGACCACCACACTGCAAAAACGGCGGCGCAGCTTCCTGAGGTTATCCGAAATCGTGGACATGATACTCTCTCCTTTCTCCTCAGGCTTTCAATGACGACAATACACACCTTCCGAAAAAACGCAAACGGTTCGCGGAAGATGAAAAACGACGCACCATGAGAATCCAGTGCGAAACGCCCCGCTGCGGGGCAGCGGGGCGGTGGGTTGATGTTTCTTAAGTCGGCGCCACATTATTCGGCAAGCGCGGTTTGCGCAGAAAATCTTCTCCGGAGCAGGGCGCAAAAGCACCGAAATCTTTGCAATCTCCGGCTTTTGCAGCAAAGCTGTGGCGAAGGATTTTCCGCAAAATACCGCTGCTCCGATTCCGCGGCGCTGCCTTCATGATTCTTCGGACTCGTCCTCGATTTCGGGGATGTTTCCGGTGCTCACGCCGGTTTCGGAAACCTCATAGACCAGCGCATCCTCTTTCGGGGCGATGGAGCGGGGCTCACGCTCGCGCACGGGCTTTTCCTTCTGCGGCTTCTGCGCGGGGATCGGCTCGCTCAGCGCACGGATGCTCAGAGAAACCTTGTGCTTCTCCTCGTCGATCGCAGTGATGCGCACATCCACGATGTCGTTCACATTCAGTACCTCGTCCGGCTTGCCGATTCTGCGGTTTGCGATCTGGGAAATGTGAATCAGGCCATCCACGCCCGGCACGATTTCCGCAAACGCGCCGAAGGTCATCAGCTTGACGATGCGGACAGAAGCCACATCACCCGTCTTATACTGCGAAGTGAACTTCTCCCACGGGTTCTCGTTGGGGTCCTTATAGCCAAGGGAAATGCGGCGCGCGGCGCGGTCAAAGTTGATAACATAAACCTCGATCTCGTCGCCCACGGAAACCACATCGGCGGGCTTGGTGATGCGCTTCCAGCTCAGCTCAGAAACGTGTACCATGCCGTCCACGCCGCCGATGTCCACAAACGCACCGTAGCTGGTCAGGGACTTGACCGTACCATGATAGCGCTTGCCGACCTCGATCTCGTCCCAGACTTTGGCGACCGCCGCGCGGCGTGCCTTTGCCGCGACCAGACGGATGGAGCCGACGATGCGGCGGCGGCCACGGTTGACCTCTGTGATATAGAGCTGCACCTTCTGGTGCAGGAGCTGGCTCATCTCCGCCTCTCTGGGCAGACCGGACTGCGATGCGGGAACGAAAACGCGCAGACCCATCACGCGGACGACGATGCCGCCCTTGTTCTCCTCTGTCACCACGCCTTCCACCAGCGTTTCATTTGTGCAGGCTTCCTCGATCATATCCCAGTTCTTCACAGCATCCAGACGGCGCTTGGAGAGGACAACGGTACCCTCCACGTCGTTGACGCGGACAACGCTGGCCTCCACGCTGTCGCCAATATGAATCAGCTCGGTCACGTCTCTGCCGCTCTCGTCCTCAAACTCCTCCAGCGGAATATAGCCGGAATACTTTGCGCCAATATCCACCGTCACCTCCGTCGGGGTGATGGCTGCAACAACGCCTTTTACCACGTCCCTGTTATATATGGTTTTGACAGAATCTTCCATATTCAGAAGTTCCTCAAAGCTCTTTTCTGCCTCTGCAGCGGCTTCACCCGCCTCTGCCGGAGCTGCTTCCGGCTCCGTCTCCGCAGCTGCGGAAACGACCTCCGCGCTCTCCATCGCAGCGGGCTGGATATTCTCCTCCGCCGTGGTTTCCACAACCGGGTCCTTGATTTCGTCGCACATCTTTTGTTTTACCTCCTTTATTATCCGCCGGGGTACCGACGCACCGGCGGTGATACCTGCGGTATCATATGCGCTCAGAGAGGCCGTGTCCAGCTCCGCCGCGTTTTCCACAAACAGGACCTGTCCACAGACCTCCGCACAAATCTCTGCCAGATGGCGGCTGTTGGCGCTGTGCTTTCCGCCAATGACCACCATGATGTCGCACTGTCCCGAAAGTTCCAGCGCTTCTGACTGTCTGACTTGTGTAGCAGAACATATTGTATCAAATATTTCCGGATTTGTACACAGCTTTTTTGCAATGTTTTCACTTTTTTCAAAATTTTTTTTCGTCTCCGTGCTCTGAAAGACGAGCAAGACGCCGTTTTTCGTCCATTCGCCGCCCTCTGCAAGCAGCTTTTCCAGCGCATCGGCGTCCGAAACGGCGCGCGCGCCGGGGCACCAGCCGCAAATCCCCTGCACCTCCGGGTGCGTGGGATCCCCGAACACAATCAGCGCTTTCCCTTCCTCCGCCGCGCGGCGCGCAAGGCTGTGGATATACTCCACCTTGCCGCAGGTGGTGTCGATCACGGTTGCGCCGCGCGCTTCCAGCGCCGCATAGACCGCCTTGCCCTCGCCATGCGCGCGCAGCAGCACGACTGCGCCCGGCGGCACATCCTCCGCAGAATCCACCTGCACCATCCCCATCGCCTCCAGACGGGCGATCTCATCATGGTTATGCACGAGAGAACCGATGCAGTAAACCGTGCCGTACTGTTCCAACGCCCGCTCCGCCAGCGTGACCGAACGCGCGACCCCGGCGCAAAAGCCGGCGGTTTTCGCCGTAATGACCCGCTTCATCGGCCTGTTTTCAAGTAGATGGTCTGGCAGGCCGCCGCCACGGTTTCCAGAAAGTCCATCTCACTGTTATCGAGCAAAACCGCGTCCTCCGCTGCCTTTAACGGGGCGGCGGCGCGCTCCATATCCTGCCGGTCACGGTACACGATGTCGTGCAGCACCGTGTCAAAGTCCGCTTCCATGCCCTTCTCCTTCAGCTCCAGACAGCGGCGGCGCGCGCGCACTTCAGCGCTGGCGGTCAAAAATATCTTCACATCCGCGTCCGGCAGCACCACGTTCCCGATGTCGCGCCCGTCCATCACCACGTCGCGGCGGCGCGCCAAATCCCGCTGCATATCCATGAGGAACGCGCGCACCTCCGGTATTTTGGAAACGTCCGACGCATAGAGCGAGCTTTTCGGCGTGCGGATCTCCTGCGTTACGTCCGCACCATTCAAAAACATCCGCTGCACATCAGCGTAAACCATGTCGATTTTCACCGACGGGAGCAGCGCCACGACAGCCGCCGTGTCCTGCGGTTCGATTTCCGCATTCTGCACCGCCAGACCAACCGTGCGGTAGATGGCGCCGGTATCCACATAGAGAAAGCCGTATTTTTCCGCAATCGCCCTTGCGAGCGTACTCTTTCCAGCAGCGGAGGGGCCGTCGATCGCAATCGAAATCGGCTTATTTTGTGTCAATACATCCATATGCTTTTCTGCTCCAGTTTTGTTTTTATGTTGTTATGTAATAATTTGCAATGTGTTTTTTCAGTGTGCCTTCAAAGATTCTCCCCGGCCATGTGGCCGGTGGACCATGCGATTTGCAGGTTGAAGCCGCCGGTATAGGCGTCCACATCCAGCACCTCCCCTGCAAAATAGAGGCCGCGCAGCAGCCGGCTCTCCATCGTGCGCGGATTAACCTCCCCGACGGAAACGCCGCCTGCGGTGACAATGGCCTCGTCGATGGGACGCGGGCCGGAAACATCCAGCGGAAACGACTTCAGCAGCCGGAGCAGCGCATGGCGTTGTTCGCGGGTGATGGAATGCACTTTGGTTTCCGGCGGGATACCGCTCCGGCGCACCAGCACGGGAATCATCGACTGCGCCGCAAGGCCACCCAGCGCATTGCGAAAATCGCGGTTCTTATTCGCCTCAAAATCGCGCAGCAGCCGCGCGTCCAGCTGCTCCTCGTGCAGCGCGGGCTTCAGGTCGATTTCCAATCGGTAGCGCGCGCTTCCAAAGTCGCGCAAATGTGCGCTGGCCGAGAGAACCAGCGGTCCGGTCACGCCAAAATGCGTAAACATCATCTCGCCCTGCGCAGAATAGAGAACGTGTCCCCCATCCTCCAGCGCGCGCAGCCCGACATTGCGCAGGGAAAAGCCCTGCATTTCCGCGCAGCAGTCGTCCCGGCACACGAGCGGCACAAGGGACGGGCGCGGCGGTGTGACCGCATGTCCCAGCGCGCGGGCAAAACGGTACCCGTCCCCGGTGGAGCCGGTGCCCGGATAGGATGCGCCGCCGGTGGCGATCAGAACGCTTTCGCACGCGATTTCGCCGCCGTCGGTTTCCACGGCGCACACCGCGCCGTCCTGCGTCCGGATGCCGCGCGCCGCCGTATCCGCGCAAAGCTGCACACCGCTGCGGCGCATTTCCCGCTCCAGCGCGTTTGCAACATCGTGCGCCCGATCAGAAACCGGAAATACGCGCCCGCCGCGCTCGGTCTTGAGCGGAACGCCCAGCGCCGTAAAGTAAGCCATCGTATCCGCCGGAGAAAAGCGGCTGAAGCTGCCATACAGGAATTTGGGGTTTCCCGGCACATTTTGCAGCGCGGCCTTCCAATCGCAGTTATTGCAGACGTTGCAGCGTCCCTTCCCGGTCAGGCGCAGCTTTCTCCCGCAAAAATGCTGGTGTTCCAGCAACAAAACGCGCCGTCCGCGTCTTACGGCGGTGATCGCGGCCATCATCCCGGCTGCGCCGCCGCCGATCACCACAACGTCAGTCCTTTGCGCGCGCATAAACATCATAATCCGCCCAGATTTTTTCCAAATCGCGGAAGGTATCCTCCACGGTGTCCCGGTTCTTTGCGCCAAGCGCCACGATCAGCGCGTTGAGCAGGCCCATTGGCGCCACCAAAGAGTCCAAAAATGAGACCATATCGCTTTTGGCGCAAAGCAGGATGTCCGCCAGCGGCGCGAAGGGCGATGCGTCGCTGTCCGTGATGCCGATTGCCAGCGCGCCCCGCGATTTTGCGTAACGCAGCGCTTTCACAGAGCGGGTGGAGTAGCGCGGATAGCTGATGCCGACGAACACGTCCCCCTTATGGATCCGCATAAGCTGCTCATAAAGCTCGCAGCTCGACTGGTCGTGAATCAGGGATATATTATCCATTAAAAGTCCAAGATAATATCCAAGGAACCCGGCAAGGCAGGCGGAGGAACGCATTCCCAAAATATAAACGTGCTGCGCACCGGCGATTGCATCCACCGCCGCGTCAAAGCTGGCGGGGTCGCATTCGCGCAGCGTAGCCTGCAGCCGCTCCGCATCTCCAACCAGGACAGACTTCAGGATATTCTTTTCGTCCAGCAGTTGCTTTGCCACTTCGATGCGCTGCACGGAGGTCAGACGGGAACGTATCATCTCCTGTACGGCTTTCCGCATATCGGGGTAACCGTCATAACCGAGATCGCTCGCAAAGCGGACGACCGTGGATTCGCTGACGCCGACGGTACGGCCCAATTTTTCCGCCGTCATAAACGCGGCTTTGTCATAATTTTCCAGTATATAGCCGGCGATACGCCGCTGTCCCTTGGAATAGCCTTCGCCCACCTCCGCCAGACGCGCGAGGATGTCCTTCTCCATGCTTCCTTCCATACTCCTTCCGCCCACACCGAGCCGGATTTTCATTATATCGTCTATCATAACGGTTTGGCTTCAGAAATGCAAGATGGTTTTTGAAATTTTACAGACAACAGGATACGGCGGAGCGTCCCGCAAAAAAGCAGGAACGGCGCATTTTGCGCCGCCCCTGCGTGGTTCCTGTATTTGTGGTTTTTTCTGTTGTCGTGTTCGCCGCTCAATCGCGCTCCAATCATCCTCGCTGCCGCCGTAGCAGACATCGGTCAAGCTGGTGCATTCATAGAATACCTCATAGCCAATGGACGTAACGCTGTCCGGTATCGTTACACTCGTCAGGCTGCTGCACCAAACAAATGCAGCATAGCCGATAGACACAACGCTGTCCGGTATTGTTACATTCGTCAGGCTGCTGCATCTGTTGAAAGCAGACTTGCTGATGCACTTTACCGACGAAACCGCCCTCAACGCGGACGTGACCGGCGACGGAGATGCGGACGCAAGCGATTTGATGAAGATGGCACAGTACGTCGGCAAAATCATCAGCTCGCTCGATTGAGCGGCAGCACAAAACACAGGGCAGCAATCATCTTTCGGACAAACCGGCAAACAGATTGCAAATATCGCAGCAAACACGGCAAAGGCGGCGCAATGCGCCGCCTTTGCATTTTTGCGCCTTATGCGTCCGCGACGAGGGCAGAGAGCAGACGGCAAAAAAGCTGCCAGACGCTCAGACGTTCCACCGACTCCGGCGCGACGAGCGGCGTGGTTTGCAGCAGCGTGTCGCCCGCATAGACGGAAACGCTGCCAAGCTGCTGACCGGCCTCCACCGGCGCTGTCACGCGCTCCGGCAGGTCGTATTCGTAGCGCAAGGCGGCGGCTTCGGATTTCTCCGCCAGCACTCCCGTATTCTCCGGCGGCTCCGGCTGTACGCTGCCGCACTGCCCCAGCGCGATTTCCACCGGCGGGATGGCCTCCGGCCCGGTGGGAGACACGAGCGTATAGTTGGCAAAGGCATAGCTGAGCAGCGTCCTTGCGCTCTCAAAGCGCTCTGCGCTGGTCTGCGCGTGCAGCACCACCGCGATATACTCCACGCCGTCGCGCTCTGCTGAGGCGGAAAGACAGTACATCGCCTTGCTGGTAAAGCCGGTTTTCAGCCCGGTCGCACCGGAATAGTAGTAGATCAGCTTGTTTGTGTTGCTCAGTCCAAACGCGCCGCCGCGGATGCTGTCCATCCAGATTGTCGTATAGTCCCGGATCTGCTCATGCAGCAGCAGCTCCCGGCTCATCACGGCGATGTCCCGCGCGCAGCTGTAATGCTCGTCGCTGTCGCTCAGGCCGCTGCACGAGGTAAAATGGGTATCCGCCATGCCCAGCTCCTGCGCACGTTGGTTCATCCGCGCGACAAAAGCCTCCTCCGACCCGGCGAGATGCTCTGCCAGCGCCACACAGCAGTCGTTGGCAGAAACCACCGCGATGCATTTCAGCATTTCTCCGGCGCTCATCTGTTCGCCCTCCTCCAGCCAGATCTGGCTGCCGCCCATCGCGGCGGCATGGGAGGAGGCCGTCACCATTTCGTCCAGCGAAAGCATCCCCTGTTCCACCGCCTCCATGATCAGCAGCATGGTCATCACCTTTGTGACGGACGCGGGAGCGAGGTGTTCAAAGGCGTTTTTTTCATACAGTATCTCGCCGGTGGTTTTTTCCATCAGGCAGGCGGAAGGCGCGTCAACGGTGATGTCGTCGTCCGTGCGTGGCGTGATCGCCGTTGCAGGCAATGTCAACAGCAGCGCAAAGAACGGCAAAAGCACATAGCGAAAGCAGCATTTCATGGTCTTGTACCTCCGAAGCAGTCCGGGCGGGCGCGGACAGGCGCGCGCTTTTTTCATTTCACATGGGAACCTCTGAAAAACCGGGCACATCAGAGACCCGCACACTTGAGACTATGCCGCTGCGGGATGAAATATGCGCCGCAGGTGGGACAAAGGAGGTGTCATGCAGGAAATTCTGCATAAATCGTTGGTAACCGCATCGCGTCGAAATATTCATTTTTCGTTCAAAACCTGTATGGCCGTGTTTGCTTTGGGAGAGAAGGTTTTTAACATTCTCCACAGAGTTTTCAACATGGCAAATCGAATATGGAAGGGGAAAAATATGCATTTTTAGTTGACATAACGTGAAGCTGCACGTTTTTTCGGGATTGACAGACGGCAGCGAAAATAGTAAACTAAATGAATACAGTGGTCAGCGGCTGAAACAGAGTTGCCGCAGGGAACGCGGGGCGCGGTCTGCGCATGAAATGCGGCAGAGCTCCGTTCGGAAGCAGTATTGGCAGTACAGGAAGAAAAGGTGTATAGCGATGAAACGGTACAGATGGGATAAAAAATACTTATATTGGGGCGTGACGGCGTTCCTTGTGATCGCCGCGTGCATCGTTTTTTATATGCTGGTGAGCAATCTTGGCTGGCTCCAGCGCACTGTGCAGCAGCTCACGGCGATTCTGAGCCCCTTCGTCTGGGGCTTTGTGATCGCCTATCTGCTCTATCCTGTGATGAAAATTTATAATCGCTGCCTGTTCGTGCCGCTGTGCAATCTGCTGCTGGGACGCAGCGGGCGCGCGGAAACGCTGGCGCCTAAAGTGGCGCGCGGTCTGTCGGTATTTCTCAGCATCATCACGCTGCTGGTCGTCGTTGGCGCGCTGCTTTGGATGGTCGTGCCGCAGCTTTATACCAGTGTGGAAACCATTGTGTTGGGCAGCACGGACTATCTGCGGCGCGCGGACGCATGGCTGACGCGGATGCTGGAGGATTACCCGGAGGTGGAAGCTGCGGTCACAAGTCTGTTCGGCGATCTGTCGGACGGGCTGTTCACATGGATGCAGAATAATCTGCTGCCGGAGTTTCGCGGGCTGATCACCGCCTTTACGGTCAATGTGTATAACGTAGTGCGCAGTATTTACAACATCATTATCGGCATCATCGTTTCGGTTTATCTGCTGTACAGCAAGGAGCATTTCTGCGCGCGCTGCAAAAAAGTGGTTTACTGCATTTTTTCGCTGGAAGCGTCAGAACGTCTGATTTCCGGGATAAACTACACAAACGACGTTTTTATGGGGTTCATCTCCGGGAAAATTCTGGACAGCCTGATCATTGCGCTCCTCTGCTATATCGGCTGCATCATCATGGGGATCCCGTATGCCCTGCTGGTTTCCTTTATCATCGGGCTGACCAACATCATCCCGTTCTTTGGACCGTTTATCGGCGCGATTCCCTCTGCGCTCATTATCCTGACGGTTTCTGGATGGAAGATGCTGTTTTTTATCATATTTGTCCTTGTGCTCCAGCAGTTTGACGGCAATGTCCTTGGTCCCAAAATTCTGGGGAACCGCGTGGGCGTCAACGGCTTCTGGGTCATGTTTTCCATCATCGTCGGCGCGGGGCTGTTCGGCTTTGCCGGAATGCTGCTGGGTGTGCCGGTGTTCGTTGTGATTTATACCTTTTTCCGCGACCTCGTCAACCGCAAGCTCGCGCGCAGCGACCTGCCGGTGGAAACAGAGGCATATGTCGATATTTCGCATATCGACCCACGAAGCGGAGAGACCGTGACGCGCCCGCCAAAGGAAAAGCGCAGCAGCACCGGTCTGCGCGGATGGCTTGCACGCAGGAAGGCGCAGAACACGGCGCCTTCGGAGGAAGCGCCGGAACCGCAGGAGACGCAGACCGACGCTCCTGCGGAAGATACGGACGATACTACCGGCGATTGACCGCAGTGCGTAGCGTTGTGCGCGCCTCATGCAGCGCATCGCAAAGCGTGTCGATTTCCGCCTCTGTGGTGAAGCGGGAAAGACTGATGCGCAGTGCACCGTCGATTTCGGCGCTTTCCAATCCGATGGCCTCTAACACATGGCTCCGCCCGCCTTTTTTGCAGGCGGAGCTTTTGGAAACAAAAATATCCCGCGCTTCCAGAAAGTTCATCAGCACCTCGCTGCGGTATCCGGGAAGGGACACGCTGAGGATCTGCGGCGCACCGCCGCAAATCGTGCGCAGACCGGGATTCTCGTCCTTCAGCCGCGCGGCGGCATGGTCGCGCAGTACGCACATCCGGGCGGTGTCCGCTGCAAATGTCTTTCCGGCGGCATCCGCCGCCGCGCCGAATGCGGCAATGAGCGGCAGGGATTCGGTACCCGCCCGACGGCCCTGCTCCTGTCCGCCGCCCAGAATCAGCGGCGGCAGGTTCAGCCCATGCCGGATATAAAGCGCGCCCACGCCCTTTGGCGCGTGGATTTTGTGACCGCTGATGGAGATGAGGTCTGCACCCAGCGTCCTGGCGGAGAGCGGGATTTTCAAAAAAGCCTGCACCGCGTCGGTGTGCAGCAGCGTGTGTGGGTTCCGCGTATGAACCTCTTCCGCGATGGCCGCAATATCGGTCACGCCGCCGGTTTCGTTGTTGACGTGCATCAGTGTAACAAGGCAGGTATCGTCCCGCAGCGCGTCCAGCGCGGCGGAGACAGAAATGCTGCCGTCCGGGCCCGGCTTCAGATAAGTGACGGAGAATCCCTGCTGTTCCAGACGCTCCAGCGGTTTCAACACGGCAGGATGCTCTGCCATGGAGCTGACGATGTGCCGCCCGTGCCGCGCGTTCCATGCAGCGGCGCGCAGAATGGCCCAGTTGTCGCTCTCGCTGCCGCAGGATGTGAAAAAAAGCTCCTCCGGGCGCGCGCCCAGCGCTGTGGCAACCTGTTTCCGGGCGCGCTCCAGCAGCGCCTTTGATTCGCGCCCCATGCGGTGTGTGGAGCTTGGGTTGCCGTAGTGAACGGTCATTGCGTCTATGGCCGTCGCAGCCGCTTCCGGGCAGACCTGCGTGGTGGCGGCATTGTCAAGATAAACAGACATCTTTTCCTTTTCCATCCTTTCACACGCCCGCGCACGTTTGCTGCGGGACGGCTTTTCTTTTCTTTCGGACAAAGCAAAAATCAGTATAACGCATTTTTTCACAAATGACAAGGCGGAACAAAATGAAATATGCCATTACCACTCTTGGATGCAAGATGAACCAGTTTGAAACGCAGGCGATGGAGCAGCTTTTACAGCAGCACGGTCACACGCCGACCTCCGCCGGAGACGCAGACGTTGTGATCGTCAATACCTGCGCGGTCACAGCGGAGAGCGGGCGCAAGTCCCGGCAGGCCGTCCGGCGGATGCTGCACGAGAACCCTGGCGCGTTTGCCGCAGTCTGCGGCTGCTTTTCCCAAATCGATCCGGCTGAGGCCGAAGCGCTGGGCGCGCGCGTGGTTTACGGCAGCGGAGAGCGCGCACGCTTCGTTGCGGCGGTGGAACGCGCGGCGGCAGAGCAGACGGGGGAAACGCGCGTGGACGACCCTTTTCGCCGGATGGAAATTGAACGCCTGCCCGGCGGCGCGCTGCATGGACGGACGCGCGCCTATCTGCGTATTGAGGACGGCTGCGACAATTTTTGCACCTACTGCGTCATCCCTTATGCCCGCGGGAGAGTGCGCAGCCTGCCGCTGGCCGACGTTGCGGCGGAGGCCGCACGTCTGGCCGCAGAGGGCTTTCGGGAGATCGTTGTCACGGGGATCGAAATCGCGCCCTATGGCAAGGATCTGCGGGACGGCAGCGGCCTTGCGGACGCGCTTTCCGCCGTAACGGAGGCCGCGCCGGATGCACGGGTGCGCATCGGCAGCCTGGAGCCGACTGTGATTACAGAGGAATTTTGCGCGGTGCTTGCCGCACACCCGAATATCTGCCGCCATTTTCATCTCTCACTGCAAAGCGGCTGTGACAGTGTGCTGCGGGCGATGCACCGCCATTATGATACCGCCGCGTTTGCTGCAAGCACCGCGCTGCTGCGCCGCTGGTTCCCCGGCTGTGCGCTGACTGCGGACCTGATCGCCGGATTTCCCGGCGAAACGGAGGAGAATATGCAGGAAACGCTGACGTTCCTCCGGACACAGCGCTTTGCCGCGCTGCACGTTTTTCCCTATTCTCCGCGTCCGGGAACAAAGGCCGCCGCCATGCCGGGGCAGCTTTCCCGCGCGGAAAAGGAGACGCGCGCCGCGCGCGTCAAGGCGCTGGCGGCAGAAATGCACCGCGCTTATCTGGAGGCGCAGCTTGGAAAGACTCTGCCCGTCCTGTTTGAAACGGAGGAGGACGGCTTCTGGCAGGGACACGCTGAAAACTATTGTCTTGTCCGCGTCCGCGCGCGTGCTGCGCGCGGCGTGATCCAAAACGTCAAAATCCTGCGCTGCGACGGTGAAGCGCTGTTCGGTGCGCCGGAGCAGCAGGACTCCGGCGGTCAAACCGGGTGATCGCCGCGCGTATGCCAAAAAGCCGTCGGCGCGGTATTTTTATGCTGGCGCGGCGCCGTCTGAAGGGAGCCAGAGCGCTTTGCGGGAGTATCAAGAGAAAGGAAACGCTATGAAACACAAAAATCAGCTTGCAGTATTTGCCGTGACTGCCGCCGAGCTTGGTCTGGTGGCGCACATTCTGGGCGAAGCGGTCCCGCGCTCCAGGTTCCGCCCGGAGCAGCCGCCGTTCGCGCCGTGGAGCTGGGAGCAGGATGGCAGGTTTTACCGGAAACATCTGAAAATTGAAAAATGGAAGCATCTGCTGCCGGATAAAAGTCTGTTTCTGCGCAAAATGGTCAGGAAACGGGTGGACAGCGACGCTTCCGCTGCGCATTTGGAGATGCTGGCACAGGAAACCTGTGTGGCGGAGGCGACGCATTGGGCGCTTTTGGCGTGCAGTCCGCTGTTTGCACGGCGGATGGAGCGTCTGCCTGGCGTGGCCGCTTCGCTGCTTTACGCAGTTTCCCATTTGCCGTTCATCGCGGTACAGCGATACAATCGCCCGCGTCTGCTGCGGACTGCAAAGCTGACCGCACGACTGGAGGCTTGCAATGCGACTATTGATCCTCTCCAACAATAACGGGCAGGGACACAACACCGCCGCCATGGCGCTGGTCGAAGCGGCGGAGGCGCGCGGTGCGATGGCCGTTGTGATCGACTCCATGCTCTTTGAATCCCCTGCCAAGTCCGAGCTGTACGAAAAAGCGCATATCGAGGGCGCGCTGCACGCGCCAAGGCTGTTTGAAACGGGCAACCATCTGGCCGAGCGGATGGAAGGCGCGGGCATCCGCTCGCCCGAATATCACGCCACGTCGCGCCATGCGGAAGCCGCGCTGCGGTTTATCCAGGGCAACGCCTTTGACTGCATCGCGGCAACGCATATTTTCGCTGCGCAGCTGTTGACGCACCTTCGTCCGGCGCTGGGCGACGCAGTAAAAACCGCGTTCATCCCAACAGACTATACTTATGTTCCGTTTACATCGGAAACCTTCCTGAGCGTATATTTTCTGCCCCACCGGGCGCTGTTGGAACAGTACCGCAAAAGCGCGCCAGGGCGCAATTATGTTGTCTCCGGTATTCCGACCTCCCGACGCAGATTGCAGCGGATGGAGCGGGCGGAAGCGCGCGCCGCGCTGGATCTGCCGCAGGATGTTCCCGTCGCGCTGATCATGACAGGCAGCATGGGCTTTGGCAGCGTGCAGCCGCTTGCGGAGGCGCTGTTGGCACAGTCGCCGCCGGAAACACGCATCCTTGTACTTTGCGGGCGGAATGACGCGCTGATGCGCGCGCTGCGGCAGGCGTTCCCGGACGATGCGCGCGTACAGCCGCTGGCCTTTACCGATCAGATCGGGCTGTATTTCTCTGCTGCGGATGTGCTGCTCTCCAAACCGGGCGGCCTGTCCTCCACGGAGGCGGCGGTTGCGGAAATTCCGCTGGTACATACCACGCCCATCCCCGGCTGGGAGGAGGATAACGTGCGATTCTTTACCGATGCCGGACTTTCCCTGAGCGGAAATACGCCGGAGGAAATGGCGGCCGCCGCCGCGCATCTGCTGCGTGACCCGGACGCAGCCGCGGAAATGCGCCGCCGCCAGCGCGCGGAAATCAACAAGGAGGCCGCCGCAGATATTATCCGTGCCCTCGACGACTGACGTCAGCCATGCGGCAAGCGGCTGTCTGCCCATGATCGCATAAATTCTGTTCACGAAACAGGCCGTGCTGCCTTCCGGCAGCACGGCCTGAAATTTAAGGTGCCATCGCATCATTCGGCAGGCGGGGATCGGCGGGAAATTGCGCGGTGATGTCTGAAGCGAACCGCCGCATCGAAATGCGCGAAATCATAACCGCGCAGCGGTTATGATTTCCTGCGGCTGTATTTGATCCGGGTGGCTTCGCCGCCGCGAAGATGGCGCTCCGCCTTGTTTTTCTCCAGTATGGCTTTCACTTGCAGATAGAGCGTCCGGTTGCATTTTTCCAGACGCTCCGTCACGTCCTTATGTACGCTGGATTTGCTGATGCCAAAGCGCTTGGCAGCAGAACGAACCGTGCCGTTTGTTTCGATGATGTACTCCGCAAGCGCAACGGCGCGTGCCGAGATGTCCGGTTTCATTACACCACTCCATCCAGCCGGGCAAAAGACCCGGCTGTTGGATATTATGAGGGGATGGAGCGGTTTTATGACCGGCCTGTGTGTGGATATGATTATCTTTCAGGCAATATCATTTTGCGAATCTTGCGATGTTGCCTGTCTGTCATAACCTTTCGTTTTTTCGAGTGTCTGCTCCAGGGGGACTATATCAAAATGCGGCGTCGCCTTCATTTTTTCCTGCCGTTCTGCCGCTCCATCTCGTCTGAAAGTCCCTTCAGCTTGGTAACGGCAAACTGGGCGCAGAACCCGGTGAAAAGTCCCGCAATGATACCGGAAACCATCAGCACCGGAAGATAGGCGAGCAGTGCCGGAGTGTTCGTCACGAGGATCGCCACTGCGATCTGTCCGATGTTGTGCGCAATCGCACCGACCACACTGCACACCCAGATTTGACGGTAAGTTACGATATTCCGCATAAGCAGCATCACCAGATAGCACAGCAGCCCGCCCGACATGGAATACAGCAGGGACATCATCTGTCCGGAAAACATACTGCCCAGCAGGATGCGGCAAACCAGAATCGCCGCAGTATCGGCGGGGCCAAGCAGGAACATGGAAAACACCGTCACGATATTCGCAAGTCCCAGCTTGACGCCGGGAACCGGCACGAGCGTTGGAATTTGCAGCTCTATGATGAAAATGACCAGCGCCACTGCGGTCAGCACTGCGGCGCGCGTCAGACGTCTGACTGACATAAGCGTTCCTTTCATTGCGAGAGCGCGTCCGGCGCGCCGTCTGATTCCGCTCCGCCCTCGATGCGGATGACAAGTCGGTGCGGCAGGCAGACGATTGGCGCAGCGCTATCCGAAATCCAGCCTGTGTTCACACAGACCTGATCCGGACAGTCCGCTGCCTCGATGCAGATACGCCCCGGCTCCACCAGTATCGTATTCGTCCCCCCCGCGCCTTCAATCACGATCCGTTCGGATTCCGTCACTCGGGAGAGGTCGACGGAACGGATGCAAACACCGTCCTGATAGACATTGGCAACCGTTCCGTCCGCCTTTCTTCCGAGTGTCCAGAAGCTCAGACCGACCGCGCAAATCAGTACGGCGGCAAGAATGATGACCCATGTGCGTGTTTTCAGCATAATATACCTCTCTCATCCTTTCCGCCGCCGTGATTTCAGCTTTTTGCGCTCTCCAACGCGCTTTTCACCGCGTTTTTGATTCCGGTGGAGGAAAACGTCGCGCCGGAAACCGTGTCCACATCCGTACTCTGTGCGGAGAGGATTCGGCTGATGATTTCCTTGCCAAGCGTCAGATACGGCTCGTCGTCCACAGTGGAAACGACGGAAATAGCGGTGATTACATCGTCCCGCACCGTCACGCTGACCGTGATCGTGCCCTCAAACCCGTCCGCAGTACCGGAAAACGTTCCGTTTTGATAGACATAACTCGGTTCCGGTGTTGGTTCCGGTGTCGGTTCTGGTGTGGGTTCTGGTGTGGGCTCCGCTGTCGGTTCCGCTGTCGGTTCCGCTGTCGGTTCCGGCGTGGGTTCTGGCGTTTCCTCCGGTTCGGGTGCTTCCGGCTCCATCGACACGGCCGGACGTTCCGTTTCCGTTGGCAATTCGGCGGATTCCGCCGCGGCAGGCACTGTTTCCGCTTCGGCTGCTTCCGCCGTTTCATCGCTGTCTGCGTCCGCTGCCGGGAGGAGATCCTCGCCTGCGTCTGCGTCTGCGGTGTCTGCGCCTGTATCTGCGGTGTCTGTCACATCTGCCGTTTCCAATACGGCGCGCTCCGCTGCGCCATCGTCCGCCGTTGCCACCTCCGCCGTCTGCACGGTCCCGGCGGCATCTTCGGTCAGCCCGTCAGGCGTTGCGGCGGTGTTGGTCGCCGAGCGCGCCTGCGCGGTGGTGGAAATGCAGAACAGCACCAGCAGCGCCGCCGCAACGCCGCAAGGCGTACCAATATACTGCCGCCGGAGCAGCTTTGCCTGCTGGCGGTTGCGCACGGCCAAGTATTTCATGACACGGCAAATTGCATAAACCAGAAAGACTGCGCTATAGAGGAACACACTGAACAGATAGCCGGAGCGTCCATCCAGCGCATACGGTATGTTCAGCAGCATCACATGGAAATACATCAGCCCATAAAACACATAAGCCAGGCGCTGGAGCTGCTTCCAGCGCTTCCCGTTCATCCGCTTCCGAACCGCCATGAAGGAAGTAACAAACAGCGGGAGCAGAATCAAAATCATGATGATGGAGCAGACAGCGGCCAGGATTTGATTCAGCGGAAGGATGGACGGATTGGCAAACAGCAGGCGGAAATAGGTTCGTCCATACGCGATATTGTGTCCCAGCGTCAGGATGCTGGCCAGAATCGAAAGCTGCCCGCGAATGGGCATCAGCAACCGGTTGATGCGGCTGCCGCCCGGCGCCGCGCCCGCGAACATGACCAGCACAAAAAGCGCGCCGGAGAGTCCGGCCCGTGCAAAAACCGGCCATACCCAGCCGTTGAACCACGCGGGAAACCGCACGCCCGTCCATGTGCAGACAACAACGGCAAGCGAAACACAGACTGCACCGAGATAAAACGGCACGGGGCGCCGCTTCAACGTCTTGCTGCAGAATATGGCGAACAGCGCCGCCACAATGAGCGAAATTAAAAATATCATAATACTTTCCCTTTTGTCAAGAATCAGCGGTGCGCCGTGAGACGGACGCACCCGCATTCAGGCGCGATAAATGACCGTGGCCTCCTGCCCTTCATAGTCGCCAAGCGGGGAAAAGTTGTCAGCCAGTCCTTCCGTGACATAAACCGCATCATCGCTGGTGACAAAAACGGCCTCAAAATCATCGCTCTCGTTCCAGAGCGCCGACGCGCCGTCCAGTCCCATGACGAAAAGCGAAGTGGAAAGCGCGTCGCAAAGCACGCCGTCGCTGCCAACGACGGTCACAGAAATCAATCCGCTCTCCGCCGGACAGCCGGTATCCGGGTCGATAATGTGCCAATACGTCTTGCCGTCCTGCTCAAAATAGCGTTCATAGCCGCCGGACGTGATGACCGCCTGATCGACGACTTCCAGCACGCCGAGATAGCCGTTCTGTTCCGGGTCGGCAATGGCCACGCGCCATGCGCTGCCGTCCGGCTTTGTGCCAAGCGCATGGACGTTGCCGCCAAGATTCAGCAGCGCACTTGTCACGCCGTTATTTTTCCAGTATTGTATCACGCGGCTGCTGGCATAGCCTTTGGCCACGCTGCCAAGATCGATTTCCATACCCTCCGCAAGCGAAAGCGCGCTTTCTCCGTCAAAGCTGATGCGCGTATAATCAACACATTCCAGCAGCGCGCGCAGCTCCTCGCTGTCCGGCACACGGTATTCGCCCGTTGTAAAGCCCCATGTCCGTACCACGGGATAGATGGAGATGTCCAACGCACCGTCCGTGCGTGCGCACAGTTCCAGCGCACGGTTCAAAAGCTCGGCGGTATCGGCGGAAACGCTGCCCGCACCGTCACGGTTGACCGCATAAATCTCGCTCTCCGCGTCCGTGACGGACAGCTCCCGCTCCAGTGCAAGGATGATGCTCTCAGCTCCATCCAAAAGCGTTTCAGAACCATAGACGGAAAGCTCCATCACCGTGTCCATTGCAAAAATCGTGGCGGTCTGGGCCTCCTCCGCTTGCACCGTGTTCTGCGTGCTGCCGCAGCCCGTCAGGAACAGCGTGATTAAAATGATTGGAATGATCTTGATTTTTGTTTGCATAACTTATCCAATGCGGTGAAAATTTGCCGCATTTCTCCTTTGTGTCAGGCGCGCCGTTCAAACGAAGGACAGCGCGCCCGATCCTGATACCGTTTTTTCCGCAAAAGAAGCAGGCTGACAGCGCGCCGTCCATTTGCAGACGGAAACCGTCTGCAAATGGACATTTCTTTTTTGTGCGGCGCGTTATTCGGCTGTGTCGTCCGCAGCGGCTTCCGCTTCGGGGTCAGTTTCCGCTTCGGGGTCAGTTTCCGCTTCGGGTTCAGAAGCGTCGGGTTCCGCCGCCGCGCCGGCTGCTGCGTCCTCGTCCTCCGCAGCGTCCGCCGGACCCTCTTCCGGTACGGCCGCTGTCACTTCGGCTTCCGCTTCGGTTGCGGCTTCGTCCGCTGTCTCCATTTCAGCTTCGGACTCATCCGCTGCTGCCGCAGCGGCAGCGACAACCGTACTGCCCTGCACAGTCACCGCACCGATTTCCGCTGTCACATCCGCGAAGCCGCCACAGGTCAGCGTAATGGTGTAGCTTCCTTCTGCTCCGTAGACAAACGGCGCAATGGAGAAATCAATGGAAGCGCACATCTCGTCCGCGTCCAGAATGAAAAAGTCGTCTGCCGTGAACTCCGGTGCAACGTCATGCGCCATTTGGAGCGTATAGGTGTTGGAAACCTCCGCGCCGAATTCATCGGTATAAGTCAGCGTAATTTCCGCCGCAAGGCTCAGATAATCGGCGAGCGTTTCCCCGTTTCCGCCGGTCAGGAGCAACGTGTTGTCCGCAATCCTGACCGTGGCGCCGGACGCAATGGTAATGCGTCCGACAGACGTTCCTGCTACGGTGATGTCAAGGCTCTGCCCGATCGTATTATAGCTGTTGTCTATCGTCGCAGAATCATCTTCAATGATGTAACTGTTGTTCAGAATGGTGACCTGATAGACAAGCGTGTCCTCGTCCTCCGAAACCGTTTCCACCGTGTAATCCTCGTCCGGTGTGAGCGATTCGGAGAATTTTCCAAGCGCATAAGCGACAGTGATGTCGCTGTAATCCACGCCGGACACCGGTTCCGTCACCGTCACGGTAAACGTCGTTCCGTCCGGGTCATACACAGCTTCGCCAAGACTGTAAGCGGTGTTTGTCGGTTCGCGCTGCAGGGCCGCGTTTACTGCGGCGATAACAGCTTTGGAGGAGCAGGTCGCGGTACTCACGGTATCCACATCGTAAGTACCGGCAGACTTTCCGGTCAACTGCTCGCTGATGCCCTCCTGCGCGCGATAAGAATACTGCGTGTCGCTCCCGCTCGCGCCGGTCACGGTCAGGCTCACAACGCTGCCATCAGAAACCACCACGGCCACACTGATTGGATAGAAGTTAAAGCTCTCGTCCTCGTCCGGCTCCACAGTTGCGGCTCCGGTGTAGGTTCCATCCGCGAGGTCTTCGGGTATGACAATTTGCGTATATGCGGCAATCGTTTCCTCCGCCTCTGTGATGATCTCCGCCAGCTCCTCGATCAGCTCGGCTGCTTCGGAATAGGTCGTCTCACTGTTGGCCAGAAGCGCTTCGGCCTCCGCAATGTGTTCCGCCAGACGGGTCAGCGTGGAATCCTGCGCCAGCAGCGCATAGCCGGTTGCGATATAACGCTGTAACGTGGTGATCTGCGCGTCGCTCATCGGCGCTTCCAGACTGATGACCGCGTCCGCATAGACGCTGCTGGAAACAGTCACAGTATAAGTACCATTCGTGTCCATGTCAAGCGCTTCCGTCAGCGCCACCGCGCCGTCCACGATCGCCACATTCTCCGCAACCGTCACGGTGGTTCTGCCGGATTTATAGCTGACGGTGACGGTGGTTGCGTAGAAGTCCTCCGGAACCGTGACCGTCACGCTGGCATCGCCCTGCACGCCGGACGCGCTGATTTCGCCCACGCCGTCATAATATTTCGGCAGCTCGTATGTCACAGCCGCATCATAAATGCCCGCGCTGGAGAGAATGCGGATGCCGCTGATCGTCTTGCCGTTCACGTCAAACTGCTTGAACGGCAGTCCGCCGTGTCCGGTGAGCTGCTTACCCTCCGGCACAGAGAAGGCGATCTGCGTATAGGTGTAGCGCGTGCCGAGCCAGATGTTCTCGACCATGCCAAGCCCGATGCTCGTTCCATCGTCAAAGCTGAGGATGATGCCGTAAATCGTTTCCGCAGAAGCGTCCAGCACGACCAGCTCCGCATCGGCAGGCGCGTTTGCCACACCGTAGAGGTCGAACATATAGTCGCCGTAGCTGCTCGTGGTGGTGAAGTCGCTCACGCCGATGCCAGTCGCATCCTGCGTCGTGCCGGTCATGGCGGAAAAGCTGTAAACACCGTCCTCATAGGTCAGCTCCTTGTAGACGACCGGGGTTTCCTCAAGCACATAAAAGCTGTAGTCTGCACTCGCGTCATAGTCCGCCAGCAGCGCGTCATAGGTGACAGAATCCATCTTGACAGGCGCAACCACGCCAAGAATGCACTCGCCCTCCTCCCACGCGCCGCTGTCATCATAATTGTTGTAAGTGCCGCGCGCTGTGCCGGTCGTGCTGGTGGTTTTGCTTGCTGTTGCGGAGGTCACCGTGTCGTAATAGGTTCCGGTTTCCAATTCTTCGGATGCATAGAAATCGCCATACGGGATGTTCATCATCACATAGTATTCGGTTTCTATGCTGCCGCCAGCCTCTGTGATGATCTCCGCCAGCTCCTCAATCAGCTCGGCTGCTTCGGAATAGGTCGTCTCGCTGTCGGACAGAAGCGTTTCGGCCTCCGCAATGTGTTCCGCCAGACGGGTCAGCGTGGAATCCTGCGCCAGCAGCGCATAGCCGGTTGCGATATAACGCTGTAACGTGGTGATCTGCGCGTCGCTCATCGGCGCTTCCAGACTGATGACCGCGTCCGCATAGACGCTGCTGGAAACAGTCACAGTATAAGTACCATTCGTGTCCATGTCAAGCGCTTCCGTCAGCGCCACCGCGCCGTCCACGATCGCCACATTCTCCGCAACCGTCACGGTGGTTCTGCCGGATTTATAGCTGACGGTGACGGTGGTTGCGTAGAAGTCCTCCGGAACCGTGACCGTCACGCTGGCATCGCCCTGCACGCCGGACGCGCTGATTTCGCCCACGCCGTCATAATATTTCGGCAGCTCGTATGTCACAGCCGCATCATAAATGCCCGCGCTGGAGAGAATGCGGATGCCGCTGATCGTCTTGCCGTTCACGTCAAACTGCTTGAACGGCAGTCCGCCGTGTCCGGTGAGCTGCTTACCCTCCGGCACAGAGAAGGCGATCTGCGTATAGGTGTAGCGCGTGCCGAGCCAGATGTTCTCGACCATGCCAAGCCCGATGCTCGTTCCATCGTCAAAGCTGAGGATGATGCCGTAAATCGTTTCCGCAGAAGCGTCCAGCACGACCAGCTCCGCATCGGCAGGCGCGTTTGCCACACCGTAGAGGTCGAACATATAGTCGCCGTAGCTGCTCGTGGTGGTGAAGTCGCTCACGCCGATGCCAGTCGCATCCTGCGTCGTGCCGGTCATGGCGGAAAAGCTGTAAACACCGTCCTCATAGGTCAGCTCCTTGTAAACCGCCGGAGCCATCGTGCAGACATAGAAGCTGTAGTTTGCACTGGCGTCATAGTCCGCCAGCAGCGCCTCATAGGTGGCAGAATCCATCTTGACAGGCGCGACCACGCCGAGAATGCGCTCGCCCTCGTCATAGACATTGTCGTCATTATAGCTGTTATAGGTACCGCGCGCAAGGCCGCTGGTGGCGGAGGTCTTGGTCACCGTGCCGCTGGTCACAGCGTCGTAATAGGTTCCGGTCTCCAGCCCTTCAGATGCGTAGAAATCGCCATACGGGATGTTCATCATCACATAATAGCTTTCATACGCGGTATTCTCGGCTTCCAGCTCGGTACGGTAAACATCGGCAAACGTCAGATCATGCCCTTCCAGCATCACGATACCGTCGCCATTGCCCGCATAGCCTTCCTCATAGTAACGGGAGAGCACCACCGCGTAATCCGTCCAGTCTGTACCGTCGGCACTATAAGTATTATCGGACAGGGTCAGATACACGGTGGAGTTGAGGCTGACGACCTTTTCGCCCTGCTCCATAAACCGCGTCATGCCGTCATAGACATAAACATCGTTGCCGCCATAAGCGGCATCGTTGCCGGAGAAGGTGCAGCCCGTCATGGTCAGCGCCGCACTGCTGTAAGCCGCAACTGCGCCGCCGTGCGGCGCGCTGTTGCCGGAGAAGGTGCAGTTCGTCAGCGTGACACTGCCGCCCTGCGCCAGCACCGCGCCGCCGCTGCCGATCGCATCAACCGCATTGTCCATAAAGGTGCAGCCCGTGGCCGCAAGGGTTCCGCCGGACACATAAATCGCGCCGCCGCCGTTGCCGTACTGTCCGCTCTGCTTATAGCTGTGGCAGTTGACAAAGGTCACGTTTTCCGCTGTCAGCGTGCCCTCCACATAGAGGCCGCCGCCGCGTTTTGCCCCGTAAGCCGCGCCGTCGATCGTCAGGTTCTGCATCGTCACATCGCCGCTGATGAGGAAGCAATAGGCGCTGTTCTCTGCAGCGACAAAGCCATGGTTGTTGCCCTCGATTGTGACGGTTCTCGCCAGTTCCGCCGCGCCGACCGTTGCGGAGGTCACCGCGTCCACAAGGATCTCATACGCTGCGGAATAATCCTCGCCCGCCGCGATGTCTTTCAGCAGTGAGATGGTGCCGCCCTCGTCCACCGTATCGAGCGCCACAAGGAACTCGTCCCATGTTGAAACCTCGATGCAGCTGTTGTCCACCTCCGTGCTGTCCAGATAGGCTGTTGCCGCCGCAATGACCGCGTTGATGATGCCCGCAGTGGATTTGGTCGCGCCGGACACATTGTCAAAGCCCGCCGCCGCAACTGCGGTCTTGTTCTTTGCAATCGTGCCGATTGCCGCCAGCTCATTAAGCGTCTTGCCGACAAACTGCGGCAGAAGATTTTCCTCCACACCCTTGCCGTCATAATAGCTGGATGTTTCGCTCTGCGAAACGACTTCCACGGCGGTGATGGTGTTTGTCGTGGTATCCACCGTCAGCGCAACGGTGATGCCCGCGCTGCTGTAACCATAAGATGTGCCGCTGAGCGTCACGGTGCCGTCGCCGTTATCCGTGGCTTCTCCGGCGGAGCTGTCGGTTTTGCTGCTGCCGCTGTGTCCGCCGCCGCCCGCCACGATGCCGGTCTTGGAGGTATCCGTGCCGCCCTGCGCCTGGGAGATGCAGGCGTTCACCGCCGTTAAGATGGCGTTGGAGGAAAGCGTTGCACCGGTCACAGCGTCCACGCCGTCCGTTCCGTTTGCCGCGATGATTTGATCAATGAGTGCCGACGCACGGTTGTAGTAAGCGGGCGTTTCGGAATTGCTGGTGACCCTGATCGCGGAAATCACGCCATCGGCAACGGTCATGGTCAGCGTCAGCGTGCCGCCGTAGCCCGCCCCGGTCCCGGTGTATGTGCCATCGGTATAGGTCGTGGTCGTGACGGAAGCAGTTTCATCCTCCGGGACGCCGATTGCGTCATGCAGGAGCGTTACGGCCTCCGCACGGGTCAGCGCGCCGTCGGGACGCAGCGTCCCGTCCGGATACCCGCCGACATACCCCGCGGCGTTCAGCGCAGCAACCGCCTCGATCGCCCAATCGGAAATCTCTCCCGCGTCGGAAAACGCTTTTTCGATTGCGGTCACGTCACTCTCGGCTGCGGTAAGTCCGAGCAGACGCGACAGAACTACAAAGGTTTCCTCACGGGTGATCTCCGCGTTTGGCGCCATCTGCGTGCCATCGCCTTGCAGATAGCCGGACGCGAGCGCGACTGCCATATCCTCATAATACCAGTCCTCTTCGGAAACATCGGTATAATCCGAGATGTCCTCGCTCGCCTCCGTGTAACCCGCGACCCGGTTGATCAGAGCCGCGAACTGCGCGCGTGTGATGTTTGCGTCGGGCTGGATGGCGCCAGCCTCGTCGCCCTGGAGAACGCCCGCGTCGATAAACGCGCGCAGATTCTCCTCCGCCCAGTGTCCGCTGACAGCATCGTCCGCTGCAAAGGCCACAGGTCCTATGGCCATCAGCATACAAACGACAATCAGGGCGCTGAGCAGACGCTTCAGGTTTGTCTTCATGCGATCTCTCCTTCTTGATTTGAATTAGCTTTATCTAACCCACGCGCAAAAAATTCAGGCAACATCGCAGCATTCGACAGGCTCGGTTCGCATAAAAATTTTTCGTGTCAGTAAAACGCGCAAAAAACGAAAGAGCCCTTGGGGGATTTCAAGTTCCTGCAACGCAATTATGACGAAAATTTTTACAGGTCGCCATCGTTCTGATTGTGCGATATTGCCCTGAGACATCTCCACACAAATTGACCGGCGCAGCCAGCAAACAGCCGCCCGCGCCACAGATGCATTTGTGTGGTAACGCCATCCCTTCCGCCCTCCGCACAGGGCGGCTCTGCCGGGATTCGCCGGAAATGGAACATATGGGTCAGACAAAAAAAGCATGGTGGTTAGTCTTGACTTGCTAACCTTTAAAGAGTATAGCACATCGCAGCAGAGAAAGTCAAGGCTTTTCTCTGCTGCGATGTGCCGTAGTTAGCAAACGCTTTTCTGCGATTTTTTGTCACTTCTGACCAATATTTCGTTGATATAGCACCCAAAGTCCCTTCAGCAGCAGATCGGGTTCCAGCAGGACCTTTCTGCGGCAGTTGGGAACGATGCTGTGCGCCAGCCCGCCGGTTGCGATGACGGTGGCTTTCTCTCCCAGCTCGCCCTCCATGCGGTCTATCATCCCGTCAATCAGAGCCGCCGTGCCGAACACAAGTCCGCTTTTCATGCAGTCCACCGTATTTGCACTGATGCAACGAGCGGGCGCTTCGATGGAAACGCTGGGCAGCAGACTGGTCCCAGCGGTCAGTGCGGCAAGGGAGATGCCCGCGCCCGGCAGGATTGCCCCTCCAATGTGCCGCCCTGCGCTGTCTATCACGGCGATGGTCGTCGCGGTCCCCATGTCCAGCACGATCAGCGGCGGACGATGCTCCGCCAGCGCCCCCACGTCTCCGGCCAGAATGTCCGGCGCAAGCTGACCCGGAACATCAAGACAGACCTCCAGCCCGGTATCCAGGTTGGAACCGACAATGAGACAATCCAGCCCCAACAGCCGTTTGACCGCTGCGACCAGCACATCCGTCACCTCCGGAACCACGGAGGACAGAATTGCGCCGTCAAACCGTCCCTCGTCGATGTCCTCCATCCGGAAAATCTCCCGCAGCTTCACGGCATAGTCAATGGCAAGGCCACTCCGGTTCGTCGCCATACGCATAACGTGCAGGATGGCGCCGTTTTCGATGCAGCCGAGAACAATGTGGCTGTTTCCAACGTCGATTGCAAGGAGCATCGTTACCGCCCCGCCTTTCCGGCATGGATGATGCGCGTGATGCCGGAGGAGAGCAGCAGGTTCACCAGCAGCTCCACCACAAAATTGATGCCTGTCAGCGATACGATGATATAATATCCAATCGCCTGCCCCTCTGCCGCCGCCCAGTCGCCGAGCTGCGCAAAGAAAAAGACCGCCATGCCCACAAGGAACAGCCCGGTGTTGACGACCGGACAGGCGACTGCGGCCACGACCACCGCCGCCTTTTCGCTGCGCCGTGCAAGCAGACGATAAAGCAGCGCGCTGAGGTAACCGGCCGCCGCGCCTTTCACAAGGCAAATCAGGATGCAGCCGATTGGGTTGATGCTGAGCAGATACATTACGGTTCCGCCATCCCAGCCCAGAATGCCGGTCAGCAGTACGACAAGGCCGAAAACGCCGCCCAGATAGGCGCCAGCGCCCGCGCCATAGAGCGCGCCGCCAATGATGATAGGCGTCAGTGCCAGCGTAATAGAGAATGGGCCAAACCGGATGAAGGTGCAAATCACTGTTAAAACCAGGATAATCGCTGTGAAAATGGACAGGCCGGTCATCCGGCGCATCCTGTTGTGTTCACTGTTTGTGCGCATAAGTCAATCAAACCTCCTGCTGCCGCTCCGCTCCTTCTGCGGATGCAGCGCAAATTTTTCAGGCGACATCGCCTTCCTGAATCCGCATTATAGCACATCGCCGCCCGCCGCGCAATGATTTTTCTGCACTGCCGCCGGGAAACAGGCATTTATTTCAGGCTCAGAAAGATTTCGCTCCATCGCAGCGAATCAAAATCCGCAATGGCAGCCTCACACGGATAAATGAAGGCAACTGTGCTGTTTGCACGGACCACACAAAAACGATACCGCATCCCAAATGATGCGGTATCGTCCAAAACAACTATTTCGTGCAGCCGAAGCCTTAACAATATTTCAAAATCTCAGACAACACTGCGTCGCGTCCCGCCCCGGTTTCCGCAGAAAACGGAAGCAGCACGGCGCGCTCCGGCAACGCGAGGGTTTCCCGGATCAGCTCCAGATTTGGCGCGATTTCGCGCGGCTTGAGCTTGTCGGTCTTGTTTGCGACCAGCAGCAGCGGACAGTCCGTCTGCAAAAACCAGTCCGCCATCGTCACATCGTTCGCCGTGGGCTTGTGGCGCGCATCCACGATCATCACGCCCAGCGTAATCAGTCCCGGCTCCGCAAAAAAGCGCTCCATCAGCTCCGCCCAGCGCGCCTGCTCCGCCTTGCTGACCTTTGCGTAGCCATAGCCGGGCAAATCCGTGAAATAAGCGCCGCCATCAATTAAAAAATAGTTGATATGCGTCGTCTTTCCCGGCTGCGCCCCAACGCGGGCAAAATTTTTGCGCCCCAACAGGCGGTTGATGACCGAAGACTTGCCCACATTGCTCTTTCCGGAAAAGACGATGTTTGGCCGTCCGTCCCGGATAAAATCCGCCGGAGAGGCGGCAGATTTGATAAATTCGGCGTTTTGCAGATTCATCCCCGCCCCGCCTTACTGCCGCAGGCCGGAATGCAGTCCGCGCTCCGCCGTCTCCGGCAGGTGCAGCGGCAGCGCGCCGCAATCTTCCGTGTTCTGCACCAGCGCCACGTTCAGGATCTTGTCCACATGGTCTGTGCTGATAAAATTCAGCGCCTGCCGCACCGTGGGGTCGATCTCCTCCAAATCGCGCGCATTTTCCGATGGAATGATAACGGTGTGGATACCGGCGCGCAGCGCGGCCATCGTCTTTTCTTTCAGGCCGCCGATGGGCATGACCCGCCCGCGCAAGCTGATTTCCCCCGTCATGGCGACATCCCGCCGCACTGGTATCCCGGTCAGCGCGGAAATCACCGCGATACAAATCGTAATTCCGGCAGAGGGTCCGTCCTTTGGCACCGCGCCCTCCGGGAAGTGGATGTGTATATCCTTGTTCTTATAAAACTCCGGTTCGATGCCCAGCGCACCGCTGCGGGTGCGGATATAACTGACGGCCGCACGCGCCGATTCCTTCATCACATCGCCCAGATTTCCGGTCAGCTCCAGCTTGCCGCTGCCATCCATCACGCTGGCCTCCACATCCAGCACCTCGCCGCCGACGCTCGTCCACGCAAGGCCGCGGACGAGTCCCACCTCGTCCTTCGGATAAAGATGGCTGTCGCGGTATTTCGCCACGCCAAGATATTTTTCCAACTGTCCGGCGCGGATGGAAACGCGCTTGCATTCCTCCTCCGCGATCGCACGCGCGGCCTTGCGGCAGAGCGCCGCGATCTCCCGTTCCAGCACACGCACGCCGGATTCCCGCGTATAGTCAGAAATGATCTCCCGGATCGCATCATCGCTGATGCGGAGCTTTGCAGCAGTCAGGCCGTGCTTTTTGCGCTGCTTTGGCAGCAAATGCTCCCTGGCAATGCGCAGCTTTTCCTCATCGGTGTAGCTGCCCAGCTCTATGACCTCCATGCGGTCCAGCAGCGCACGGGGGATCGTTTCCGTTGTGTTTGCAGTCGTGATGAACAGCACCTCGCTCAAATCCAGCGGGATTTCGAGGAAATGATCACGAAACGCATTGTTCTGTTCGCTGTCCAGCGCCTCCAGCAGCGCTGCGGAGGGATCGCCGCGGTAATCGTGACCCAGCTTGTCGATCTCATCCAGAACCATGACGGGATTCATGCTTTGCGCCTGCTGCAATCCCGCGATGATGCGTCCCGGCATGGCGCCGACATACGTCTTGCGGTGGCCGCGTATTTCCGCCTCGTCGTGGATACCGCCCAGCGAAATGCGCGCGAGCTTCCGGTTCGTCGCGCGGGCGATGCTCATCGCAACGCTGGTCTTTCCGACGCCCGGCGGGCCGACAAGGCAGAGCACGCCGCCCTTCACATCCGGAGCCAGCGCGCGCACCGCCAAAAATTCGATGATGCGCTCCTTGACCTTTTCCAGTCCATAGTGATCCTCATCCAGACAGGTCCTTGCGCGCTGGATGTTCACAGTGTCCTTTGTGCGGACATTCCACGGCAGCTCCAGACAGGTATCCAGATACGCGCGGATGACCGCGGCCTCGCTGCTGCCGAAGGGCTGGCGGGAAAGGCGGTTCACCTCTTTCAGCAGCTTCTGGCGCACCTCGTCCGAAACGGACAGCGCCGCGATCCGTTCCCGGTAATCCTCCAGCTCCTCCGGAGCATCTGAATCGTCCTCGCCCAGCTCCTGCCGGATCAGCTTGAGCTGCTCCCGCAGATAATAATCGCGCTGGCCGCGCTCCATTTCCATCCGCGCGCCCTCATCCAGATTTTTCTCCAGCGTCTGGACGTTGATTTCCCGCCGGACAAGGCGGTTCACAAGCTCGATGCGCTTTCGGGGCTGAAGCTCCTCCAGCACCGACTGCTTGCGCTGATGGTCAGACAAAACGTGCAGCGCGACAAAATCCGCAACACGTCCCATGTTCTCGCTTCCGATCATCTGGAGAAAACGCTCCGGGATCATGATGTCCGAAATGGCGGCAAATTCCTCAAACAGGGAGATGCAGTGCCGGACCAGCGCTTCCCGCCGTTCATCCGAGATTTTGCAGGGCTGCTCCTCCAGCCGTTCGGCCTCCGCCGTGTAATAGGTGGAGCTTTCGTTGACCTGCACCACACGGGCGCGGTACCTGCCTTCCACCATCACCTTTGCCATATTGCCGCCGGGAACGCGCAGCACCTGGCGCACGGCGCAGACAGTGCCGACGCTGTAAAGGTCCTCCGCCCGCGGCAGCGCCTTGACGATGTCCTTCTGCGTCACAAGAAACACGTCCTGATTTTCGCTGATCGCAGCGTTCAGCGCCGCCACGGACATCGGGCGTTCCACCTCAAAATTGAGCGTCATCTCCGGGAACGCCGTTACGCCGCGCAGCGCCAGCAGCGGCAGCGTGACGGTTTCGGGCGTCTGCTCACTCAACAGGTTTTCATTTTCTTCCATAGGGATTCTCTCCTTTGGAAACCACAGCGGCGGAGGGACCAAAAAATCCTCCGCCGAATCTGTAATATACTTTCGTTCATTGCGCGCCTGCGCCCCTTTGCAGCGTCCTGCGCACCGGGGAAAGGCGGCCATAGAACGGCTCTCCGCCGCAAACGGGCAGTCCGCCCTTTTTATGCGCGGATGATCTCCGGCTCCGTTCCGTTGCGGATGCAGTCCTCATTGATCACGACCTTGCGAATGGACGGGTCAGAGGGAACGTCATACATCACTTTGGTCATGGTGTTTTCCAGCACACTGCGCAGGCCGCGCGCGCCGATCTGCATTTCGATCGCCTTGTCCGCGATGGCCTCCAGCGCCTTGTCCTCATAGACAAGCTCCACATGGTCTATCGCCATCAGCGCCTGATACTGCTTGGTCAGCGCGTTCTTCGGCTCCGTCAGGATACGGACGAGGTCTGCCTTTCCAAGCCCGGCAAGCGGTGTGATGACTGGCAGGCGGCCGATCAGCTCCGGTATAATGCCGAAGCGCAGCAGGTCGTGCTGCTGCACATGCTCCAAAAGCTCGCCCACATCGCGGTCGGTCTTGCTGTGTATCTCCGCCTCAAATCCCATGCTTTTGCGGTCAAGGCGCTGCTCGATGATTTTGTCGATCCCGTCAAACGCGCCGCCGCAAATAAACATGATGTTCGTCGTGTCGATATGGATGAACTCCTGATGGGGATGCTTCCGTCCGCCCTGCGGCGGAACGGCGGCCACGGTGCCTTCCAGGATTTTCAAAAGCGCCTGCTGCACGCCTTCGCCGGAGACATCCCGCGTGATGGAGGTATTTTCGCTCTTGCGGGAGATTTTATCCAGCTCGTCGATATAGATAATGCCCCGCTGGGCGCGCTCCACGTCAAAGTCCGCGGCTTGAAGCAGACGCAGCAGGATATTCTCCACGTCCTCGCCCACATAGCCTGCTTCCGTCAGCGTGGTGGCGTCCGCAATGGCAAAGGGAACGTCCAGCAGACGGGCAAGCGTCTGCGCAAAGAGCGTCTTGCCGCTGCCGGTGGGTCCGATGAGAAGGATGTTGCTCTTTTGGAGCTGCACGTCGCTGTCCCGCTCGCCGCTGCAAAAGATACGTTTATAATGGTTATAAACCGCCACAGACAGTGCGATCTTCGCCCGCTCCTGCCCGATAATATAATCGTCCAGCACCTGGCGGATCTCCGCCGGCTTCGGCAATGTATCCAGCGCGACAGGCGCACCCGTCCCGCCAGATTCCGAATAGCCGCTGTCAGCGTAATCCTCCTCCACAATATCCATACACAAACGGACGCATTCATCGCAAATATAAGCGCCGTTTCCGGCAATCAGCCGGTTGACTGCGGACTGCGGTTTGCCGCAGAAGGAGCAACGGATGCTCTTGCTCACGTCAGTTTTCGCCATAAATTGTTTCGTCCTTCTTTTTGGTTTTCCGAATCCGCGCGCCGCTTCGGGACAGGAACCGCCCCGAACGGCGCGCCGAATGCTTATCTCTTAAAAATCACCTTATCGATCAAACCATATTCCCGCGCTTCCTCTGCGGTCATATAGTTATCGCGCTCGCAGTCGGCACGGACGGTTTCCACATCCCTGCCGCAGTTTTCCGCCATGATGGTGGCCAACTTGGTTTTGATTTTCAGGATCTGTCTGGTCTGTATCTCAATGTCCGTCGCCTGCCCCTGAAATCCGCCCAACGGCTGATGGATCATGATCTCCGCGTTTGGCAGGGCAATGCGTTTGCCCTTTGCCCCGCTGCAAAGCAGGAACGCGCCCATACTTGCGGCCATACCAACACAGATGGTACTCACGTCGCACTTGATATACTGCATCGTATCATAAATCGCCATACCGCTCGATACGCTGCCGCCGGGGCTGTTGATATAGAATTGGATGTCCTTATCCGGGTCCTGTGCTTCCAAATAGAGCAGCTGCGCCACGATCAGCGAAGCTGTGGTGTCGTTGACTTCCTCAGAAAGCATTACGATGCGGTCATTCAGCAGTCTGGAAAAAATATCATAGGACCGCTCACCGCGAGAGGTCTGCTCTACAACATAGGGAACTAAGCTCATGTGATAAAAACTCCTTTCAAGGCATTGCCATGCGCTTCTCATACTGTATCCATCTTCCTGTATCCATCTTCACGGTATCCGGCAGAACACCGTGTACATCCTGAAAAGCATATCCAACTATATAGAAATTTATTCCGCCGCCTGCTCCTGCTCCGTGGTTTCCGTCGCGGCTTCCTCTGCGGCTCCCGCCTCGTCCGTCTGCTCGGCGCTCTCCGGCGGCGTATCGGTCGCAATGCCGCTCTCGTAAATCAGCTCGGCGGCGCGCTGCAGCTTCAGGTCGCGGGTGATCACATCCTCCGGAACGCCCTCCTTCAGCTTTTCCACATCCATATCATAGCGTTCCGCTGCGGTTTCGTATTCCTTCTGCACATCCTCCGGCGCGATTTCAAACTGCTCCGCTTCGGCAACCGCCTCCAGCAGCAGTTCGGTGCGCACATCGCTCTCTGCCTTCGGACGGATGTAACCGCGGAAAGCCTGCTCGCTGATGCCGAGCATCTGGAAATACTGTTCCAGGCTGTAACCCTGCTTGGCGCAGTTCCTGGAATAATCCTCTATCACGTCGTTGACGCGGCGGTCGAACATCACGTTCGGAATGTCCGCCGTCATGTTTTCAACGGCCTTTTGCAGCAGCGCGCTACGGAATTTCCCCTCGGCTTCTTCCTTCTTCTTGGTTTCCAGTTCCTGCCGGATGCTGGCCTTGTATTCCTCCAGCGTGTCAAACTCAGACACGTCCTTTGCAAACTCATCGTCCAGCTCCGGAAGCTGCGTTTCCTGTACCTCATGCACCGCGACTTTGAACACGGCGTCCTTTCCGGCCAGTTCCGGCGCATAGTCCTCCGGGAAGGTCACGTTGACCTCCCGCTCGTCGCCGGCCTGCGCGCCGACCAGTTGCTCCTCAAAGCCGGGGACAAACATACCGGAGCCAAGCGTCAGAGACTGATTCTCCGCCTTGCCGCCCTCAAACGCAACGCCGCCCTGATAACCGTCAAAGTCGATAATCAGCGTATCGCCGTCCTGCGCGGGACGATCCACGGTGATAATGCGCGCGTTGCGTTTGCGAATCTTCTCCACCTCGTCCGCAAGTGCGTCCTCCGTAACCTCTTTGCTCTCGCAATAAGCCTCAAGTCCCTTGTATTCGCCCAGCGTCACCTCTGGATAGAGCGCGGCTTCAAACGCGATGGTCAGGGTCTTGTCCTCCGCAACATGATAATCCGTGATCGCGGGGTCGCCGACCGTGCGGTCGCCCGTCTCCGCCAGGGCAGTCTGATACGCCTCCAGCGCCATAGAGTCCACGGCATCCTCATAAAATACGTCCTTGCCGTACATCCCCTCAATTACCATGCGGGGCGCCTTGCCGCGGCGGAAGCCCGGCACTGTAATGCTCTTTTTGCTGCGCAGATAGGCTTTGTTGACCGCCGCTTCAAAGGTTTCGGCGTCGATTACGACCTGAAAGCTGACCTTTCCGTCTTTTCTCTCAATGTTTTTCGTGTCCATGCGGTGGTTCCTCCTAATGATTCCATCAAAAAAAGTCTGTGCTTCCTGATGGTCTACAAAATATAAATAATAAAACAGCGCAGTATAGTATAGCAGAACAGGCCATGAAATGCAAACAATTTTTTCCTGAACATCACCGCATAACCCAACAGGCGCATCTGACAAAAAACCGTGCGCCAGAAAAGGGCGCAAAAGCGCAGGGATCCTTTGCGCTTTTGCAACGATTCCCGACGGAAATTGGCTGTCAGCCGCCGCAGACGTATTTGTGCAGTGTCGTCTCCTGTTTTGCCCTGCTGCGCGTTCAAAGGATTTTCAGCGGGATAAAGCACAGATGATCCGCCGAAACCAGACGGAAGCGTATGCCGCGCGCTTCCCCCTCAAACGCCTGCGTGCGCCCCGCGCCGTGCAGATGCCCATACCAGCAGCGGCGCACGCCATAGGCGCAGAGCAGATCGAGCAGCTCCGTACATTCATAGCTGCGCAATTTGGGTGGATAGTGCAGAAAAACCAGCTTTTCCCGCTCCCCTGCGGCCTTCAGGCTCAGCTCCAGCCGCTGCAGCTCGCGCGCCATGATTTTTTTGTCGTGTGCGTCGCCCCGCGCCTCCTCATAGAACCAGCCCCGGCTGCCGCAGAGCGCCGTTTCACCGTAAAGGCAGCAGTTGTTGTTCAGGATCTCCATGCTGTCTATGCCGTTTTCCGCAAAAAAGCGCCGCATCCGGGACGCGGTCGTCCACCAGTAGTCGTGATTGCCCTTCAAGATGATTTTCCGTCCCGGCAGACGGTGGAGAAACAGGAAATCCTCCCGCGCCTCCTCCAGCGTCATCCCCCAGCTCAGGTCGCCGCAGAGAACGGTGGTATCCTCCGCTCTGACGGTGGAAAACCCCGCCAGCAGCTTTTCCACATAGTTCTCCCAGCGTCCGCCGAACACATCCATCGGTTTGCTGCATCCCAGCGAAAGATGGGTATCTCCGATTACATAAAGTGACATTGCATATTCTCCCGCCCTGTTGCGCATAATAAAGGCACCGGACACGGCAAGCGCGTACCGGAATCTTTTTACGCGGAGGAAAGTTGAAACAAATGACGAGCAAACAACCCGAACGCAGCAGCGACATCACCGGCGTCGGCTGCGATGTCTGCAACTGCAAGTACAACGACAGGCAGGGCGGTTACTGCACCGCGCTGCATATCAACGTGCAGAACAGGTCCGCGTCCACCAAGGGCGAAACATTTTGCGATACCTTCGCCCCCAGAGGCAGCAGCGGCTGCTGCGGCTAAATCATCCGGGATCGACCGCAAACCGGCAGCGGGCAGACGGCGTTTTGGCCGCCTGCCCGCTTTGCTTCGTCAAAACACAGCGGCCCTATGGTCATCAGGACAGGAACTGATCCACCAGACGCTCCATCTCGGATTTTTCCGCCACGCCGTCAAACCGGACGGGGCGCTCCTCCAGATTTTGCAGCGGCGCGGGGATCGGCATCCCGCTCTTTTCAGAGAGCGCCGCAAGCGGCTCCGCTCCGCCGTCCGCGCCCAATCCAGCCAGAACATCCGCCGCAAACTTGAAGGGGCTGGCGGTGGAAACCACAACGGCAGGAGTCTGGTCGCCGCTCTGCGCGCGATAATCGGAAAGCACTTTGCAGGCGACAGCGGTATGGGTATCCATCAGATAACCCGTTTCGGCAAAGACCCGCCCGATCATTCCCCGCGTTTCGTCATCGTCGCAGAAGCCGGCGGAGAAGGTGGATTGCAGCGCGGAAAGCACCTCCGCATCCACGGTATAGCGTCCATCCTTTGCCAGACGCGCCATATACGCAGCGGTAGTCTTGTCGTCCGTCAGCATATAGAGCAGACGCTCCAGATTGCTGGACACCAGAATATCCATAGACGGTGAAATGGTGTTATGGAACGGGCGGTTCTTATCGTATACGCCGGTTTGAATGAATTCGGTCAGCACATTGTTCGCATTGGAGGCACAGATGAAGCGCCCGACCGGCAAGCCCATCTGCTTTGCGAACCAGCCCGCCAGAATATTCCCAAAGTTTCCGGTCGGGACGCAGAAATTGAGCCTGTCGCCAAAGTTCAGCTTGCCGCTGTTGACATAATCACAGTAAGCGGAGAAATAGTAGACGATTTGCGGCAGCAGGCGCCCCCAGTTGATGGAATTTGCAGAGGAAAGGAACCAGCCCTTTTCCGTCAGCCGCGCGGCAAATTGGCTATCTCCAAAGATGACCTTCACGCCGGTCTGCGCGTCGTCAAAGTTGCCGCGCACAGCGCAGACCCCGACGTTTTCTCCGGCCTGCGTCACCATTTGCAGCCGCTGGATGGCGGAAACGCCGCCATCCGGGTAAAAGACAAAAATTCGCGTTCCCGGTACATCCTTAAAGCCCTCCAGCGCGGCCTTGCCCGTATCGCCGGAGGTGGCGACCAGAATGCAGACCTGCCGCTTCTCGCCGGTCTTTTTCAGCGACGCGGTCAAAAGATACGGCAGCATTTGCAGCGCCATATCCTTGAACGCGCAGGTCGGCCCATACCACAGCTCCAGAAAGCCTGTCGCATCATCCAGCAGATGCAGCGGTGCGATTTCCGGATGGTCATAGTTCTCCGCATAAGCCCTCCGGACAAAGCCCTCCAGCTCCTCGCGGGAAAACTCCTCCAGATAAAGCCCCATCAGCTCCACCGCACGCGCGCGGTAGTCCATACCGCAAAGCGCCCGCAGCGCCGACTCGTCCACGGATGGAATGGTTTCCGGAACAAAAAGCCCGCCGTCCGGCGCGAGCCCCATTGCGATGGCCTGCGCCGCGGTATACTTTTTCGTCTCGTTTCTTGTGCTGAAATAGTTCATTGCTGTCTCTCCCGTTTATTACCTCTTAATATGGTTTTTGCGTCCTGTATGGAGCTATTTCTCACGCCCCGCGCGCATAAAGTCGGTATCGAACGCATTTTCGATGTGATTGATCTCGCGCACCGCACCGGCGGCGGCGTAAATCTCGATCACATCAAAGCGGGGCTGCTTTTGCGTCGGGTTTGCGCAGAGCCACTGTTCCGCTGCGCAAATCAGCCGCCGCTGTTTTGCCGCGTTGACAAATTCCCGCGCTGCGGCAAAGCGCGCGTCCCGCCGCAGCTTCACCTCCACAAAGACCACATAACGCGCGTTCTCCGCGATGATGTCGATTTCCCCAAAGCGGCAGCGGTAGTTCAAGCCGGTGATTTTGTATTTTTTCCGTTTCAGAAACGCCGCCGCCTGTTCCTCTCCCCAACGGCCAAGGAGTTTTTTGTCCTCTGCTCCGCCCATTTTGTTCAGTGCATTTTCTTTAGAAAAGACGGGCGATGCAGCGGACAGGGGCCGCAGCGGCGCAGCGCCTCATAATGCTGTCTGGTACCGTAGCCTTTGTGCTGTGCGAAGCCGTACTCAGGGTATTTTTCCGCCTGCTCGCACATATAACGATCCCGCGTTACCTTTGCCAGGATCGAGGCCGCAGCGATACAGGCGCATTTGCCGTCGCCGCCGACGATGCAGCGGTAAGGGACAGTGATCCCCTCTCCGTGGTTCCCGTCGATCAGGGCAAGGGCGGGCGTCACGGAAAGCTGCCCGATGGCGCGCTCCATCGCCATAAGCGCGGCGCGGAGAATATTCTCGCGCTCGATCTCCTCCACGCTGGCAAACGCAATGCCATAGGAAACCGCTTCCCGCGTGATGATGTCATAGAGCGCGTCGCGCTTTTTTGCGCTGATCTTTTTGGAATCGTTCAGACCGTCCAGATGCAGGTCGGGCGGCAAAATCACCGCCGCCGCGCACACAGGCCCGGCCAACGGTCCGCGTCCGGCCTCGTCCACGCCGCAGACCGGGGCGATCCCCTGCGCGCGCAATTCGTTCTCCGTTTCCCAAAGCTCCGTCATGCGTCCTCCGGGGGTGCTTCCAGACTGATGCGCCCCAGCTTCCCTTCGTGATATTCGCTGAGCAGCACGTTTGCCGTGCGCTCCAGGTCCACCTCGCCGCCGGAAATCAGGAACCCGCGGCTGCGCCCCACATCCTCCAGCAGCGCATAGCCATTTTTCTCCGCGTCCGGCGTGACATGATAGCGCATCTCAACAGCCTCCGGCTTCAGCGTGCGCAGACGCAGCAGGAAGTTCGCGGCCAGCGTTTCCCGGTCAAGGATGTCAGGCCGAATGGCGCGCGTCAGCGCCAGCGCTTCGCCCACCTCCTGCGAATCAAACTTTGGCCAGAGAATGCCGGGCGTATCCAGCAGCTCCAATCCGCTGTCGATGCGGATCCACTGTCTGCCGCGCGTCACGCCGGGGCGATCGCCCGCCACAGCCGCCTTTCGTCCGGCCAGCCGATTGATGAGCGTGGACTTGCCAACATTCGGGATGCCAAGGATCATAACGCGCAGCGGACGGGTTCCCTGTCCTTTCGCCTCCAGCGCCGCCAGCCGCTCTCGCAGCACCGTGCGCACGGCCTGCGGAAAGCGTGCCACGCCCTTGCCGCTTTTTGCGTCTGTTTCCAGCACCGGCAAGCCCTGTTGGCGGAAATACTCCCGCCAGCGCGCGGTGATTTCCGGGTCGGCCAAATCGCTCCGGTTCAGGACGACAAGCCGCGGTTTGCTCCCGCACAGCGTATCGATTTCCGGATTGCGGCTGGCGGCGGGGATGCGCGCGTCCAGAAGCTCGCATACCGCGTCCACCAGCTTCATGTTCTCCGCGATCATGCGCCGCGCCTTTGTCATATGGCCGGGGAACCACTGAATAGAAAGCGCCTCATACTGCGTCGAACCGGCGCTTTGCTTTTGCTCGTTCCGCCCGTTCCTTTGTCTGCCCTGCCCGCTCATGAAACCGCACCAAATTTGGAAACCGGCGTCAGGCGCAGGACAACATGGCCGATGATATAGCGCACATCCACGCAGCCGATGGATTCCATGCGACTGTCCGCAGAATGGTTGCGGTTGTCGCCCATCACGAACACGCAGTTCTCCGGCACCGTGACCGGCCCTTCAAAATCCTCCTGCACATTCGTCGGCTCGTTGGTATACGGCTCGTCAAGCGCCACGCCATCCACATAGACGACGCCCGTTTCAAAGTCGATGTCCACCGTCTGCCCTTCCGTGGCTATGACGCGCTTGATAATGGGCGTTTCCTTAAAACTGTCCTTGCGCAGCACCACGATGTCGCCATACTGCGGCTCGGAATAGAACAACCGCGTGATGATCAGGCGGTCTCCGTTCTCCAGCGTTGGCAGCATACTCTCGCCGTCCACGCCCACAGTGCGGCCGATAAACACAAAAATCAGAATACACGCCACCAGCGCGCTGACGATGCACTGTATCCAGTCGAACAGGCCGGAGCTGTTTTTCTCCTGACCGTTCGCGGCAAGCGGCGCGTCTGGCACGCCGGAGCCCGTTTCTGCTTCCGGCGCGCGCGATTGCGTTTCCCGCTCCTCGTCCATGCCTTGCCCCCCTTGGATCATACTGTCTGATTATCATACTATCTTTTTCCAAAAGAAGCAACAAAAAAATTTTTCGTCAGCGCGTGCCGTGGCGTTTTTTTATTTGGATTTGCTCATATCCGGTCAGGCGGCGCGGAGCATATCCGCAATGCTGATGCCATAGCCGCGTGTCGGGTCGCTGACAAGAACGTGTGTGAATCGTTGATGCATACAAAAACGCCGCGGCTGAAATTGCAGTTGCGGCGTTGCATTTTGTATTCAATTTGTCTGCGGACAGAGCAGCTTCCCAACAATGTCATCCTTCGGAACCTCACCAAAGAAATACAGGCGGCTGCGCGGGAATCCTGATGCATTCACTTTAGCGTAACCTGGAACCCGATCCGTCCGGCTCCCGCCTGATAGGCCCAAATGCTGCCGTGGTGCGTCGCCGCGATGGCCTTTGCAAGCGATAGTCCGATGCCGAAGCCGGTTCCTGCGGTCCGCGCCCTGTCCGCGCGATAGAACCGATCACAAAGGCGATCCAGCTCCAAAGACGCGACATCCTGACAGGTATTTTCCACCACAAGAACGGGATGGCGCTTTTTCTCCAGAGAGAGCATGACGCTGCCTGCGGGATCACAATATTTCACCGCATTGTCCATGAGAATGGAAACCAGTCTGCGAATCGCGGCCTCCTCTCCGCAATAGCTGACATTTGGCTGAATGAGTGCGGTAAGACGCAGCTGTTTCTGGTCGATGAGCGCGGAAAACTCCGAAACCGTGTCCTGACAGACCTCCGTAAATGAAAACACCGTTTTCTCCACCGGTAAATCGCCCTCGTCCAGCCTGCTCAGGGCGGTAAGGTGTCCGACCAGCTCGCTCATGCGCTTCCCTTCCGCCCGAATGTCATCCAGCCATTCACTGTGTCCCAGCTCCTGTTCCACGATATCAATGTTGGTCAGGATGAGCGTCAGCGGCGTTTTCAGCTCATGGTTCGCATCGGTGACAAATTGCGTTTGCTTCTCATAGCTTTGCGCGAGCGGGCGCACCGCCCGCCTGGATGCGACAACGATAAAAATCAGGATCAGGGCGGCGCCGCCCAGCGTAACGGCGGCCGCTGTCAGCACAAACGCCTTCGTCGTGGCGCGGTTCATGCTGCCATCCACAAAGACGACCCCGATTCCGTCCTGTGCGTCGAAAATATGGTAGCGGAACGAACCATACCAGCCGCGTCGGCTGCCGTTTTCCAAAACCGCGCCGGCGTATTCCACTGCGGTTTTCTCATCCACGGAGGAAATCGAATTCAGATTCGCCTGTGCAAAATCGCCGTCGCTGTCAAACCATACGGTGAAAAAGCGGGCGCTGAACGGCGTTTCCTCCGTGAAAAATCCGGGATAATTCTCTGCCCCCGCAGGAAGCGGATTTTCCTTGTCAAAGGGGAGAAAAATGCCGTTCCCGTCGGAGATGCGCTCCGCCATAAAATCCATCCGGTTGTTGAGCTGGCGCACACTGAAAATGGCCATTGCAGCCAATATCCCGCTGAAAACAAACAGGACGGCAATGCTGCTGATAACGATCATCCGTTTCCGCAGCTCGTCTATCATGGCTCGCCCTCCAGAATATAGCCGGCGCCGCGCTGAAAGCGGATGCGGATCGGCGCAGAAAGGGCGGCCAGCTTTTTGCGGAGGTTGGAGATGTGTACCCAGACGACACTCGTATCGACCGCGGTATCCCATCCCCAGATTTTTGTGATGAACTGCTCCGTTGTCACAACGATGTGCGGATTTTCCATCAAAATCTCCATCACCTGAAATTCCTTCCCGCTGAGGGAAACCGACTGGTTCTGACACGTCAGCTCATAGGTGGAACGGTTCAGAATCACGGGACCGCAGCACAGCAGATCCGGTATAAAGGAGTCCCTGCGGCGCAGCATGGCCCGCACCCGCGCCAGCAGCTCGTCCGTGGAAAACGGTTTTGGCAAATAATCGTCCGCTCCGGCGTCAAGCCCCTCTACCCGTTGGGAAACGCTCGTCTTAGCGGTCAAAAACAAAGCCGGCGTGGTAAATCCGGCTTCTCTGAGCTGGCGCAGCACCTGTATCCCGTCCATTTTGGGCATCATAATATCGAGGATCAGGCCGTCATACTCGCCGGTTTTCGCGTATTCCAACGCATCCGCGCCATTATCCACCCCATCCGCGGAGAAGTTATTCAGCTTCAGGATATGTACCAGCGATTTCAGCAGACGCGCATCGTCCTCTGCGATCAGTATCCGCATAACGTCCCCCTCCTCCTTTTTTATAATTATAGCAAACGGCGCTAAAGGTTGCCTAAAGATGCGCCCGCTCGGATTGTGGTATATGTCAATAATAGTTCTTGACATATGACACAAATCGGGGTATGATATGAGCAGATGCAGGCACGCAATCAACCAGGCAGCCGCAAAATGACGAAAACAGCAAACACATTTCAAAAATCTGAAAAGGAGCTATTTCTGAAAAGGAGCTATTAGAATGAAAATCGCAGTTACCTATGAAAATGGGCAGGTCTATCAGCACTTTGGTCACACGGAGCAATTCAAGGTTTACAACGTGGAGGACGGAACCGTCATATCCTCTGAGGTGGTCAGCACCAATGGACAGGGCCACGGCGCGCTGGCGGAGGTCCTGACTACGCTGCACGTTGACACCCTGATTTGCGGCGGAATCGGAGGCGGCGCGCAGACTGCGCTGGCCTCCGCAGGAATCAGGCTCTATGGCGGTGTGACCGGCGATGCAGACGACGCTGTGGCCTCGCTTCTGGCGGGGACGCTTGCTTATGTCCCGGACATTCAGTGCAGCCACCACGAAGGGGAACACCACGGAGAAAGCTGCGGCGAACATCATCACGGAGAGGGTCATGCGTGTCGGCACGGGCACTGCACCGACTGACCGTTTGCAACGATCTCACGGACCGCCCGCTTATATGATCGGCATCATAACAACGCAAAAAACACAGGCGGCGCATTTTGCGCCGCCTGTGTCTGGTTTCCGTGTGCTTATTCTGTCGCTCAATCGAGCGAACTGATGATCTTTCCGACGTACTGGGCGAGCCTGGTCAAATCACTTGCATCCACGTTTCCATCTCCGGTCACGTCCGCGTTGGCGAGGGCGGTTTCATCCTCCATTGTCTCCACCTTGCCGACGTGCCGCGCCAAAATCGTCAGGTCGCTTGCATTTACCTCGTCGTCGCCATTGAGGTCGCCGGAGGTGGCGTCGCTGGTTCCGGTTGCAGGAATACTTTCCGTATAGGTATCGCCGCATTCTGTGCAAGTGTATGTCGTTACACCATCCTGTGTGGCTGTGGCTTCTTTTGTCACTTCGCTGACGTAGTTATGCCCCGTTGCGGGAACCGTTACGGTTTCGCGGGAAAGCTCTTCTCCACAAACTGTACAATAGGTAACGGAATCATAGGAACCATCCTCTGTGCAGGTGGCTGCGATTTCGTTTTCTATCACTGGTTCTCCCGCAACATGGCTGGTACACTGGTTCTCCGTATCGCCTTCGCCAGCGTCATCTGCGTCGCCCGCGTCGGGTCCGGTACTGTTGTAGTGGACGGTGGCGCCGAGAAAATAGCCGTTGCCGTCGCTGCTCACAACGATGTCGCCCCAGTCGGTCTCGCTGTCGGCGTAATAGATGTCGTAGAGGCTGGTGCAGTTGTAGAAGGCATAGTCGTTGATGCGCGTCAGTCCGGTACCGATGACGAGGTAGGAAATACTGGTACAGTCATAAAACGCGCCGCTGTCTATGGTGATCACGCTGTCGGGGAACGTAAAGTTCGCAAGGCTGGTGCAGCCGGAAAATGCACTGTCACCGATGCTGGTCACGGAATCCGGAATGGTGACAGTGACCAAGCTCGTGCAATCCTGAAATACGTTGTTGTCGATGGCTGTCATACTGTCCGGAATTTCGATGCTTTTCAGTGCTGTACAGCTGGAAAATGCATAGGAGCCAATCGTAGTCAGATTTGTATCAAGCGTAATACTTGC
>JAJBUU010000012.1 GCA_020860205.1 Oscillospiraceae bacterium | reverse complement strand
TTTCTTTCCATGATACGACTGTTTTGTCTGTCTGTCAATTCGGGTATGGGGGCACTTGAGAAGAATCGGAATCGGCTCCTGTTCCTGTTCTCTTTTTCCAACATCCTGATGTATCTCAGAGGAACAAGACGGGTGCCAATGCCGCTTGTGGGGTAATTGCGCCCTTTTCAGCAAAATGGGTGTAGGGGCTAAATCTGGCGCAAATCCGCGCCTTTGATGGTCGGTTTTGATCCGTTTGAACGTAAACACGCAAAGATTTTTGACCCAAGAGCTACTTTGTTTGCTCTATAGGTCATTTAATCATCGTATCCTTAAAGAAAAACGCCCGTATACGGGATACGAGCGTTTCTTGATTTACTCTGCAACGGAGCACATAAGCCCTCTGCATGATGTTCAAAACCTGTCCCTGCCGTTCTGAAAAATTGCGTTTTCTGCGTGCCGACGCTTGATTTCGGCGGCGCGTTTGTGTATAATCGGATAGATATTTTGATCCTTATCTCAAAAAACGCGCACAGGAGGCCAAAGAGATGAAACTGACGGAATTGCTTCAGCAGGATCGCCTGACTCTGTCCTTTGAGGTATTCCCGCCGCGCGCGGGTACAAATTTTGAAAGTGTGAAAGCCGCGACGGAAAAAATCGCCGCCCTCTCCCCTGCTTTTGTCAGCGTCACTTACGGCGCGGGCGGCGGCGTCAGTCCGTATACGCTGCAAACTGCGGCGCACCTGAAGGATACCTATAATGTCCCCACGCTGGCGCACCTGACCTGCGTTTCCTCCACACACGAAACCGTGGCGCAGCAAATCGCAGACATGAAATCCTGCGGCATTGAAAACGTCGTCGCCCTGCGCGGCGATTTGACGCCCGCGCTGGAGGCCTCCGACCGCAGCGCATGGCCTTATCATCATGCCGTGGAGCTGGTGCGCGAGCTGAAGCAGGCCGGCGGTTTCTGCATTGGCGGCGCGTGCTACCCGGAGGTGCATCCGGAGAGCGCAAACAGCCGGGAGGACATCGCCTATTTGAAGGAAAAGGTGGACGCGGGCTGCGATTTTCTGACCACGCAGATGTTTTTTGACAACACGCGGCTTTACAGCTTCCTCTACCGCATTCGGGAAGCGGGCATCACCGTGCCGGTGGTGCCGGGCATCATGCCCATCACGAACGCCAACCAGGTCAAGCGCGCGGTCAGGCTCTCCGGCGCGTTCGTTCCGCACCGTTTCCTCAGCCTGATAGACAAATTCGGCACGAACCCCGCCGCAATGAAACAGGCGGGCATCGCTTATGCCACGGAACAGATCATTGACCTCTATGCCAATGGCATTCAGAACATTCACATTTATTCGATGAACAAGCCGGACATTGCGGAAAAGCTGATGGACAACCTTTCCGACATTTTGCACTGATGACGCCTGTTCTGACCAAAACATATGGCACGCTGCCCCTCCGCAGAGCGGAGATCCTGCGCTATGCACGCTGCCCGAACGGGACTGCGCCGCCGCTGCTGGAGGAATGCATTGCGGAGGCGGAGGCCACAGCCGAACCGGGGCGCGTATGCTACCGCATATTCGACCTTGCGGAGCGGGGCGGCGCGCTGGATTTGGGCTTTGCCACCACTACATCCGCAGCGCTGCGCCGCAATTTGCAGGACTGCCGCCGCGTTCTCGTCTTTGCGGCAACGGCAGGGCTGGCCTTTGATCGGCTGATTTCCAGATATTCCAGGCTCTCTGTCACAAAATCCCTGTTCTTTCAGGCCATCGGCACGGAACGGGTGGAGGCGATCTGTGACAGATTCTGCGCGGACATGGCGCAGGAGCTGGGCGGATTGCGCCCCCGTTTCAGTCCCGGCTACGGCGATCTGCCGCTGGCGTTGCAGACCCCGCTGACGCGCGCGCTGGACTGTGCGCGCAGAGCCGGGATCACGCTGAACGAAAGTCTGCTGATGACCCCGTCCAAATCCGTCACAGCCATCGCCGGGATCATACCGAACGCACGGGAGACGACAGCACAGACCGCGCCCTGCGCACACTGTGCGGCGGCGGACTGCGCATACAGGAGGGACACATGAATCTGCGGGACTATCTCAAAACCCATTATATCCTGCTCGACGGCGGTCTTGGCACGCTGCTTCAGGCGGCGGGCATGGCGCCGGGCGAGCTATCCGAGCGCTGGAGCCTGACCCATCCGGCAGAGCTTGTGAAAATCCACAGGGACTATTTTGACGCGGGGAGCCATATCGTCAACGCTAACACCTTCGGCGCAAGCCCGCTGAAATTTGCACCGGACGAGCTGGAGCGCGTCATTGCCGCCGCGCTGGAAAACGCCCGCGCCGCGCGGGAGAGCAGCCGCGGCACACAGCCAAAGTGGATCGCGCTGGATGTCGGTCCCAGCGGACGGATGCTGAAGCCATACGGCGACCTGACTTTTGCGGATGCCGTCGCCGCCTTTGCGGAAACGGTGCGCCTTGGCGTAAAACACGGCGCGGATCTGATTTTCATTGAAACGATGAACGACAGCTACGAAACAAAGGCTGCGCTGCTGGCTGCAAAGGAGCAGAGCGACCTGCCGGTTTTTGTTTCCAACGCTTATGGGGAGGACGGAAAGCTGATGACCGGCGCATCGCCGGAGGCGATGGTCGCCATGCTGGAAGGGATGCGCGCGGATGCGATCGGCGTCAACTGCTCTCTGGGGCCAAAGGCGCTGTTCCCGGTCGTGCGGGAATATCTGCGCTGCGCTTCCGTGCCGGTGATTTTCAAACCGAACGCCGGACTGCCGCGCGTGGAGGACGGACGCACCGTTTATGACGTGGAGCCGATGGAATTTGCCGCGGACGTTGCGGCGCTGGCTGCGGAGGGCGTGCGCGCCGTGGGCGGCTGCTGTGGCAGTACCCCGGTCTATATCGCGGCGCTCGCCGCCGCGATGCCGCAGGACGCGCCCGCCCCCATCCCGCCAAAGGAGGAAACGGTCGTGTCCTCCTATACCCATGCGGTGCGTTTTTCAAACGATCCGGTGCTCATCGGGGAGCGCATCAATCCCACCGGCAAAAAGCGGATGAAACAGGCGCTTGTGGAGCGTGACATCGGCTATATCCTCAATCTTGCCGCCGCACAGGAGGAAGCCGGCGTTCACATTCTGGATGTGAATGTCGGTCTGCCGGAGATCGACGAGCCGGAGATGCTGGAGACCGTCGTGCAGGAAGTACAGGCCGTAACCGCGCTGCCCCTGCAGCTTGACACCTCCGACCCTGCGGCGATGGAACGGGCGCTGCGCTGCTATAACGGCAAGGCGCTGGTCAACTCTGTCAACGGTACGCAAAAGAGCATGGACGCGATTTTCCCGCTGGTGCAGAAATACGGCGGCGCAGTCGTTGCCCTGACACTGGACGAGCGCGGCATCCCGGAGGACGCGCCTGCGCGTGTGGAAATTGCGAAGCGCATCCTGCACGAAGCGGAGAAATACGGCATTGACCGGAAGGACATCCTGTTCGACACGCTGACCGTCACCGTCAGCGCGGAGCCGCAGGCCGGAATGACCACGCTGGCCGCGCTGCGGGAGATCCGGTATGGGCTTGGCTGCCATACGGTGCTGGGCGTTTCCAACATCTCCTTTGGTCTGCCAGGACGCGACATACTCAACGGCGCATTCTACGCGCTTGCGCTGGAAAACGGGCTGTCCGGCGCAATCATCAACCCCGGCTCCGCCGCGATCATGCAGTCCTATCATGCCTACCGCGCGCTGCACGCGCTGGACGCGCGGTTTGAGGGCTACATCGGCTTTGTCGGCTCCCTTGCGTCCGCCGCGCCGGTCGTCTCCACCGGCGACGTGCCCGTGCCCGCGCCTGCCGCCGTTTCCGGGGCAACGGAGCTGCAAAGAGATATTATAAAGGGCTTTAAGCAGGCCGCAGCGGACAAAACCGCCGCGCTGCTCTCGCTGCCGGAGGCCGACCCGCTGGCCGTCATCAACGAGGAAATCATCCCCGCGCTGAACACCGTGGGCGAGGGATTTGAAAAAAAGACCGTTTATCTGCCGCAGCTTTTGATGAGCGCGGAGGCCTCCGCCGCAGCGTTTGAGGTCATCAAAAGCGCAATGGCGCGCAGCGGGAACAGCGGCGTTTCCAAAGGCGCGGTGGTCATCGCCACCGTCCACGGGGACATCCACGACATCGGCAAAAATATCGTGAAGCTGTTGCTGGAAAACTACGGCTTTGCCGTCACCGATCTGGGCAAGGACGTGCCGCCGGAGACCGTGGCGGATGCGGTCTGCGCGCTCCATGCGCCGCTTGCCGGGCTGAGTGCGCTGATGACGACCACAGTTCCCGCAATGGCGGAAACCATCCGCCTGCTCCGCGCGCGCGCGCCGTGGTGCAAAATCTGTGTGGGCGGCGCGGTACTGACCGCAGATTACGCCGCGCAAATCGGCGCGGACAAATATGCGAAGGACGCGATGGAAACCGTGCGCTACGCCGAGCTGATCTGCACGGCAAAGGAGGACTGAATTTCAATGCAGGCAATGGAAAAGCAGTTTCATATCCACTGTGTTCCCGGCGACGTGGGACGCTACGCCATTCTCGCCGGGGACCCCGGCCGCATCCCACAAATCGCCGCGCGGCTGGACGGGGCGGCGCAGGTGGCCTATAACCGCGAGTTCTGCGTCTGGACCGGTTCCCTGCTGGGCGAGACGGTGAGTGTCTGCTCCACCGGGATCGGCGGTCCATCCGCAGCCATCGCAATGGAGGAGCTGCACAACATCGGCACAGACACCTTCCTCCGCTGCGGGACCTGCGGCGGCATTGACACCGCCGTGCGCGCCGGAGACATCGTCGTCGCCACCGGTGCGGTGCGCTTTGAGCATACCAGCGCGGAATATGCCCCGCCGGAATTTCCCGCCGTTGCGGACCTGGACATGACGGTCGCCCTGCGGGACGCCGCGCGGAATCTGGGGAAAACCGTGCATACCGGCGTGGTGCAGTGCAAGGATTCGTTCTACGGGCAGCACAGCCCGTCCCGTATGCCGGTTGCGGGCGAACTGCTGGAAAAGTGGGAGGCGTGGAAGCGTCTTGGCGTGAAAGCGTCAGAGATGGAATCTGCCGCGCTCTTTGTCGTAGCTGCCGCGCTCGGCTGCCGCTGCGGCGCCTGCTTCCATGTGATTTGGAACCAGGAGCGCGAAGCCGCCGGGCTGGACCAGCAGATGTGCGAGGATACCTCCGGCGCAATTGAAACCGCAGTGGAGGCGATGCGTCTTGTCATTACGCGGGACAGGCAGTCCACGCAGCTTTGAACACGGCACATCAAACGATGAAAAAGAGACTGCACCGAACCGGATGGTCGGGTGCAGTCTCTTTTGTTTTCGCGTGGAAGCACAGCATCACTGTATCTGTTCCGCTTTTCCGTCTGCGATGCGATAGGTCGTACCAAAGAAGCGCTCCTCCCCATCCGCAGAGAAAAGATAAGAACCGTCCGGGATCGCAAAAAATTCGCGTCCCATGCTGTCCGGATAAGTGATGTCCTCAAACAGCCGCCTGCCGTCGAGCGTCAGGCCGCGCGTTTCCTGATAGTGCGGCAGGAGCATCTTTCGCGTCAGGCCAAGACCGGGAAGAAAGCGCCGGTAATCCGGGTCTATGCTCTCGCCGGGCAGTTCCGGCTGGGCGTAGACCGTTTCCGCGCTGTTCATGCTCCCGGCGCTGATGCCAAGCACCGTTCCGGCAAAGCCCTGCATCGCCGCACGGAGCTGCACGGCATGGAAAAAGCGGTTTTCCGTTGGCACGTGACCGCCGGAGAGGATGATAAAATCCGCAGCGGAAACCAGTTTGGCGGCCTGTTCCGCCCCTTCGCCGCCGCCAAGCGCTGCAAAAGTGGAAAAACGCAGCCCCGCACCTTCCAATGCAGTCCGCAGCGCGGTGGAAACTGCGGCTGTAAACGCGGGGTCACCCGGCTCGGAAGTCACGAACAGCGCCGATGCATCAGGCCGAACGGCTGCACGCAGCGCATCGGCAAAGCCGTTTGCGGGGTTCAGCGCTCCGCCGCGCACCAGTGTTGGACTGCTGGTTAAAAACAGCGTCATCGGTACTCCTCCATCAGCGCGCGGAACGCGGGCATGGCACGCCGGATCATGTCTGCGTCCACGCAGTAGGCCAGCCGCACAAAGCCGGGGCAGCCAAAATCGTCGCTCGGCACAAGGAGCAGCTCATGCTTTTTCGCCCGCTCGCTGAACGCCTTTGCATCCGGCTCCAGCGTCCGGACAAAGACATAAAACGCGCCCTGCGGCTCCACAAAGTCATAGCCGATCTCCCGCAGGCCGGCGCAGAGCAGGTCGCGGTTTTGCCGATATTGCTCGATATCCGAAGTCTGACCGATGCAGCGCTCCACCACACGCTGGAACAGGCTTGGCGGGTTGACATAACCCAAAGAGCGCCCGGCGCCCATGATGCCATAATAAACGTCGTCACCGTCCGCCATGCTGCTGCTGACCACGATATAACCCAGCCGCTCGCCGGGAATGGACAGGGATTTGCTAAACGAATAGCAAATCAGCGTATCGTCATATGCGTTCAGCAGGCATGGGACCTCCACGCCGTCATAGACCAGCTCGCGGTAAGGCTCGTCGCTGATGAGATAAACGGTGTGTCCGGTCTTTGCCTTGTGGCGGCGCAGCGCCTCGGCCAGCGTCTGGATGCTCTCTTTGGACAACACCACGCCGGAAGGATTGTTCGGGGAGTTGACAATAACGGCCTTCGTCCGTTCAGTCAGCGCCCGCTCCAGCGCTGCTCCGTCGATTTGCAGGTCGTCCACGCGGGAGGGGACCGCCACCAGCGTACCGCCAGCGCCCTCCACAAACACGCGGTATTCCGCAAAAAACGGCGTGAAGGTGATCACCTCATCCCCCGGCAGCAGCAGTGCGTGCAGGCTGATGGAAAGCGCGGCGGCTGCGCCGCAGGTGACGTAGATCCGTTCTGGATCTACCACGGCGGAAAAGCGCGTGAGATAGTCCGCCGCGATCCGTTCGCGCAGGCTCAGCAGTCCGGCGGCGGTGGTATAACCATGCAGCGTAATGCTGTCATATTCTGCGATCAGCTCCGCGATCGCGCGGTTCACGCCCTCCGGCGCGGGAATGCTGGGATTGCCAATACTGAAGTCAAAGACCCGCTCCGCGCCGATCTCTGCCTTGCGTGCCCAGCCGTATTCCGCAAGATCGCGGATGCAGCTCCGCGTCCTGCCCCATGCAAGTGGTTTTTCCGGTAACATATCTGTTGTTCCTCCTGTTGCAGTGATACCTCATGCCTGCGTTTCACTTTTCCCGTCGATGTCCGCGATAACGTAAGGCGTCGTTTGATAGACGAAATAGTTCAGCCAGTTTTGATAGAGCAGGCTGGCGTGGCTGCGCCATGTGACGCGCGGCGGGCGGCCGTCGTCGTCCTCCGGAAAGTAGTTGACCGGCTTCCGGATGGGTTTCCCGCTCGCCTTGTCGCGCAGATATTCGCGTTTGAGCGTATCCGCGTCATACTCCGAATGTCCGGTGATGAACACCTGATGGCCGCCCTCTGTCGCCATTGCGTAAATCCCGGCGCGTTCAGAGGAGGCAAGTATCTTTAACGCAGGACAGGCCTCAATGTCCGCGCGGCGGCAGGTGGTGTGGCGCGAATGCGGCACCATGAATACCTCGTCAAAGCCGCGCATCAGCATACTGCTGCGGCGCTCCACCTGATGCGGGAACACGCCGAACAGCTTTTCCGGCAGATCGTATTTTGGAATGCCATAGTGGTAATAAAGCCCCGCCTGCGCACCCCAACAGATGTGGAAGGTGCTGTGTACGTTCGTTTTGCTCCACTCCATGATTTCGCACAGCTCGTCCCAATATTCCACCTGTTCAAACGGCATCCGCTCCACCGGCGCGCCGGTGATAATCAGTCCGTCAAACTTGCGGTCGCAGACGTCCGGGAATGTTTTATAGAACTGGAACAGGTGCTCCTGCGCGGTATTTTTGGCGCGGTGGCTCTGGGTACGGATAAATTCCAGCGTAAATTGCAGCGGCGTATTGCTGAGCAGACGGGCAAGCTGCGTTTCCGTTTCGATTTTGGTCGGCATCAGGTTCAGCAGCAAAATTTCCAGCGGGCGGATGTCCTGCGTCAGTGCCCGCGTTTCCGTCATGACGAAGATATTCTCCTCCGTCAGCGTTTTGGTCGCTGGAAGGTCGTTTGGGATACGGATCGGCATGGCGTGCGCCCCTTTCAGTTAAGCGCCTGTTCCAAATCGGCGATCAGGTCGGCTGCGTCCTCCAGCCCGCAGGAAAGGCGAACCATGTCCGGCGAAACGCCGGCGGCTTCCAGCTCCGCGTCGCTCATCTGACGGTGCGTGCTGCTGGCCGGGTGCAGGCAACAGGTGCGCGCGTCCGCAACGTGCGTTTCAATGGCGGCGATGCGCAGCCTGGACATGAACTGCTCCGCAGCGGCTCGCCCGCCCTTTACGCCAAAGGAAACCACGCCGCAGGAGCCATGCGGCAGATATTTTTGCGCCAGCGCATAATAATCGTCGCCGGGCAGACCGGGATAAGTCACCCACGCGATCTTGGGGTGCTTCTGCAAAAACTCCGCAACGGCCTGACCGTTTTCGCAGTGGCGCGCCATGCGGACGTGCAGGCTTTCCAGTCCAAGATTCAGGTAAAAGGCGTTCTGCGGGGACTGGATAGAGCCAAAATCGCGCATGAGCTGGGTGGTCGCCTTTGTGATGAATGCGCCGCCCAGACCGAAGCGCTCCGTATAGGTCACGCCGTGATAGCTCTCGTCCGGCGTGCAAAGGCCGGGAAAGCGCTCCGGATAGCGCGTCCAGTCAAAGCGTCCGCTGTCCACGATGCAGCCGCCGACGCCTGCGCCGTGTCCATCCATGTATTTGGTGGTGGAATGGGTCACGATGTCACAGCCGAAGTCAAAGGGACGGCAGTTGACCGGCGTGGCGAAGGTGTTGTCCACGATCAGCGGTACGCCATGGGCGTGCGCCGCCGCTGCAAAGCGCTCGATGTCCAGCACAGTCAGCGCCGGGTTTGCAATGGTTTCCCCAAACACAGCCTTTGTGTTGGGGCGGAACGCGGCTTCCAGCTCCTCTGCGGTGCAGTCCGGTTGAACAAAGGTGAACTCGATGCCCATGCGCTTCATCGTGACGGCGAAGAGATTGAATGTGCCACCATAAATACTCGCAGAGGACACCACATGGTCGCCGCAGGACGCAATATTGAACACGGCATAAAAATTGGCCGCCTGACCGGAGGAGGTCAGCATAGCCGCCGTGCCGCCCTCCAGCGCGGCGATTTTTGCCGCTACGCAGTCGTTCGTTGGGTTCTGGAGCCGGGTATAGAAATAACCGTTCGCCTCCAAATCAAACAGCTTTCCCATATCGGCGCTGGTGGCGTATTTGAAGGTCGTACTCTGATAAATCGGAATCTGGCGCGGCTCGCCGTTTCCGGGGGTATAGCCCGCCTGCACACATTTGGTACCGATGCCCTGTCCTGCCATGATCGTTGTCCTCCCGTATCAAAAAAGAAATTTTTCGTGCCGCTCGAAGGCGGGCGCTTTGTGAAAAATGGGTTTGTATTTGGAAACGAAAAAAGGCGGCTATGGATACGCCCATAAGCCGCCTCTGGATCCCGATAATCTCCGGTCAAGAACGCTTGTCCGAAGTCCGGCCAAAGACGGCGCTGCGCATCATCATAACCGCTCTATGGTGTATCAAACTCATGCCGCGTAAGCCGCCCTTCTCTTTCATCTGTCCGGTAAAAACAAACCATAAAAACTATATCTATTGTACGTCCAAGCGGGAGTGATTGTCAAGGGCTTTTTTCGCTTTTTGCATTTTTTCCGAGCATTGCCTCCGGACACTGCCGCCCGACAGGTTGCCGTGAAAACTGCGGCGACCTGTCGAGGCGGCTTATTTTGCAACTGGATAAGCACTTTTTCTTCCAGTCACCAATTTTTCTTTTAACTTGCGCTGTCGTGGTTCTGCTTTCGGGCATCTACCATTTGCACAAACCATTCCACGATTGCGGGGTCATAATGGGAGAAAAAGGAGCTTGTTTCTGTGTCAAGAATAGCAATGGCGGCCATATCCTCGTCTGTTAAAGTGAAATCGAAAACATTGAAGTTTTCCTCCATGCGCTCTTTGTGAGTAGATTTTGGGATGACCACTGTACCACGCTGGATGTGCCAACGAAGCATGACCTGAGCTGTGGTCTTGCCGTACTTTGCACCGACAGACCGTAGCACCTCATTCTCAAACAGTCCCCCGCGACCTTCACCGAAAGGCGCCCAAGCCTCCATCTGGATACCATACTTATCCAGATATTGCCTGGCAAGCGTCTGCTGGTTCAGCGGATGGATTTCGATTTGATTGACCTTGGGGCAAATTTTTGCAAAGTTTGCAATATCCACCAGGCGGTCAGGATAGAAATTAGATACCCCGATGGCACGAATTTTGCCAGCCTCGTACAAATCCTCCAAAGCCCGCCAAGCACCGTAGTAATCGGCAAACGGCTGGTGAAGCAGGCACAAATCCAGATAGTCCACCCGGAGCTTCTGCATGGATTCCAGCACCGAGGCTTTGGCCTGCTCATAGCCGTAATGTTCGATCCAAACTTTGGTGGTGAGAAAAATCTCCTCCCGCGGCAAGCCAGACTTCTGAATGGCGGAGCCTACCTCTTCCTCATTAAAATAGCTTTGCGCCGTGTCCAGAGAGCGATACCCGGTTTCCAGCGCATCCAGAACACAGCGTTCGCACTCTTCTTTTGTCACCTGATAAACACCGTATCCAAGCTGTGGCATTTTTACGCCATTATTCAATGTTACATAGTTCATTTTGCTTCCTCCTGTTTGATGCGATTGATTTGTTCACAATGCAGAGTTTACAGCAAAGCAAAAAGAATGTACAATCGCAATATCGAAATCTGCTATTCGCCAAATGAATAGCGTCAGGAGGAAAACAGACAATGCTGAATCTATACGAGCTGGAACAGTTGACCGCGTTTGCCCGGTATGGGACTTTATCCAAAACGGCGGAGGAGCTGCACATCTCCCAGCCCACGCTGACCCGCACCATGCAGCATTTGGAAATGGAATTTGGCGTTCCCCTGTTTGCGCGTGGAAAGAACCGCCTGACACTGAATGAAACCGGCAGGAAAGCAGTGGAATACGCCGGTGCACTGCTTACGGACGCGGCACGCGCGGTGGCGCAGGTACGGCAGTTTGATCAAAGTCTGCGCACGATTCTGGTGGAATCCTGCGCGCCCGCTCCGCTTTGGAGCCTGCTCCCGGCGCTTTCGAAACAATTCCCGGACAAAACGATTTCCTCCCATCTTACGGAAATCCCTCTGATTTTAAGCCGGGTAAAGGACAGGACCTGCGAAATCGGCGTTCTGCCTTATCCAACCGCAGATGATGAACTGACCTGCGTTCCCCTGATCCGGGAGGAATTATCCGTCTGTCTGCCGCCGGATCACGCCCTTGCAGGCCGCTCCTCCATCACGCTGGAAATGCTGAACGGCTATAACTGCCTGCTGAAATCCGACATCGGGTTTTGGAGCGAGCTTTGCCGCGAACAGATGCCGGCATCCCGGTTTTTGGTGCAGACGGACGAATTTGAGTTCCAGGAGCTGGCGCGGACATCCACGCTGCCCTATTTTGTCACGAACCTTGCATCGGGCGCTGACTTTGTGAATGGGCGGACCGTTGTACCAATTTCGGACGCAGCGGCCAACGTCATGTTCCACATGATTTTCCGGCGGGAGAATGCGGACTATCAAAAAATCGCGCGGCAGCTCGCCCGGCAACACTCCATATAGTATACAGTGCGTCCGCACGGCGGTGTGCCGCAGCGCGCACGTCTTCATCCGCCCGCGCACAGCGCGCGCAGCCCTGCGAGAAACAGCTCCGCCGGTTTGTTCAGCGTCTGGTACTTTTTCCAAGCCAGAGACAGGTGCAGCACATTAGAACGATCAAGCGGCACGAACCGAAGCGCAGTCCCCGCCGTATTCAGGATGCCGCCCAGACACAGTGCGGCTCCCATCCCCGCTTCCACCAGCAGGGACGCATTGAACAGCAGATTATAGGTGGCGACCACGTTCAGCTTTTCCGGCGCAATGCCTGTCCACTCCGCCAGCGAACGGATCGCGTGCTCCTGCCGGGATGTGATCAAAGGCACGCCCTGCAGCTCCGCCGGACGGATGTTGCTGCGCGCCGCAAAAGGAGAATCCTCCCGCACCAGCAGCCCCCACGCATCCGCGTCCGGAAGGCGCAGCGTGTGATACGGTTCCAGACTGGCCGGTCCGATGAACACGCCAAAGTCCAGCAGACCGCGCTCCAGCCGCTCCTTTACATCCTCCGCATTTCCGCTGTACAGGTGAAAGCGGATATTCGGATACTGCGCATGGAGGGCGCTGGCGGCTCTGGCAACGGTTCTCATTCCCGCAGATTCTCCGCCGCCGATATTCAAATCGCCGCCGACTTCTGTGTCCTGCAGCAGCATTTCCGCCTGCGTCCTGTCCGCAAGCTCGATCAGCTCCTCCGCCCTGCGCCGCAGGAGCATTCCCTTTTCCGTCAGAGAGAGTTTCTGCGCGCGGTTCCCGCGAATGAAAAGCTGCGCGCCAAACTCCGCCTCCAGCTCCTTGAGCTGTCGGGACAGGGTCGGCTGCGTCAGGTGCAGCGCTTCCGCTGCCCCGCTGATGCTCTCCTCCCGCACGACCGTCAGAAAATACCGCAGTACCCTTAAATCCATTGCGCCCTCCTCCCTGCGCCTTTTTCCGGCGCAAAGCTGCCGTCCGCCGCTCCCGATGGATGCGGCGCTGCCTTTCCTTCCTGTTGCTTCCTATTATAGCAGCTGGATTCCATAGAAGCAAGGCATATCATCCGCAGCAAACGAAGTATTTGTAATTTCCGCGCAGATGCGGTATTCTATAAATGAAATCTCAAATTCCCAACCCAAACGTCCTGCCCGCGCAGGGCGGGCGGTTTTTCAGAATATAAAAATGGAGGTTCATCATGGAAAAAATCGTACAGACAGCCGGACGGAACACGTTGGGCGATTTTGCGCCGGAATTTGCACATTTCAACGACGATGTGCTGTTCGGAGAGAACTGGAACAATCCCGACATCGACCACAAGACGCGGTGCATCGTCACGGTGGTGGCGCTGATGTCCTCCGGCATTACGGATTCCTCGCTCAAATATCATCTGGAAAATGCGAAAAATGCCGGTGTGACAAAAAAAGAAATCGCCGCCATCATCACCCATGCCGCCTTTTATGTGGGCTGGCCGAAGGGCTGGGCGGTGTTTTACATGGCAAAGGAGGTCTGGGCGGAGGACGCTGCTCCAACCGATGCAAAGAGCGCGCACGCTGCCGAAATGGTGTTCCCCATCGGCGCACCCAACGACGCCTTTGCACAGTATTTCATCGGGCAGAGCTATCTTGCGCCCGTATCCACCAGTCAGGTCGGCATTTTCAACGTGACATTTGAGCCGGGCTGTCGCAACAACTGGCACATCCATCACGCGGATAAGGGCGGCGGTCAGATCCTGATTTGCGTGGCCGGACGGGGTTATTATCAGGAATGGGGCAAGGACGCCGTGGAGATGAAACCGGGAGACTGCATCAATATTCCCGTCGGTGTGAAGCATTGGCACGGCGCCGCGCCGGACTGCTGGTTTTCCCATTTGGCGGTAGAGGTGCCGGGCGAAAACAGTTCTAACGAGTGGCTGGAACCGGTGGACGAGAGTCAGTATGGCAGTTTGAACGAAGCGGGGGAAGCGGGGAACGGAACATGACAGTGGAAGATGTGATCGCAGGCTACCGCGCCGAACGGGACGACGATGCGGAATGCAACGCTTATGCCGAGACGCTTTACCAGGAGGCGATCCGTATCGGCGTGGAGCTGAACGCACAGTACCATACGCCGGAGGAAATCCGGGAAATCATGCGCCGCCTGACCGGACGGCAAATAGACGATTCGTTCCGGCTGTTCCCGCCGTTCTATACGGATTTCGGAAAGAACATTCACATTGGGAAAGACGTTTTCATCAATTCCGGGTGCCATTTTCAGGATCAGGGCGGCATTGAAATCGGAGACGGCGCGCTGATCGGCCACAATGTGGTGCTGGCTACCGTCAACCACGACCTGAACCCGGCGCAGAACCGAAAGCTGCACTATGCCCCCATCCAAATCGGCGCGCATGTATGGATCGGCTCCAACGCGACCGTTCTCTCCGGCGTAACCATCGGAGCATGGTCGGTCGTGGCGGCCGGCGCGGTCGTGACGCGGGACGTGCCGCCCTATACGGTCGTGGGCGGCGTACCTGCAAAAATCATCAGACAAATTACAGAGAGGACGGGAGACACATGATGAAAAAGCTATGCCTGCTGCTTGCCGCTGTCTTTGCCGCGGGTATGATGATGGCCTGCAATGCGCAGGTTCTTTCCGCGGATACGACCCCTGCTGCTGCGGAGACAGACGCCGCGCCATCTGCAATGCCGTTTGCAGATGTTCCGTCCGATGCATACTTTGCGGACGCAGTGCAATACTGTTGGGAAACCGGCCTGATGGCCGGAACATCCGCAAGCACGTTTTCCCCGGACGGAACGACCACCAGAGCGCAGGTCGTGACGATCCTCTGGCGGCTGGCTGACGAACCTGCGGGCGGCGTTTCCGGCTTTGCAGATGTTCCCGCAGCGGCCTATTATGCCGAAGCTGCGGCGTGGGCGGAGCAGGCGGGGATCATTACCGGGCATGACGACGGGCGCTTTGCGCCGGAGGATGCGATTTCCCGCGCCCAGCTTGCCGTAATCCTGTGGCGATACGCGGGAGAACCTGCGCCCTCCGGCGCCGCAGACTTTGCCGATGCCGCGCAAATACCAGACTACGCACGCGCCGCTGCGGCATGGGCGCAGGAGGAAGGCATCATCTCCGGCAGAGCCGGAAACATCTTTGACCCAGAGGGCACAGCCACGAGAGGAGAAGCCGCTATGATGATTTATCGTTACCAATGCGGAGCGGAACCGTCCGTCTCGCAACCCGCGAGCGGCAGGACATTGGTCGCTTATTTTTCCTGCACCGGCACGACTGCGCAAATTGCGGCGTGGATCGCAGATGCAACCGGCGCGGACAGCTACGAGATCGTGCCGGAGGTCCCTTATACGGAAGAAGACCTGGCGTATTATACCGGAGGGCGCGCCGACCGTGAGCAGGAGGACGCTTCCGCCCGTCCTGCGATTTCCGGCAGCGTGGAAAACATGGCGCAGTATGACGTGATTTTTCTCGGCTATCCCATCTGGCACGGACAGGCGCCGAGAATCATCAGCACCTTCTTGGAAAGCTATGACTTCTCCGGCACGACGATCATCCCCTTCTGCACCTCCCACAGCAGCGGCATCGGTTCCAGCGCTGAAAATCTGCACGGGCTCTGCGCCGATACCGTCACATGGATGGACGGGCGGCGCTTCTCCGGAGATGCATCGGAAAGTGACGTATCCGAATGGGTAGAAAGTTTAGAATTACCGGAAAGTGAGGTGCTTAACGTGGGGGAATTTAACTTTGAAACAAAGACCGTGCTGCTAAACAGCGGCTATGAAATGCCGATCATGGGGCTTGGCACTTACAGCCTGTCGGATGAGGAATGCGCCGTTTCCATTGCCGCGCTTCTGGAAGCGGGCGGCAGGCTGATCGACACCGCGTATATGTATGGCAACGAGGCCGCTGTCGGGCAGGCCGTCCGGGATTCCGATGTGCCACGTGAGGAAATTTTTGTAATCACAAAGCTCTATCCCAATCAATACAGCTATGCCGCCGACGCCATTGACGCGGCGCTGGAAAAGATGGGTCTGGACTACATCGACATGATCCTCCTGCACCATCCGGGGGATGGCGATGTGGAAGCATATCTGGCGCTGGAACAGGCCGTTGCGGACGGCAAGGTACATTCGATCGGTCTGTCCAACTGGTATGTTGATGAGCTGGAGGAATTTTTGCCCGAAGTGAACATCACCCCTGCGCTGGTGCAAAATGAGATCCATCCCTACTATCAGGAAAACGACGTGATCCCCTATATTCAATCGCTGGGGATCGTCGTGCAGGGCTGGTATCCGCTCGGCGGACGGGGACACACAGCGGAGCTTTTGGGGGATGAAACCATTTCCGCGATTGCTGCGGCGCACAGTGTTTCCTCCGCGCAGGTCATTCTCCGCTGGAACCGCCAAAAAGGCGTCGTGGTGATTCCCGGCTCCAGCGACCCGGAACACATCCGGGAAAACCTTGACCTGTTTGGCTTTGAGCTGACCGATGCAGAGATGGCGCAAATCAACGCCTTAGACCGAAACGAAAAACACGACTGGTATTAAGACAACGCCGCTCAACTGCGGCTGTGGCAAACGGCGCCTGTTTTCCGTTTAAAATAAAACGATCTGGAAAGGACGAAATCACAGTGAATGAACAGCTTACCTTAACACAGGAATGGGACAAGACCTTCCCGAAAAGCGACAACGTGAACCACAGCAAGGTGACGTTCCACAACCGCTACGGCATTACGCTGGCGGCAGATCTGTATGTGCCAAAAGACGCGCAGGGCCGACTCCCGGCCATTGCGGTATGCGGTCCCTTCGGCGCGGTGAAGGAGCAGTCCTCCGGCCTGTATGCGCAAACGATGGCGGAGCGCGGCTTTCTGACCATCGCCTTTGACCCGTCTTTCACAGGCGAGAGCGGCGGGCAGCCCCGTTATATGGCCTCCCCGGACATCAACACAGAGGACTTTATGGCGGCGGTGGACTTTCTCTCCGTGCAGGAGAATGTTGACCCGGAGAAAATCGGCATCATCGGCATCTGCGGCTGGGGCGGCATGGCGCTGAACGCAGCGGCGCTCGACACCCGCATCAAGACCACGGTTTCCTCCACCATGTATGATATGACCCGCGTGAACGCCAAAGGCTACTTTGACAGCGAGGACAGCGAGGCTGCCCGGTACGAAAAGCGCAAGGCGCTCTGTGCCCAGCGCATCCTCGACTACAAGAACGGCGCCTATGCGCCGGGCGGCGGCGTGGTAGACCCGCTTCCGGAGGACGCGCCGTTCTTTGTGCGGGACTACTACGACTATTACAAGACCCCACGCGGCTACCATCCCCGCAGCCTGAACTCCAACGGCGGCTGGAACGTGACCGGCTGTCAGTCCTTTCTCAATCAGCCCATCCTGCAATACAGTCAGGAAATCCGCAACGCAGCCCTCGTCATCCACGGGGAAAAAGCCCACTCCTGCTATTTCAGTCGGGACGCATTTGCAAAGCTGACCGGCGACAACAAGGAGCTGATGATCATACCCGGCGCAGTCCACACAGACCTTTATGACCGGATGGATGTGATTCCGTTTGACAAAATGAGCGAATTTTTCGGACATTATCTGGCATAGTACAGAAAAGAGACCCGCAGACCGCATCCCTTCGCAAGGGATGCAGTCTGCGGTTTTTTCGTGTACACAAATCGGTGCGCCCAAAGTATCGCAATTTGTTGTGAATTATTGCAGTTTGATGGTCAAATGGGATAAACTTTGGGCTAAACTTCAATATTGATATTCCCGCTTTTTTCAAATTCCACCATAAAATCTTTTAAAACTTCTTCTGAAATTTCCGCATGTGCTGCGGTTGAAAAAAATCCTTGCAATCACGCCGAAAACGCGCTATAATATGCGAATTAGTCCATGACATAATTCTTTTCTAGCTTTTCATCACCTTCCCTTTTTTCTTTTTCAGACGGGAACAGCCGCTCGCAATTCTTGTGGGCGGCTGTTTCTGTTAACTTAATTATTTATTATAGGGCATACTGTCAAGTGCGTACACAGGGCACTTATAGCAACGTTCAAAATTACCGGCAGTAGTTTAACGCTCGGAACCACCCCATGACATCATCCTGCGTAACCAGGGCGAGGGCATCCGT
>JAJBUU010000035.1 GCA_020860205.1 Oscillospiraceae bacterium | reverse complement strand
CAACGCCGATCAGGACGCCGACGACGATACCGGCGATGATGGCGATGGCAGCGTTGAAATTGCCAAAGAAGAGTTTGCCAAAAATGAGCGCCACGATGATCATAATGACCGCAGAAACATAAGACGCCATTTTCAGCGCGGTATGCGGGTTGGAATTTTCACCGCTGCGGACAAAGAATGTTGCAACGACGGAGGCGAAAATACCGCACGCCGCCAGCAGCAGCGGGAACACGGTTCCGGCGCCGGTGAACAATCCGGCAACGGAAACGCCGAGCGTCAGCGCGGAAACCACAGCGCCGACATAGCTCTCAAACAGGTCCGCGCCCATGCCGGCCACGTCGCCGACGTTGTCGCCGACGTTGTCCGCAATGACGGCGGGGTTGCGGGGGTCGTCCTCCGGGATACCGGCCTCGACCTTGCCGACAAGGTCTGCGCCGACGTCAGCCGCTTTGGTATAGATGCCGCCGCCCACACGCGCGAACAGTGCGATGGAGGAAGCGCCCAGAGAGAAGCCAAAGAGGATTTCTGTGTTGCCGGTGATGATGTAAATCAGCGAGCAGCCAAGCAGACCCAGACCAACGACGCACATACCCATGACGGAGCCGCCGGAGAAGGCGACGCCAAGCGCCTTGTTCATGCCGCTGGTGCGTGCCGCGTTTGCAGTGCGCACGTTTGCCCGCGTCGCGGTGTTCATGCCGACATAGCCTGCGGCAACGGAGAATACTGCGCCAACGAGGAAGCAGATGCCTGTACCCCAGCCGATGAACAGGCCGATGAGAAGAAAGAGTACGACGACGAAAATCACGAGGATTTTGTACTCCGCAAAGAGAAACGCCTTCGCGCCCTCTGCGATGCTGCCCGCGATTTCCTTCATTCTGTCGGTGCCGGGATCGGCCTTTCCGACAGTCGCGGCCTTGATGCCCGCGAAGATCAACGCGATCACAGCCAGGATAGGTGCAAGCCAGATGAGATTTTCCATGTTTTTTGATACGCTCCTTTTTTCCGATTATAGTGGCTCATCTGCGGAAAGCCTGTGCGCTTTCCAGAACAACAGAAACGCATGGCGGTGCTGTTTGGAATATGCCATGCGTCGGTTGTAAAAACAATAATACCGGATTGTGTTCCAAAATGCAAACAAAATTTTCAAAAAACACTTGCTTTTTTCAAAGTTTCTTTGTATAATACGAAAGAATCATAATGGGGTGGAAGTTTTCAAATTGCGCTTCCATCCCATTTTTGCACAGATTTATTTGCATATATATTTCAATTTAACATATCGATTTTCTGTTCCCGCAGTCTGAAAAAATGCGAGGTCCGGCTATCCGCTGCGGATGAGCCGGGGCCTCGCATTGTTCAGTTGTAGTCCTGCGTGGCAACGAACGCCTCAAATTCGGCGGAATTGGTAAAGAAGCGATGGGTGCCGGTCCCAGTGTCCAGCGCGTAGTAATAATAGTTGGTGCTGGCGGGCTGGAGCGCCGCGTTGATGGAGGCCATGCCGGGATTGCAGATCGGCGTTGGCGGCAGACCGGCGTAAAGCCGTGTGTTGTACGGGCTGTCCTCCGTCAGATATTCCTCTGGCAGATTGGCGCCACCGGTGTATTCCGGGTGGACGTAGAGGATGGTGGAGTCGATCGCCAACTCGATGCCCGCGTTCAGGCGGTTGTAGATGACGGATGCGATCAGCGCCCGTTCGTCGTCGTTTGCCGCCTCCTTTTCGATCATCGAGGCCACGGTGACGATTTCCCGGAAGGTCGTGCCGCGATTTTCAATTTGTACCCACATATCCGCCGTGATGCGGGAATGGAGCGCGGTCAGGAACTTGTTGATCACGCTGGAAGCCTGTTCCCCCTGATAAAAGTCATAAGTGTTTGGGAAAATAAAGCCCTCCAGCCGCGATGCGTCGCCGGGTTCCGCGTCCTCCAGAAAGCGGAAGGAATAGCTGAAATTCGCCGCCGCATCGTAAAGGTCCTCCACGCTGCAAACGCCTTCCTCCTCCAGCTTTTCAAAAATCTGAGCCATTGTATAGCCTTCCGGGAAGGTAATTGTCGTTTCCACCATCGAGGCGGTGCCGACCTGCATATTTTTCACGAGCGCGCGGTAGTCCAGCTCTGTCGTCAGCACATAAGTGCCGGGGTCTATTTTCAAATCCGCATGGGATATTTGGGCAAAGAGCTTAAAAATCGTTTTGTACTGAATGATGTCCGCATCCTTCAGCGCACTTGCCACATAATCAATATCCGCGACGGTCACGGTCTGCGTACCGGTGACGTTGCCCTCGTCGTCCGTTATGTCGCGCGTTTCCTCCGTAAAAATATCCGCAGGGAGGTAGACCGTTGCGGAAACGTCCTCCTTGTTCAGCGCCAGCACATCGCAGGCTGCAAGCCAGCCTCCGGCGGCCAGCAGCATGGAGACGGCGATGACGAACACAGCGTACATCAGCCCGCCCAGACAGCCGGTGCGCCCCGTGCGGCTGCGGCGGATGGGGCGGTAGTCCCGCGCCTCCAGCGTGATCTCCTCGCCGTCCTGCTTTTCCGCTGCCGACGGTTCATTTGACGGTGCGCCGTCGGAAAATACGTCCACAAGCGGGTTTTCCTCCGGAAAGCCCTCCGGGTCTGTCTGGCGATATATATCATGAAATTTATCGGACATCTGAAAAAAACTCCATTCTGCCGCTGAAAATCAGACTTGGAAAAAACGGTAGGAACCGCCGCGCGGCACGGCGCATAGTATGGTTCAGATGAAGCTCCGGCGCCGGCTTCCTCTGTCACTGCGGAAAAAACCTGCACGCATTCACACCGCACCGCGTGTGCAGACAGCGTTTTGAAAAATTTTATCCGTCCGGTGCGGAGAAAGGGACATCAAAACTATGTATGGAAATAACGGTTGTCTTTGGATCATCATTATCCTCATTCTGCTGAGCTGCTGCGGCGGCTGCGGCTTTGGCTGCAATGGCGGCAACGACTGCAACACCAACTGCAACCCCTGCTGCTGAACCGGGAAACGGTTCGCTGTGTGCGTGGCGGGAGTCCCTTGCGGGGACTCCCGCTTTTTTGCCGCCCGTCAGCGGAGGACGTCCGCCCTCTTTATTCTACCCACAAGCATACGCCGCCGATGCATCATTTTTCCGTCGAATCCCGTTTGAAAATCACGCAGAGCAGAAATTTTGGAAGCTGCATCATGCGGCCAAAGCGCCACGGTTCGCGGAGCAGACGGTAAAACCACTCCAGTCCGAGCTTTTGGAACAGGCGCGGCGCGCGCCGCGTCGTACCGGCAAACACATCCACGCTGCCGCCCGCGCCGATCAGCAGTCCGGCGTCCAGCGCGGCGGCGTTGGCGTACATCCATTGCTCCTGCTTTGGCGCGCCGAGACAGACGAGCAGCAGGTCCGGCGCGGCGGCGTTGATCCGTTCCACCACCGGTGCGCTGTCCTGAAAATAGCCGTCGTTCACGCCACCGGAACGCAGTCCCGGAAAGCGGGAGAGCAGATGTTCCGCCGCCTGTTCCGCCACGCCGGGTTTTCCGCCCAGAATGAACACGCTGCGTCCCTCCGCAGCCATCCGTTCCAGCAGCCGCACGGTGAAGTCGATGCCGGGCAGTCGCTGCTTCAACGGGGTGTGCAAAATCTTTGCGCCGTAAATGATGCCAACGCCGTCCGCAATGGTCAGCGCCGCGCCTGAAACGGCTGCGCGCACGTCCGCGCTCTCCCGGCAGGCCATGACGATTTCCGGGTTCGGCGTTACGACATAAGCGCCGCTGTGCGCGCTTTGCAGCTCCCATGCCCGCGCAACAGCCTCGTCCATCGTCAGGTTATCAAACGCCACGCCAAGAACAGAAATTTTTTCTCTTTCGCTCATAGCTGCGCAAATACCTCCCCGATTTTTTCGTGTATCACAAGGTCTGCATACCCATCCGCGCTGGTTTCGCCCTTGTTGACAAGCACCAGCTTGTGACCGTGGTAGTCGCGGATCAGCCCGGCGGCGGGATAGACGACCAGGCTTGTGCCGCCGATGATCAGCACGTCTGCGGCGCGGATATAGTGGATGGCGCGCGCCATTACATCCGCGTCCAGCGGCTCCTCATACAGCACAATGTCCGGACGTATCACGCCGCCGCAGGTGCAGCGCGGCACGCCGTCGCCCTCGTTGATCGTGTCGGCGGGACAGGGTTTGCCGCAGCGGGCGCAATAGGCGCGCAGCAGCGAGCCGTGCAGCTCCAGAACATTCCGGCTGCCTGCGGCCTGGTGCAGCCCGTCTATATTCTGCGTGATAACGGCCTTCAGTTTGCCCTGCTGCTCCCATTCCGCCAGCTTTTTGTGCGCCGCGTTCGGCTGCGCGCCCCGCAGACGCAGCTTGTCGTGGTGGAAACGGTAGTATTCCTCCGGGTTCCGGTCAAAGAAGCTCCGGCTTAAAATTTCTTCCGGCGGATATTTGTAGGTTTGGCTGTAAAGCCCGTCCACACTGCGGAAGTCCGGGATGCCGCTCTCCGTTGAAACTCCGGCGCCCCCGAAAAACACGATGTTGTCGCTCCCGTCTATCAGCTGCTTCAGCTTTTGAATTTCCTCTGTCATCGAAGCGGTCTCCGTTTCATCCGTGATTTGCGGACATTATACAATAGCCGTGCTAAATTTTCAAGCGGCAACTGTATGACTCCAGGGCGGCAGCATTTATTTTATTTCTACTTCTTTTACTTTGTACGCTTCTGGGAATACAGCTAAATTTTTATCCGTTCCGGCTGACCGCAATGTGCAGGAGCGGGGAAGTTTCGTCGCAGGGGCAGGTTTCGCTCCTGCGGGAGCGACCTACTTTCGCTACGCGGCGAAAGCAGGCAAAGACGCGCTTGGAGAAGGGGGACTTACGGCGGCGCAAGGAACGCGCCGCCCGCACAAGGCACGGGAGTATGTACCCCGTCCGAATGTCACCCTTCTCCAAGACCTTAACCCCCTAACGGCTTAAAGGGGCACCGCCCCTTTAAGAAAACCCCGTGCGTCTCGCAGAAACAGCACCGATTATTATGCTTCGCCTTACCGCTTGCACAGGGTTATCCAAACTGCGAAGGCCAGACCGTCCCGAAAACAGGTTGACATTCTGTTGAAAGATATGATACAATAAAAATATATTGAAAGAACCGTATCAGTCAATCGAATGAAAAATTTCAGGAGGTATAGAAGCATGATGCAGAAATATTTTGGACGCAAGACCGTCCATCACCTGATTGCAATGGTGCTTATCGTGGTGCTGCTGGCACTGGGGCTGCCGATACATGGTTTTGCGGCCAGCAGCTTTAGTGATGTTGTAAGCGGTCATTGGGCTTATAACTATGTCGAGTATTGCTATGGACAGGGAATTGTTGAGGGCGTAGGAGACGGGAAGTTTGACCCTGATGCAACGCTGACGAGGGCGCAGTTTATTACTATGATGGGACGTGCGACGTATGAAAGTGAAGTGCAGGCACAGACAACCAGTTCGGATAGCTGGTACTCCGGCTATGTGCGTTATTTGTCCAACAAGGGGTACTTGGACGGAATCGCAACCGATGAAACCAGCTTGAATCAGGGGATGCCGCGTCAGGAGATGGCGCAACTGCTCTACAATTTGTGCGATAATGGAGAGATTGTTGTGGGGTTGTACAGCAGCGAATACGAAGGAGAGGTCACGGTAAGCGGCGTTAGCATCAACGTCGATATGCTGGACTACATTTCCGATGCAGGCAGCATTGGAAGTCAATACAAGGATGCGGTGGAATATTGCTACTATGTTGGTCTTTTGACCGAATTCGAGGACGGAACATTCCAGCCGAACGGAACAGTTACCAGAGCGCAGGCGTGTGCAGTGGTGAACAGGGCAGATTACTGGAGAGATGCGGTAAATACAAAGCGTACTACTATGAAAAGCGTTGGAATCACGGACGACGCGATAAATTACGTTATCAGCAATGAGGTCATCCGGCTGATCAATGAGTACCGCGTCGAGAATGGTTTGGATGAGTATACTGTCAAACTCTTTATGAATCAGGGGGCTGCGGTCAGAGCGGTTGAGTATGCGGCAGACCCTTCGCTGAAACATAAACGTGCGGATGGACGGGCTTCTGGATATGTATACGAGGACTTGTTTGGACATGGTTTGTCTGAAAGCGAATGTTGTACAGGCGGTACAACTTCAAAATCCACGCCAACCGAGTACGCCGAGGAAATCCTTTATTATTGGAAAAATTCTTCTGGGCATAATGCGCAGTTGCTGAGTGAAAATCACCGACATATTGGCTGTGGGGTTTGCTTTACAAAAGCTGGGTTGGTTTATTGTTCTACACACTATGCAAGTTATGGTCAAATTACAGATTATGGTTTTTCCAACTACGAATAATATTTTGTGTATTTTGGTATACGCTGATTTGCATAAATGATTTTATATTCTTAGATTCTATTAGCTACCAACCTTACTTGGGATGGTAGCTTTTTTTGCTGATTTTATGAGTTCGCTGACTTACTCGCTTACTCTGACACAGCATTGCTCTGCCCCCATACACGAATTGACAGAAAGAAATAATAATCGTATCATGGAAAGAAAAAACCATACCCAAGTCTTATTGGGGGATAAACTTTACTGTGAAACTTTGTCTATGAGTGGAGAAAAAAGCACACTTCCACCTCTTACTATATATTTGCCACTTGTTTTATGGCACCAGCCATAGGCATAGTACATCTCGTTGCCTAAGCTGTTAGAATGGGAAGGTAATGGTCTGACCTCTTCCTCCAAGGGCTTCTATGTCCGTGCGAAAATCAGTCAGCCATCTCCCGTTCGCAGCGTTCGCGTCACCAACTTGCAAAATCAAAACATGGAAAATTCTGTGGAAAAATCCGTGCAGGTGTGTTATAGTAAGAGCTGACCGAACAAATGCGAGGAGGAACAGAAAAAATGTTCGACGTAAAAATCGCGGCGCGCATGGAACTGGTACATTCCGACATTCGCGGACCGCTCTTTGTGGAGGCCAACCGCATGATCGCGGAGGGTACTCCCGTTTTGAAGCTGAATACCGGCAACCCGGCGACCTTTGGGTTCCGGATGCCGGAGAGCGTGCGCGGGGCGCTTCTGGAAGGGGCAGAACGCGCGGTGGCCTATTGCGATGTAAAGGGTATGCCGGAGGCGCGGCGCGCCATTTGTGACTATCAGTGCAGCCGTGGATTTCAGGGACTTCAGCCGGATGACATTTTCATCGGCAACGGCGTGAGCGAAATGGCGCAGATGATCGCATCCGTGCTGTTCGATGTGGGCGATGAAATCCTGATCCCCTCGCCCAGCTATTCCCTCTGGACAAACGTGGCCTATCTTTCCGAAGCAACCCCTGTGTTTTACCGCTGCGACGAGGCAAGCGGCTGGTATCCCGACATGGCGGACGTGCGCCGCAAAATCACGCCAAAGACAAAGGCGCTGCTTTTGATCAATCCCAACAATCCGACCGGCGCGGTTTACCCGGACGAAATCGTACTGGAAATGATTCAGCTTGCATGGGAGCATGACCTCGTGCTGCTCTCCGATGAGATTTATGACCGTCTGGTCATGGACGGTCTGCCCCACAACTCCACGGCGGCGCTTGCGCCGGATCTGCCGGTCGTGACGTTCAACGGCCTGAGCAAGTCTCATATCATCTGCGGTTTCCGCTGCGGCTGGATGTGCGTTTCCGGACCGGCGCGGTTCAAAACGGCGGTGACCGAAGCCGTGCAGAAAATCGCGGCCATGCGTCTTTGCGGAAACGCGCTGACCCAGCTTGTCATCCCGGCGGCGCTGGCGGACAACGCAAGCACACGGGAGATGCTCGTCCCCGGCGGGCGGCTTTATGAGCAGCGGGAAGCCACCTGCGCCGCGCTGGACAAAATCCCCGGCATCAGCTATGTGAAGAATCATGCGGCGTTCTATCTTTTCCCGAAAATCGACTGCGAGCGCTATCACATCACCAACGATAAGCAGTTCGCAATGGATGTGCTGCACGGCACCAATATCCTCTTTGTCCCCGGCAGCGGCTTTGACTGGCCGGAGCCGGATCACTTCCGCCTTGTCATGCTGCCGGACGCGGCAACCATCACGGACGCGATGGAGCGGCTCGGCGTATTTCTGGAAACCTATCGGCAGGCGTGACCCGTTCCCACGAATGTGCGCGCACTATAAAATAACGCAGCCTGCGGCAGACTCGCCGCAGGCTGTGTTTTTTGTTTGAGTGTCCGTGCGTTATGGACGGGAAAGCTGTCCTCCGTTTGGTTCCCGTTCCGGGTTCAGCCTGCTGATCAGTTGGGCAAGCGACTGGCTGACGGTCTCTTCGTCATGACAAGGCCTGTTTTTTCTGTCCATGACCCTGAAGTGTACGAAAATCAGACCGCCCATTGTAAAGGTGTAAGCAAATTCCTCCTGCGGCGTCCAGTCCGGACGGGAATAGTACGCCAGCAGAGCCTCCATAAATTTGCGCGGCGGGTGAAGCTGGAGGTCGCGGAACAGGGGCGCGTATTCGCTCTGCACGGTTTCCATTGCACTGTGCAGTTCCGTTTGAAAGCGAAGCGGGTCGTCAAACAGGCAGTCCTTTGCGGTAAACAGAGCAAGAAAGCGGGAGACCGCCTCGTCCTCCAGTTCGTCGTTCAGGGCGTAAACATCCCGGTAATACTTGTAAAAGGTGGGTTTGCTGATGAGTGCTTCGGCGCAGATGTCCACCACCTTCAGCTTTTCCAGCGGCAGCCTGGCGCGCAGTTTGAGAAATGCGGCCCGGATGTCCCGTTTTGTCTTGATGACGCGCATATCCATGAAAAATGCCTCCATGTTTTTCAGGCGACCCCGCAGCTCTGATCGAGTGGCGTTTCCTTTACTGATTCCGAAATCAGTAAATTAACTTACCAAACGGAAAATTAGATTATTGAAATTATCTTACCACCGTCTATAATATAGACCATAGCACGAAATTCTGTGCTTGTCAAGTTTTTTATAAAAGGAAAGGAGCCGATTTATCGCAATGTTGAAATTGCTTCGGTATTTTACGAAAAGGGAATGGGGTCTGGCGGTCCTTGCGCTGCTGTGTATCGTCCTCCAGGTTTGGATGGATTTGACCATGCCGGGCTATATGTCGCAAATCACGACGCTGGTGGAAACCGAAGGCAGCGCCATGCGCGACATCCTGTATAACGGCGGCATGATGCTGCTCTGCGCGCTGGGAAGCATGGCCGCCTCCGTAGCCACGGTGCTGCTTGCGGCGCAGATTGCCTCCGGGTTCTCCGCCTCCCTGCGCGCAAGGCTGTTTGACCGCGTGGAGTCCTTCTCCATCGAGGAGATCAGCCGTTTTTCCACCGCCAGCCTGATCACCCGCACGACCAACGACGTGACGCAGGTGGAGATGTTTGTCGTCATGGGACTGCAGATGCTCATTAAAGCGCCGATCACTGCGGTCTGGGCTGTCCTGAAAATCGCAGGCAAGAGCTGGCAATGGACGTTTGCAACGGGCGTGGCCGTTGCAGTGTTGGTTATCCTGGTCGGGATCATTCTGCTGCTTGCCATGCCAAAATTCCGCATGATGCAGCGCCTGACCGACGACCTGAACCGCGTCACACGGGAAAACCTCACCGGTTTATCTGTCGTCCGTGCCTATAACGCGGAGGAATATCAGGAACAGAAGTTTGAACGCACCAACGATGAGGTCGTGGCAACGACGCTGTTTTCCAACCATGCGATGGCGTTTCTCCAGCCGGGGATTCAGACCATCAGCAACGGGCTGACGCTTGCCATTTACTGGATCGGCGCTTATTTGATCGGCGCTGCGGCTGCGGAGAGCCGTCTGCCGCTGTTTTCCGACATGGTGGTGTTCTCGTCTTATGCGCTGCAAGTGGTTCTGGCGTTTATGATGCTGGTCATGGTCTTTATGCTGTTGCCGCGCGCCAGCGTTTCCGCAAAGCGCATCGGCGAGGTGCTGGATACGCAGCCCACGATCATAGACGGGAAACGGCGCAAAGGCGCGCCGAATGTGAGCGGCGAGGTGGAGTTCCGCAATGTCAGCTTCCGCTATCCGGATTCGGAGGAATATGTCCTGCACAACGTCAGCTTCACGGCGCACCGTGGAGAAACGGTTGCGATCATCGGTTCCACCGGCAGCGGAAAAAGCACGCTTATCAACCTCGTGCCGCGCTTTTATGATGTGACCGAAGGACAGGTGCTGGTGGATGACGCGGATGTGCGCGAATATGCGCATTATGACCTGAACAACAAAATCGGCTATGTTTCCCAGAAGGCCACCCTGTTCAGCGGAACCGTGCGCTCCAACATCGCGTTTGGTGACAACGGGCGGGATGCCGCGCAGATGCAGGCCGCCGTTCCCGCCGCAGCCGCGACTGCGCAGGCCAGCGAATTTGTGGAAAAGCTGCCCGACGGCTATGACGGCTATGTGGCGCAGCTTGGCCGCAACTTCTCCGGCGGGCAGAAGCAGCGCATTTCCATCGCACGCGCGGTCTGCCGCGACGCGGAAATTTTGATTTTTGATGATTCATTCTCCGCGCTGGACTACAAGACTGACCGTATCCTGCGCGCCGCCCTGCGCCGTGACTGCACCGATGCGACCAAGCTGATCGTTGCGCAGCGCATCGGTACCATCCGCGATGCGGACCGCATCATCGTGCTGGATCGCGGGGAGGTCGCCGGCATCGGCACCCATGCGGAGCTGATGAAAGACTGCGATGTTTACCGGCAAATCGCTTACTCCCAGCTTTCAAAGGAGGAACTGGCATAATGGACGAGAAAAAAGAAACCACACAGACGCCGCCGATCGCGCCCGGCGGGCGCGGCGCGCAGGCAAAAAATTTCAGCGGAACATGGATGAAGCTGCTGCAAAGCTGCAAGGGCTTTCGTCACCTGATTTTTATTGCGATTTTTGCGGCGGTTGCGGGCGTTGCCTGTACGCTGGTCGGCCCAAACCGACTCTCCGCGCTGACAGAGCTGGTGACGGCTGGCCTGACCGGACCCATTGACATGGCGGGCGTGGCGCGCATCGCGGTGACGCTGGTCATCCTCTATGCGCTTGGCGCGCTGCTCACGGGCGTGCAGGGCTGGCTGATGGCGACAGCCACGGCGCGCCTTGCCAAAAAGCTGCGGAGCGAGATTTCCCATAAAATCAACCGTCTGCCGATGGGCTATTACAGCCGCACCTCCACCGGCGACATCCTCTCCCGCGTGACGAACGATCTGGATACGATCAGTATGTCCATGAACCGCAGCGTCGGCAACATGGTACACGCCTTCGCGCTGCTGTTCGGCTCGCTGCTGATGATGCTTCTGACAAATGTCCCGATGGCGCTGACGGCGGTGGTCGCAACGCTCATCGGCTTTGCCCTGATGCGCATCATTATGCGGCGCTCGCTGAAGTATTTCGTGCGGCAGCAGAAGCATTTGGGGCAGCTCAACGGCCATGTTGAGGAGATTTACACCGGACATACTGTTGTCCGCGCCTACAACGGCGAAGCGAATGCAAAGCAGACGTTCGACGTGCTCAACGGGCAGCTCAGGAGCAGTATGGCAATGGCGCAGAGCCTGGCCGGAATGATGATGCCGATCATGACATTTGTTGGAAATCTCGGCTATGTCGCCGTGTGCGTGCTCGGCGCGGTGCTGGCACAGCGGGGAACCATCGGCTTTGGCGTGATCGTGGCCTTCATGATTTATGAGCGGTATTTCACGCAGCCGCTTTCCCAAATCGCGCAGGGCTTCCAGACCATGCAGTCCGCTGCCGCCGCAGGGGAGCGCGTGTTTGAATTTCTGGAGGCGGAGGAGATGCCGGACGAACAGGAAAAACCGGAGCATCCCGGCGATGCGCACGGGGATGTGGAGTTCCGTCATGTGCGCTTTGGCTATGACCCGCAGCGTCCGGTCATTCACGATTTTTCCGCCAAAGCCGCCGCAGGACAGAAAATCGCCATCGTCGGGCCAACCGGCGCGGGCAAAACCACGCTGGTCAATCTGCTGATGCGCTTCTATGAGCCGGATGGCGGGGAGATCTGCATCGACGGTGTACCGACCGGCGAGATGAAACGCGAGGACGTTCACCGGCAGTTCTGCATGGTGTTGCAGGATACTTGGCTGTTTGAGGGAACGATGCGGGAAAATCTGGTTTATTGTGCGGAAAATGTTCCGGAGGAGAAAATTGTCGCGGCCTGCGAGGCGGTGGGACTGGATCATTTCATCCGCACGCTGCCGCATGGCTACGACACGGTTTTGAACGACCAGGTGAGCCTCTCCGCCGGACAGAAGCAGCAGCTCACCATCGCCCGCGCGATGATCGCGGATCGCCCAATGCTGATCCTGGATGAGGCGACCAGCTCCGTGGATACCCGCACAGAGCTGCAAATTCAGAACGCAATGGATCGACTGATGGAAGGGCGCACCTCCTTTGTCATTGCGCACCGGCTGTCCACCATCAAAAACGCGGATTTGATCCTTGTCCTGCGCGGCGGCGACGTGGTGGAGAGCGGCACACACGAGGAGCTGCTGGCACAGGGCGGATTTTACGCCGAGCTGTACAACAGTCAGTTTGAGGATGCGTCATAAGCGGGGGAGAGGTTCCCGCAGACCATATGCTTTGCGTTTGCAGGGGATGGCGGATGTCCCGCCGTCCCCTGCATATTGCACATTTTGTCCCTGCGCGCGTCCGCTGCGTGCGTGGAGCGGCAATTCCGGGAGGCGCAGGAGCGAAACCTGCCTGCTCCCGCACATTGCAGTCAGCCGGAACGGATAAAAATTCACCTGTACTTCCAAAAGCGTGCGCAGTAAAAAAAACACAGTCGCCCTGAACGCTGCGGTTTTCGGATTGACAAGCGGGAGCGAAGTGTAGTATGATATTCTAGTGTCCTGAAAATATATCTTGAAAAATACAGAGGATTTTTACCATGTCAAACGCAAAGCTGAAAATTATCGTGGACGCGATGAGCGGGGACAATGCGCCCGGCGAGATCGTGAAGGGTGCGCTCTCCGCTGCGCAGGAATTTGGTGTGGACATTGTGCTGGTGGGGCAGGAGGACGCCCTGCAGTCCTGCCTGCGGGAAAACGGCGCGGTGAACGCGCCGTATGTCTCCATACAAAATGCCACGGAGATCATTGATATGCACGACGACCCCAGCACCGCGACCCGCCGCAAGGGCGACAGCTCCATGTCAGTGGCGCTGCGGATGCTGCGCGACGGGGAGGGCGACGCTGCCGTTTCCGCCGGGAATACCGGCGCGCTTTTGACCGGCGCAACGCTGATCGTCAAACGGATCCGCGGCATTCGTCGCGCCGCATTTGCCCCCGTGCTGCCAAACGGCGGCGCAGGGACGCTGCTGATCGATGGCGGCGCAAGCGTGGAGTGTACGCCGGAATATCTGCTGCAATTTGCCTTTATGGGCAGCTTTTATGCCAAACAGGTCATGGGCTGTCCGCAGCCGCGTGTGGGACTGTTGAACAATGGCAGCGAGGAGAGCAAGGGGACCGAGCTTTGCCGCACCAGCTATGCGCTGCTGCGGCAGGCCGGAGATGCCGGGCGCATCAACTTTATTGGCAACGTGGAGGGGAACGATGTGTTCTCCGGTGCGGTGGACGTAGTGGTGACGGACGGATTTACCGGAAACATCCTGTTGAAAACTGCGGAAGGCATGGGCGCATTTTTCCTGCAACAGATCCGCAGGCTGCTTGCCTCCCAGTCCACAGGCGCGTCGGAAAGCGGGGCGGCGCTGAAGCAGCAGCTTTCCGGCCTGCGGCGCGCGGTGGATGCCAATGAAGTCGGCGGAACGGCATTTCTGGGTATCCGCCGCCCGGTCATCAAGGCGCACGGCGGGGCGGACGCGCGTGCGTTCCGCAGCTCTGTCAAACAGGCGATCACGTTCGTAAACGCCGACGTGATTCAGGAAATCGAGGAGAATATCTCCTATATGCGCCTCCACGACCCTGCGGCAGACCAGACGGGCGAATGAGGGCGAGCGGAAAAAACGGATGAGATGAAAAGAACATGACGGTTTTGCAGGACAAATTGAATTATCGGTTCCAAAACAGCGCGCTGATCCATACTGCGCTGAGCCATTCCTCTTATGCCAACGAGCACCACTGCGAAAGCAACGAGCGGCTGGAATTTGTGGGGGACAGCGTGCTGGGTATGGTGGTGGCCACCGCACTCTATCAGCGCTTTCCCGGACTGCCGGAGGGCAAGCTGACCCGTCTGCGGGCAGACCTCGTGTGTGAGCAGAGCCTTTGGGATGTGGCGCAGCGGCTGGAGCTTGGCCGCTATATCCGTCTTGGGCGCGGCGAGGAGCAGTCCGGCGGGCGGCACCGTCCGTCCATTCTGGCGGACTGCGTGGAGGCGGTCATCGCCGCACTGTATCTGGACGGCGGCTTTTCCGTCGCGCAGGAGTTTATCGAACGGTACGTCCTCTCCCGTTTGGATGCGGGGGACGTGCTGGTGCAGGACTATAAAACCGCGCTGCAGGAGCTGGTGCAGCAAACGCCGGGGCACAGCGTGGTTTACAGCCTGATTGGCGAGAGCGGTCCGGATCACGCAAAGCGCTTCACCGTTTCGGTTTCGCTCTGCGGCGCAGTGATCGGCAGCGGCGAGGGACGAACCAAGAAGGAAGCGGAGCAGCGCGCGGCGCAGGCTGCGCTGGAGCAGCTCCGCAAATGACGCCGCGTGCGCGCATTGTGCCGCTGTTCATCCCGCATCTGGGCTGCCCGCATGACTGCGTATTTTGCAACCAGCGGCGCATATCCGGACAGTCCGCGCCGGTGACGGCGGCGGATGTCACAGCGGCGCTGGCGGCTTTGCCGGAGCATGGTGACTATGAGGTCGCCTTTTATGGCGGCAGCTTCACGGCGATCCCGCCGGAGCAGCAGCGCGCGCTGCTGCTGGCGGTGCAGCCGTTTTTCGCGCGGGGGGCTGTGGGGCGTATCCGTGTTTCCACAAGACCGGACGCGGTGGATGATGCGGCGCTCGCACTGCTGCGCGAGATGCGGGTGGAAACCGTGGAGCTTGGCGCGCAGTCAATGGACGATGCTGTGCTGCGCAAAAGCGGCAGGGGACATGACGCGGCGGCGACCGAACGTGCCGCCGCGTTTTTGCGGCAGGGCGGCTTCCGTCTGGTGCTGCAAATGATGACGGGGCTGCCTGGCGCAACGCCGGAGTCGGATTTGGAAACCGCGCGCCGTTTTGTTGCGCTCCGGCCGGATGCGGTGCGTATCTATCCGACGGTGATTTTGCGGGATACGCCGCTTTACGCGCTCTGGCGGCGCGGCGATTATCAGGAGCACAGCGTTGCGGACGCAGTGGCGCTTTGCAGCAGGCTGATCCCGCTGTTTTCCGCGTCCGGTATTCCGGTCATCCGGCTGGGACTGAATCCCACGGCGGAGCTGAGCGGCGGCGCGGTGGCCGGCGGCGCTTACCATCCGGCGCTGGGCGAGCTGGTGAAAAGCCGGGTTTATCTGGAACAGGCGCGTGTGCTGCTGCACACAGAACCGCATGGCGCTTCCGTTGTGCTTGGCGTATTTCCCGGCGATATTTCCCAGATGGTCGGGCAGCACCGCTGCAATTTGGACGCGCTGCGGGCGGAATTTGGGCTGCGTGCGCTGCGGGTGCAGGCAGCCGACGTGCCGCGCGGAACGATCGTGCTGTTGGATGCTGGATAAAGGCGCCCCAGACTGTCGGCCGATGCGGCGATGCCTTGAGACAAAGACAGGGATTCGCTCCCGCGGGAGCGAATCCCTGTCTGTTTCCGACGCTGTGCATCAAACTCCGCAGGTACAGCCGCAAACGCCGTTTCCGTGCGGCTCCCTGTTTTCCGTGCCTACCGGGTAAACTCCGTGCCGCGATAATATTGCAGCGTCCGGTAGCGCTCCAGCAGAGCGGACTGCGCATCCGTCAATGTGCGCGTGAAGGTTCCGTCCGCCGTGATATAAACGCCGGTGTCGTGCAGGACGGGCAGCGCCTGATAAACCGGCGCGACAGCCTGCATATAAGCGTCACCGTCCCAGCCGAGCAGGTCGAACAGATGGCTCATCAAAAAGCAGGGAGAGAGCGAGGGGCCTGTTCCGAGAAACTCAAATCCCAACGCAGCCTTCGCCGCGTCATTTGCCCAAATCAGATAGCGGGTGGACCAGTAGTTATAAAAGCCTTCCTCCGTGGATTGATCCAGATCGACGCCCAGCTCCTCATAGACCGCATTCGCGTTGCCGAGCCACGGCTTGTGGTCGCCAAAGACGATGAGTACCACCGGCTCCTCGCTCGCCCGCAGTGTTTCCACCAGCTTCGCCAGCTTTTCCTGCGTATCCATCACGGAGGCGATGTAGTTGGCCAGAATATAACGCGCGTAGTCAGAGAGCGTTTCGTTCGTGACGAACTCGTCCACATCACCCCAGTAGCAGACATCGGAATCGTAAGGACCGTGTCCCTGATAGGATACCGAGAAGGAAAACTGCGGTGTGCCGCTCTCCAGACGCTCCAGTAAATCGGCGGTCAGCTCGCGGAAGAACACCGTGTCGGAGGCCACATTGCCGTTTGTGAACTGCGTGTAATAGTTTTCCACAAAGCGGTAGCTGTCAAAGCCGAGATAGCCATTGATGTTCTGCCGGTTGTAGAACCAGCCGAAGCTCGGGTGGTCGCCGGAGGTCTCATACCCCTGACTCTGAAAATAACGGACGTAGGAGCCGATGTTGGAGCGCCAGTTAAATTCATCGGAAACGCCGGTGAGGAACGCACGTTCGGTGTTCACCGTGCCGCCTGCGAAAATATTGGTGATAAGGCTGCCGGTGTAGCTCTCTGCTTCCAGCGCGTGATAGATGCTGTAAGCCTCCGGTGTGATGCCGATGTCGCCAAAGGTGCTGAAATCGGAAAACGCCTCCAGCATGATGCCGACGATGTTGACCTTTTGCTCTGCCGGGATTTCCGCGTCCGAATACGCGGAGAGCAGCGCGGCGGCGTCATCCGCGTCATAGCCGTCCGGCGGTGTGGGAAACGCTTCGTTCAGGGAATAGAGGAACGGATAGGCGTTCCCGCGCGAAACATACAGGTCGGTGGGCGACCACTCGTTGAGAACAGTCAGATTTGTCGCGGTGGCGTCATAGAGCCCGTCGCTCAGATAGGCGCTGCCGCTCAGACCGGCGGCAAGCAGTCCCGCTGCCGCCAGTGCGCCGCGCACCCGTCCGCCCGGTTTTCCGCGCACGAAAAGCAGCAGGAACACAAAGCCTGCGGCAAAGCAGACAAGCGCCGCGATGAGCTGCCAGTTGAAGAAAAGGTGGTAGCGTTCGGCCATCGTTGTCACTTCGCTGACCAGCGTCAGGTCGGCAAACAGCACGGGGTCGCTGCGGAACGAGAGCTTGTAGCAGTTGCCCGCCGCCAGCGCCAGCGTGGGCAGACCGCCGATGAGATAGGCCGCCCACGGCCGTCCGGCAGCGCACCAGCCGAGCAGCATCAGAAGCGCGGTTGGCGCCGCGTTCAGCAAAAAAATCAGCGGATGGGAAAAATAGCCGCGGAACACGCCCAGCCGATAAGTGGAGCTGCTGACCAGAAGCGAAACGGCGGTGACGCCCACTGCGGCCAGCAGCAACATCCCGACGTTCCAAAGCCAGAATGCCGCGCGCCGTCTGCGGGAGCTGCCCGGCTCCGGTCGATATTGCGTAAAAAAGGGAAGCGCGGCGTGAAAATCAGATGCGCTGTGAATGAAAAAGACCCCCTTCTGTGCAAACTTTCTCCTGCCTCCCGCGTCCGTATGCGCGGGGACATGAAACCCGTTTGCAGAGCCAGAACCGGAAAATCAGGAACCCGTCCGATTATGATACAGGGTTTGAGTATAGCACAAATCCAGCCGCTCGGCAAGGCTTACGTCGCGGTTGCACAGGGCGAAGCGTTAATTTTTAAGCGGTGCAAAGGATGATAATAATGAAATATACAAAAGCAAGCGTAAGTGATGCGGAACAAATCTTAATATTGGTGCAAGATTGTGTTTGTCAAATAAAAATGTGAGCAAAAGGGCCTCCAAAAGGTGAGCACC
>JAJBUU010000043.1 GCA_020860205.1 Oscillospiraceae bacterium | reverse complement strand
CATGCCTATGGCTGGCTGCCATAAACCAAGGGGCAAATATATTGTAACAGGTGGACGGGTGAAAAAAGAGCCGAGATACCCATTTGTCAACCGCATGACCAAAACGCAGACGGCGCTTGGCTGGTGCTATCTGCCGTTCCACATCCTGATTTTTCCGGTGCTGCTCTCGCTCTATGCCGCGTTCTCTCCGGACACAGTCTCCGCCACAGTCTGCAACTTGGTTTATTTTGCCGTGGCCGACGTCTTTGTGCTGCTTGCGATGTTCCGCTTTCTCCGTGCGGGCTTTGACGCACTGCTTGACGGACTCGGCTTTTGCCTGGTCACGCTGCTCTGCGGACTGGTGCTTTATTATTTCCTCGCCATCTGCGCAAGCCTGCTCCTGCTGCCCTTTGACAGTCTGCTGGACAGCGGCGCGCCTGCAACAGAGCGGGTTTTGGAGCTTGCGGCGACGGATTACGGTGCGGTGAAGGCGATGTCCGTTTTCCTTGCCCCGTTTGCGGAGGAGACACTGTTCCGCGGTGTGGCCTTTGGCTCGCTGCGCACAAAAAGCCGCCCTCTCGCTTATGTGGTGTCCACGCTGCTGTTCAGTCTTTATCATGTCTGGCAATACGCGCTGGTCTATCAGGACCCGTCCTGTCTGCTCTATGCGATTTCCTATCTCCCCCTCTCCATCGTGCTGGCATGGTGCTATGACCGCACGGGCAGTCTGTGGACATCCATGTTTTTTCATATGGCTTATAACGCGCTGGCATTTTCCATGCTCGGCGCGCTGTAAAAAAGGCTTTGCCGCATTGGTCGGCAGGAGGGCTGGCGCAAAACAGCCGCCAGCCGCCGCAGCCGCATTTATGCAGCGAAGTCTAAGGCAGCACCGTACCATGCGGCAGGCGCGGGCCGCGCGGAAAATCTTCGGCAGAGCAAGGCGCAAAAACGCGGGTTCCCCCTTGTGGGTAATACCCTGTGTATTCCGGGTTTTTGCAGCGAAGCTATGACGGAAATTTTCCGTGCGACCCGCGGCTCTGACCGTGCGGCGCCGCCATAAATCAGGCAGGACCGCGCTTCACCGGGAAAATGGCGCGGGAACGACACAAATTTCCCATATCATGTTCAGGTGGGGAGAAGGCTCCTCGCCGAAAGGAGAGCACAAAAACAAATGGCAAAAGAAAAGAAAGTGGAACAGATCACAGATATTGAGGTGGACTTTGCCCAATGGTTCACGGATGTCTGTGTCAAGGCGGAGCTGGTGGACTATTCCGGCGTGAAGGGACTGTTTATCCTCCGGCCTTACGGTTATGCGATCTGGGAGAACATCATGCATTATCTGGACACGCGCTTCAAGGAACTGGGGCATGAGAACGTGTCCATGCCTGTGCTGATCCCGGAAAGCCTGCTGCAAAAGGAGAAGGACCATGTGGAGGGCTTCGCGCCGGAGTGCGCATGGGTGACGCACGGCGGCGCGGAGGAACTGCCGGAGCGCCTTTGCGTCCGCCCCACGAGCGAAACGCTGTTCTGCGACCATTGGAGCCATGTCGTGCATTCGTGGCGCGACCTGCCGATGCTGTATAACCAGTGGTGCAGCGTGCTGCGCTGGGAAAAAACCACCCGTCCGTTCCTGCGCGGCCGCGAATTTCTCTGGCAGGAGGGACACACGCTCCACGCCACCGCGGAGGAAGCGCTGGCGGAAACGGAACAGATGCTGAATGTCTACGCGGAGTGCTGCGAGGATTTTCTCGCCATGCCGGTGGTCAAGGGCAACAAGACCGAAAAAGAGAAATTTGCCGGCGCGGAGCGCACCTATACCGTGGAGTGCATGATGCACGACCACAAGGCGCTGCAAAGCGGTACCAGCCACTATTTTGGCGACGGCTTTGCCCGCGCGTTCAATATCACATTCTCGGATAAAAACAACCAGCAGAGCTATCCCCACCAGACAAGCTGGGGAATGTCCACCCGCATCATCGGCGGCCTGATCATGACCCACGGCGACAACAGCGGGCTGGTGCTGCCGCCGCGCGTTGCGCCGGTGCAGGTGATCGTGGTGCCGGTGGCGCAGCACAAACCGGGCGTGCTGGAGCGCGCAAACGCGGTGCTGGAAGAGCTGAAGGCAGCGGGTATCCGCGCAAAAATCGACGATTCCGACTATTCGCTGGGCTGGAAATGCGCGCAGTATGAGATGAAGGGCGTTCCGCTTCGGTTGGAGCTGGGCCCGAAGGACATCGAGGCCGGTCAGTGCGTCTGCGTGCGGCGGGATAATTTTGAAAAAACGCCCGTTTCGCTGGGCGCGCTGGCGGAGACGGTGCCGCAGCTTTTGGACGCGGTGCAGCAGGGGCTTTATGCGCGGGCAAAACGGAATCTGGACGAGCATATCTTCCCGGCGCGCACGCTGGACGAGGCAAAAGCGATCCAGGAGCAGCGCGGCGGCTTTGTCAAGACCATGTGGTGCGGTGACCGCGCCTGCGAGGAGACGATGAAGGAGCGCACCGGTATGTCCAGCCGCTGCATCCCGCTGGAACAGGAGCATCTGGACGACGTCTGCCCCATCTGTGGCCGTCCGGCAAAGCATATGGTCTACTGGGGCATGGCATATTGATATGGACAACACACATACGCGGGTGGTCGTCAAGGTCGGCACCTCTACGCTGACCCACAGCTCCGGCCGCCTGAACCTGCGCGGCATGGATATGCTGGTGCGCACGCTTGCCGACCTGCGCGGGCTGGGGTATGAGGTCATCCTCGTTTCCTCCGCCGCAATCGCTGCCGGTACCGCAAAGCTGGGGCTTTCGGCGCGCCCCACGGAGCTGCGGATGAAGCAGGCCGCAGCGGCAGTCGGCCAGTGTGAACTGATGCACCTGTATGACAAGCTCTTTTCCGAGTATAGCTGCATGACCGCGCAAATCCTGCTGACGAACGAGGACGTGGAGGACCCGGAGCGTGCGGCGCATTTGCGCGCCACATTCTCCGCGCTGTTGGAGATGGGCGTGATCCCCATCGTGAACGAAAACGACTCCGTCTCTGCCGACGAAATCGAACGCGGGCAGCACAAGGTATTCAGCGATAACGATACGCTCTCCGCCATCGTCGCGGCGCTGCTCGGCGCGGATCTGCTGGTGCTGCTGAGCGACATCGACGGGCTGTATGATGCTGACCCGCACAGCAACCCGAACGCAAAGCTGCTGCACCGGATCGAGGCGCTGACGCCGGAGGTGCTGCAAATGGCGGGCGGCGCCGGAACATGGCGCGGCACGGGCGGCATGGTGACAAAGCTCGCCGCCGCGCAGATCGCGATGGACGCGGGCTGCGAGATGGTGATTGCAAACGGCGCGCAAATCGGCGCGCTCTATGAGATATTGGACGGACAGGAAATCGGCACACGCTTTTGCGCAAAGGAGGCGCGGCAGACATGACGGAACTGGAAAAGCAGGGAGCGGCGGCAAAGGATGCGGCTTACACGCTGGCCGTTGCGGGAACGGAACGAAAAAACGCGGCGCTGCTGGCCATTGCCGACGCGCTGGAGGCGCGCGCCGCAGACTGGCTTGCGGCAAACGCAGAGGACGTGGCCGCAGCGCGCAAAAACGGCATGACGGACGCCCTGCTGGATCGGCTGACGCTGACGGAAGCGCGTGTGCGTGGTGTGGCGGACGGCGCGCGGCAGGTCGCCGCGCTGCCAGACCCCGTCGGCACGGTGGTCAGCAGCGTTACGCGGCCAAATGGCCTGCAAATCGAGCGCGTGCGCGTACCGCTCGGCGTGATCGGAATCATCTATGAGGCGCGCCCGAACGTCACGGTGGACGCCGCCGCGCTCTGCCTGAAGGCGGGGAATGCCTGCATCCTGCGCGGCGGGCGGGAGGCCTTTGCCTCCAACCGCTGCGCGGTGGAAATCATGCGGAACGCGCTGCGCGCGGTCTCTCTCCCGGAGGACAGCGTTGCGCTGGTGCAGGATACGTCCCGCGCGTCTGCAAAAGAGCTGATGGAGCTGACGGAGTACCTGGATGTGCTCATCCCCCGCGGCGGCGCGGGACTGATCCGCAGCGTGGCGGCGGCGGCAAAGGTCCCGGTCATCCGCACCGGCGAGGGCGTCTGCCATATCTATATCGACCGCGCCGCAAATCTGGAGATGGGCGCGGAGATCCTCTATAACGCCAAATGCTCCCGCCCTTCCGTCTGCAACGCGGCGGAATGTGTGCTGGTTCACGCGGATGTGCTGGAAGCGTTTTGGGAAAAGGCCGCGCCGCTGCTGGCACAGAAGCGCGTCCGCCTGCGCGCGGATGCGGCGGCGCTGCGCGTGCTGGGTGCGGCGGCGGAGGCTGCTGCGGACGCGGATTGGGACGCGGAGTACGGCGATTATATTCTTGCGGTGAAAACCGTGGAAAGTCTGGACGAGGCGCTCGCGTTCATCCGCGCCCACGGCACCGGCCATTCCGAAGCCATCGTCACGGAGGACGCAGCCAGCGCGGAACGCTTTTTGAACGAAGTGGACGCGGCGGCAGTCTATGTCAACGCTTCCACCCGCTTCACGGATGGCGGCGAGTTCGGCATGGGCGCGGAAATCGGCATCTCCACGCAGAAGCTCCACGCGCGCGGACCGATGGGTCTGGAGGAAATGTGCAGCTGGAAATATCTGGTGCGCGGAAACGGACAGGTACGGTGAACAAAATGACAAAAATCGGATTTATCGGAACGGGCAACATGGGCGGTGCGCTGGCGCACGCGGTGGCCGCAGCGGAGGGAACGCATCAGCTCCTGCTGGCGAACCGCAGCCCGGAAAAGGCCGCGGCAGTCGCTGCTGAAACCGGCGGCACGGCCGTGGATAATGCGGTGGCCGCAGCGGAGGCGGACTATCTGTTTCTTGGGGTCAAGCCGCAGATGTACCCGGAGGTTTTGGGCTCGCTTGCGCCCGTGCTGCAATCACGCGGCGGCAGCTGCGTGCTGATCAGCATGGCGGCCGGCGTTTCCATCGCGCGGGTGCAGGAGCTGTTGGGCGGCGGCGCGGAACGCTGTCACATCATCCGCATCATGCCAAATACGCCGGTTTCCATCGGAGAGGGCGTGATCCTCTACGCCTGCGGCGCGGATGTGACGGCAGCGGAGGAGCAGGCCGTTTTGCACCTGCTTTCCAAAGCCGGAAGGCTCTCCGCGCTGCCGGAATCCCTGATCGACGCGGGCAGTGCGGTTTCCGGCTGCGGACCGGCGTTCGTGGATTTATTTGTGGAAGCGCTGGCGGACGGCGGCGTAGCCTGCGGTCTGCCGCGCCGTGCCGCGCTGGAATATGCCGCACAGATGACCGTCGGCGCGGCAAAGCTGATTCTGGAAACGGGCGCGCATCCCGGTGCGCTGAAAGACGCGGTCTGTTCGCCTGCGGGCAGCACCATCGCGGGCGTCCGGACATTGGAAACGGCTGCGCTCCGCGCTGCGGTGATGAACGCTGTCATCGCCGCCTATGAGCGCACTAAAGCGCTGGGATAATGTCCTCATCGGCACGTTATCCATGGCAGGGTGCGTGGAAACGCTCCACTGTCACAGACGGCTCTCCCTGCACAAAACCGGCTATGACAGCACACCGCCCCGTTTTTCCATGACAAAAGCCTGCACGCCGGAAATTTTCCATGCAGCCCGCTTTTGCCGAATGCTGCGGCGTTGCCTTGCCTTTGTTGCACGCGGATTTACCGCAAAAAGGCGATAAGCGCCATCTCCGCATCCTCCCCCGCTGATGAAACCTGTCGTTTCGTCAGCGGGGGGTTTTTCTTATTTTGTCAGGTTTTTTGCGTGGTATTGGAAAATTTTTCGACAGAATCACAGTTGACGCGCCGGGAGGAACGTGCTATAATCCCTTAAAACCAATCAGATAAATAGGTTTAATAAAAGCAAAGGGAGGCTGCGAACATGAAACATGGGTTTCCGGCGCTGTTCCGGCATAATTTTCGCAATGGCCGAATGCCGGGGCGTGTGATGGTTCGATGTCGCGTTGACGCGACCGACACAAAACCGGGCATTTCCTCTAAAAATTTATGATAGAAAATAAGGAGTATAATTTCATGTCTTTGAAAAAATTTTTGACCGCCGCACTGACCCCGGCGCTGCTTGCAGCCGCGCTGGCTGGCTGCGGCTCCGGCAGCACGACCGGAACACAGTCTACCGCAGCGCCTGCCACAGAATCGGCGCAGACAGAATCGGCGCAGACGGAAACGGCGGAAGCGGCGCAGGTCTATGACCTGACGGCGGAGGAGAACACCATCCGCTTTGCGACACAGCCGGGTCAGATTCGTACAGCGATCAATATTTTGGCCTCTGAACTTGGGTATTATGAGGAAGAGGGTGTAAATGTAGAGTTTGTAAATGCTGATAGCACATCTGCACTGACAGCAATCAGCACAAATAAATCGGATGTTGATGTGCTTGGCACCGGTATTGTTCCGGGGTTGACCTTTATTGCGAACGGTGCGGATATTGTAATTTTTGAGGGTACCGCAGCTGAAGGCGGCGCAATTATCTGCCAGGAGGGGAAAAAAGAATATTATCAGGACCTGCAGAATTATGCGGGAATTACCGCAGTAATGATCCGGGGTTCTTCCTCTTGGGTCATTACACGCGCGAAACTGGTGGAGTCCGGTATTGATGTGGACAGCATCACACTGATGGAAGTGGACAGCAACGTCAATGCGGCACAGGCGGTTGCAAAGGGTGAGGCGGATCTTGGCTTTATGCCGATTGAGGCCGCAACCACCACATTGGATGTTGGAACGGAAATCGTTTATGAGGTTGGAGAACTGGAGGCAAACTATGTCTGCTGCCGTCAGGTGACATCCTCCGCAAAGCTGGAAGAAAAACACGATGCATTTGTAAACTTCACCGTTGCAAATCTGCGCGCATGGGAATTTTACGAGGATGAGGCAAACAGAGATGAAATCGTCCGGCTGTTGGCGGAGGAATCCGGTCAGACGGAGGAATATGTTGAGAATTACCTGTTTGTCAATCGGACAAAACTGACGCTTGATCCCAATGAGTCAGGTGTTATTACATTCTATAATTCTCTGAGCGATTCCGGTTATTTTGACGGGAGTGCGGTCAGTGCAGCGGATCACATTGATACCTCTGTTTATGCGGAAGCATTGCAAGAGGTGCTGGAGCGCTACCCGGACAACACTTTCTTCCAGGAACGGCTGGAGCTGTATCGGACCTATAATACGGCGTTGATTTGAAGGAGAGAAGACGATGAAAATTTCTGCAGTTGATATTATCACATTGAAAGCGCAGCCAACTGCCGGTCAGACACCGGTATTGGTGCGCATCCAAACGGATGACGGAATATATGGATATGGTGAAGTCGGCGTTTCCATCATGAACTATTCTCTGGGCAGCGTGGCACTGTTGCGCACGTTCAGCGCAATGATTCTGGGAATGAACCCATTGGAAAACGATGTGATTTACTCGAAACTTATCACAACATTTTGGGCACGGGGAAACGGTGGCGTCATTTTGGCTGCGATTTCCGCCATTGATACGGCGCTGTGGGACATTCAGGGGAAATACTTCCATGTGCCTGTCTATGAGTTGCTGGGCGGCAAACACCGGGACAAACTGCGGTGTTATGCCAGCCAGCTGCAAAACGGCTGGAAATATCCGAATTTCAACAGTGCGCCGGGCGATCTCGGCTTCTTGCGTGAGGCCTGCGCCGCTGCGGTAGATGACGGTTATGACTGCGTCAAAATTGATTTTCTGGCAAAGCATTTTGATGGGAGCCGCATCTCCGTTTATGAGGCGCAAAACCATCTGGAGCGTTCCACATTGCGGGAAATCGAGCAGAAGCTGGATGCTGTGCGGCAGGTGATTGGAGATGATGTGGAACTGATTTTGGAAAATCATTGCCTGACCAGTGCAGCGACCGCCATCGAATTTGGCAAACTGGCGCAAAGATACGACCCGATTTTGTTAGAGGAACCGGCTAATCCATTGGATGTTTTGGATTACCGTCGTATTCGGGATGCATTGTCGATCCCGCTTGCCACCGGCGAGCGCAGCTACACGCGCCGCGGATTTCTTCCGCTTTTACAGGCCGGCCTGTTGGACACCATTCAGCCGGATTTAGGAAACTGCGGTGGAATTACGGAGGGGCGAAAAATCGCGGATTTGGCTGAAACATTCGGCGCAAGCGTTCAGACGCACACCTGCAATACGCCCATCAGTGTTGCTGCTGCATTGCAGTTTGAAGCTGCCATTCCGAATTTTATCATCCATGAGCATCATACCAACAACACGTTGCCCATCAATACAGAGCTGTGCATTTACGATGATCAGCCGGTCAACGGCTATTATATCGTACCGGACAGACCCGGACTGGGAAATGAGTTGACAGAAAAGGCGCTGTCTGAAGCTACCATCGTCACTGTTCGCTGAACCAGCCATATGGTTCGATGTCGCGTTGACGCAACCGACACAGAACCGGGCATTTCTTCCAAAAATTTATGATAAAAAATAAGGAGTATGATCTCATGTCTTTGAAAAAATTTTTGACCGCCGCACTGACCCCGGCGCTGCTTGCAGCCGCGCTGGCTGGCTGCGGCTCCGGCAGCACGACCGGAACACAGTCTACCGCAGCGCCTGCCACAGAATCGGCGCAGACAGAATCGGCGCAGACGGAAACGGCGGAAGCGGCGCAGGTCTATGACCTGACGGCGGAGGAGAACACCATCCGCTTTGCCCTGCCCGCCGGACAGGTGCGCACGGCGATCATGACCCTTGCCGACGAGCTGGGCTATTACACGGAGGAGGGCGTCAACGTCGAGTTTGTCAACAGCAGCGGCACGGAGGCGCTGACCGCTATCACGACGGGCAACAGCGATCTGGATGTGTTGGGAACGGGCATCGTCCCAACGCTGAACTTCATCGCAAACGGCTCGGATCTGGTCATTTATGCCGGAACCGCCGCAGAGGGCGGCTGCGTTATCTCGCTGCCGGAAAATGTGGAGTACTACAAGGATTTGGAGCATTACGCGGGCGCTCGCGCCGTGATGGTGCGCAATGAATCCGCGTGGGTGATCACGCGCGCAAAGCTGCTGGAGCTTGGTGTTGACGTGGACAGCATCGAGCTGGTGGAGGTTGGCGACTATACCAACGTGGTGCAGGCCATTACAAAGGGCGAGGCGGACATCGGCTTTCTGCCGACGGAGAAGGCAACTTCCCTTGCCGAACTGGGTACGGAAATCGTCTATGAGGTCGGTGAGCTTGACCCGAACTATGTCTGCTGCCGCCAGGTGACGTCCAGCGAAAAACTGGCGGCAAAGCACGACGCCTTTGTGCGCTTCAACATCGCCAATCTGCGCGCATGGGAGTTTTATTCGGACGAGGCGAACCGTGATTACATCATTTCCGTGCTGGCGGAGGAATCCGGTCAAACAGAGGAATATGTTGAGAATTACCTGTTTGTCAACCGGACAAAACTGACGCTCGATCCCAATGAGTCCGGCATTATCTCATATTATAACGCGCTGGGCGATACAGGATATTTTGACACCTCTGCCGTGGATGTTGCGGAGCACATTGATACATCCGTCTATGCCGAAGCGCTCAGCGCGGTGCTGGAACGCTACCCGGACGATGCGTTCTATCAGGAAAAGCTGACGCTGTACCGGGATTACAACAACGCGCTGATTTGACCACCGCAGCAGGAAAGGAGGGTGCGGGTCATGGGAAAACCGCCCGCGCCCGCTGCGGCGAAGAGAGAAGGACGATATGAGCAAAATCGAAATTGAAAACTTATCCTTTTGTTATGAAGCGAACGGCAGGCGCGCTGCGGCGTTGGAGGACATCGACCTCCGTGTGGAGGCGGGAGAATTTTTATGCCTTCTGGGGCCGTCCGGCTGCGGAAAAAGCACGCTTTTGAGCATCTTGAACGGACTGAACCGCGCCAGCGGCGGCGAGGTACGCATTGACGGCAGGCCGATAACCGGGCCGGGACGCGACAGGGCAGTGGTGTTTCAGCACTATTCCCTCTTTCCGTGGCTGACAGCGGAGAAAAACGTAATGTTCGGCATTGAACAGAGTGGGCGCAAATGCAGCCGCGCGGAGCGCCGACAAATCGCGGATGACTTTTTGGAGCAGGTCGGGCTGTTGGAGGCGCGGGAGAAATATCCGGCGGAGTTGTCCGGCGGGATGCAGCAGCGCGTTGCCATTGCCCGCGCGCTTGCGATGGATGCGGACATTCTGCTGATGGATGAGCCATTCGGCGCGGTGGACCCAAAGCTGCGTCTGGAGCTTCAGGAGCTGGTTGGACGGCTGAGCATGGAGCATGGCAAAACGGTGGTATTCGTCACGCACGACATTGACGAGGCCATTTTGCTTGCCGACCGCATCGTTGTGATGGAACCGAAACACATCCGCGCCATCGAAACGCTGTGCCTGCCGCGCCCCCGCAGCCGCGACGCGCTGGCCGCACAGCCGGAATATGCAAAGCTGCGGCAGCGGCTGATGTCGCTCTTTTATGAGCAGGTCGCGTCGCACATCGGAGAGGAGGTGGTACTGTGAAACCACTGATTTTTAACCGGGTCAATCTACTCTTTCTCGCGCTGCTTGCCGTCGTCTGTTTCCTGCCGTCGCGCAGGGAAATCGACGGCGCCGTCCCTTATCTGGTGGTGCTTGGCCTGTCCGAGCTGTTGTTTCTGGTACAGTATGGCCGCAGCCGCAAAAAGAGCGCGCTGGACGTTGGCACGATTGCATTCCTCATTCTCGGCTTCTGGGATGTGATGAGCCGCCTGAATCTGACGAATCCCGTGCTGGTCCCGCCGCCGGAGAACGTGTTTTTTGTGTTTGTCGATCAGCGCGTGCTGATGCTGCAAAGCGTTGCCAGCTCGCTGCGGCTGATGCTCATCAGCGTTGGCATTGCACTGGTGTTGGGCGTGGGGCTGGGTCTGTTCGTCGGCTGGCTGCCCCGCCTGCGCGGCGCGGTCATGCCCATCGCCCATGTCATCAGCCCGATTCCCGCGCTGGTGACAACGCCTTATATCGTTGCAATTATGCCGACATTTCAGGCTGCGTCCGTTTTTGTCATCTGTTTTTCCGTGTTTTTTCCGACATTTCAAAGCATGGTGCAGCGTGTGGCTTCGATAGACCGGCGCATCATCCAGTCGGCAGAGGTCATGAATGTTTCCACGCCGACGATGCTGTTCAAAATCATCCTGCCCAGCTGCCTGCCCGGCATCCTGTCCGGTCTGACCGGCACGATGCGCGTGGCGCTGCTGTGCCTGAGCGGTGCGGAGCTGCTGGGCGCAAAATCCGGACTTGGCTACTTCGTGAAGAAATTTTCGGATTATGCCAACTATACGCAGGTCATCGCAGGTATCATCCTGATGGGTATCGTTGTCACGGTGCTGACCATGCTCATCGAGCTGCTCCAGCGCAGGGCCATCCGCTGGCTCTGAAGGCGTTTTCCGCGAAAAAACGCTTGCGCAGGCGGGAAACAGGGAAGTATAATAAAATATAACGCTATGGAAAAGAGGAAAGACTGCGATGGAACAGTCGGAATTGAAAAAATGCGTCTGCGAGATATGTCTGGCGAACTGCGGCGTGGACGCTTATGTGCAGGACGGCAGAGTCGTCCGCGTGGAGGGGTCGCGGGAGTGCCAGAACCGCGGACGGCTCTGCGTCAAGGGATACGCCAGCCGGGAGTATATCTACCGGGAGGACCGGATCAGGACCCCGCTGCGCCGCGTGGGAGCGCGGGGCGAGGGAAAGTTTGAACCCATCAGTTGGGAGGAGGCTTACCGCGAGATCGCGGCGCACCTGAACCGTTATAAGGCGGAATACGGCGCGGACAGCGTTGCGTTTTACACGGGTTACAGCAAGTGGTACCGCACGATGTTCCACCGCTTCGCCCACTCCTTCGGTACACTCAACTACGGAACGGAGTCCAGCTCCTGCTTTCAGGCGATGCGCATGGCGAATATCCTCTGCGGCGGCACGATGGCGCGGGCGGATATTGCAAATACCGACCTGTTTATCGGCTGGGGCTACAACCCGTTTTACAGCGGCGTGTTTACATTTGACCAGATAGACACGCTGCGGGAAAAGGGCGCAAAGCTGCTGATCGTGGACCCGAAGCTCACGCCGACCGCGCAGCTGGCCGACCTGCATTTGCAGATACGTGCCGGAACGGATGGCGCGCTGGCGCTGTTTTTCGGGAACTATCTCATTGCGCATGATGCGATCGACCATGATTACATTGCGCGCCATGTCCACGGCTTTGCGGAATACGCCGAATATGTGCGGCAGTTTCCGGTGGAGCGCGCCGCCGAAATCACGGGGGAGCGCGCGGAAAAGCTGAACCGTGCGGCGCAGATGCTGGTGGATTGCCCGCGGTTTTGCAGTCAGGTCGGCTCCGCGCCGCTGACCCATCACCGCAACGGGGTGCAAAATATCCGTGCGGTGCTTGCGCTCTCTGGCATCACGGGAAACTACGACCGGACGGGCGGCAACATTCCAACGGAGTTTTCCGACCCGCACATCAATGCAGACTGCCACGTTGGGGACGCCGAATTTATCGCCCGGACGCGCCCGGCGGACGCAAAGCCGAAAATCGGCTCCGCGCGCTTTCCCGTCTGGTCGGAGCTGATCGGCGAATTTCAGGCGATGGATCTTTCCCGGCAGATCCTGGAGGGAACGCCCTATCCCATCAAAGCGGTGTTTGCACTTGGGATGAACGCGCGGATGTTCCCCGGAAACGACCGTCTGTTTCAGGCGTTGGAGCAGATAGACTTTTTCGCGGATGTGGACATCTTTATGAACCGCACCGCAGCTTATGCGGACATCGTGCTGCCCGCCTGCACGTCGTTTGAACGCAGCCAGTTCCAGAGCGCCTTTGTCGGCGCTTACATGAACCCGATGACCGTTCGCTATCTCTCCCCCGCCATTCAGCCGCTCTACGAATCCAAATCGGACGCGGACATCCTCTGCGAGCTGTCCGCGTATCTGGATATGGACGACCCTGTCCTGACCGCCGGTTATGATGCCTGCGCCAGTTTCATGCTCCGCAAGGTCGGCGTGACGCTCGCTGAACTGAAAAGCACGTCCCGCGCGACCCGGATTCCGGGCAAGGAGCCATATTTCCCCGGTGACAACGCGGCTTACGGCTACCGCACGCCAACCGGAAAATTTGAGCTGACCTCAGAGGTGCTGCGCCGCCACGGTTATGACGCGCTGCCGACCTACACACCGGGCGAAGATGATGTACCGGACTATCCGTTTTTACTGATTGCGGGCGGACGGCTGCCGTTCCATTTCCATTCGCGGTTTCAGAACAGCGGCCTGAAGGACATTTTCCGTCCGGAATCTATGGCGGACATCAATCCCAGAGATGCACGGCGGCTGAATCTGCGGCAGGGGAGCGCCGTCACGATAGAAACGCCTTACCATTCGATTTGTCTCAAGGCCAACCTGACTTATGCCGTCGCGGAGGGCAGCGTTTCCGTCTATCAGGACTACCCGGACGCGGACGTGAACAGCATCATCGCGCCGGATCAGTTAGACCCGATTTCCGGGTTCCCGACTTACCGCAGCGTCCGCTGCCGGGTCAGCCGCGCAGCGGGAAAGGAGCGTGCGCAATGAGAGAGCCACAGGCGCTTTTTGCAAACTTCAATTTTCATCCGTCGCTCTGCGTCGGCTGCGGCGCGTGTGTCACGGCCTGTATGGACGAGCACGATGCCTTTCCGGTCAGCTCTGCCCGAACGCCGCTGCGTCGCATCGGGGAGCAGCAGCGGGTGCGCGGTGGAAAGCCTGTTTTAAGCTGGTATTCTGTTGGCTGCCTGCACTGCGGGAGCCACGAATGTATGGACGTATGCCCGAAAAACTGCTTTTCGCTGGACCGTGAAACGGGAACCGTGCAGTTGGATAACGCCGCGTGCATCGGCTGCCGCGCCTGCGCGCGGGCCTGCCGGTTCGACGGTATTGTGTTTTGGGCGGACAAGGCGGAGAAGTGCGACGGCTGCCTCCACCGCCTGCGCCATGGACGGACGCCGCGCTGCGTAGACGCCTGTCCGCGTCATGCCATCACAATAGACGACCGCCCCGCCGTCCGTGCGGCGGAACAGGAAAAGCTGGTCAGAGTCCTTGCCGCAGAGAAGCGGTAAGGCGGATTTCAGGCAAAAGGGCTTTGCCGCAGTTTACAGTACCCTTTTTGTTCCTTACATACCGGAAGCAGCGGCTTTGGCCTCGACCCGCGCCGCTGTTCCCTGGCAGACCGAACGCCCGAAAAGCGCTGAAATTTCAGCGCTTTTCGGGCGTTGTTCCGATGTTCAGGGGATACACGCGGCAAAAGAGGTTCCTCCACGCCGCCGGACGTGACCGCTCCCGATGTGCATCGGAAACGAACGGGTCCCTGCTTTGAGGAGGGGCGAAATTGCCGTCATGGATGCTTTGTGTTCACACCATGGAAAGGAAGCGTGCGGCGTTACGTCAGGATTTCGCCGCAGCCTCCGCGGCGCGCTTTGCCATGATCGCCGCCTGATAGCGCGGGATGAGCTGCATCGGGCGTGTGCCGTCCGTGATACCCATGTCGATTGCCTCCTGCAACTCGTCCTGCGCCCAGTTCGGCGCGTCCATGTCCACAAGATATTCGTTCAGCGCGTTATAGATTTCCTCGCCTGTCATAATGTCATCCTCCTCGATGCTGTTTTTGTTCGTATAGTCCCAAATTCCCGCCGCGTCCATGTCCGGGCAATCGTCAATGTCCACGGATACGCCGCCGACGGTCCTGTTAAATTCGCCCTGATACACGGTCAGTGCGTCGCTGCGCTGACCATAGGACCACGCAAGACATTGCCAGAAGCCCTTGCACACGCCACGGGCGGCCATAGCTTCCACGACGCGGTAAGAGCCGTAAACGCCGATTTCGTACTCCTCTGTCTGCGCCCGCGCCGCCTGCAAATACGCCGCGATGGTGTCCATCTGTGCGTCCGTAGCCTCGTAGTCTACGGCAAAGTAGATGATGCCGTCAGTCGGCATATTGATTGCTTTTGCGCAGGTGTACGCCTGCGCGCCGTCGGCCGCGCCTGCACTTGCGCCGTCCAGCACCCGGTCTGCGGAAGTCTCCCAGACGGTCAGGAGCCGCAGCCCCGCGTCCGTGATGAGCTTTGCCTCCAATGCCGTGAGTGCCTTCCACTTGAGCGTGCCAGACGCAGGGACAAGATAGCGCCCTGCGAACGCATAGCCCGCCGCCTTGACTGCGCTGGCCGTCGCAGCGGTCAGCGGCGTTGCGGTGTCGATGCCTTTAACACTGTGCATTGTCGTTCTCCTTTATTTCCGCCTGTTCCAGTTCCTCAACCGTCGCTCCTACACATTCCACGGTCTGCGCGACTGCCGCCACGTCCACCTTGCCCTCTGTGATGATGTAGGTTATCACAGATGCAACGGACACCACCGCGCCCGCGACGCTGGTAACCACGTCCGCATCCAGACCAAACACCATTACCAGCCCGGTCACAAATCCCGCGACCGCCGCTAAAAACTTCCTGCTTGTGAGCTTCTGCATCAAAATCGTTTCCTCCGTTTTTTGTATTGCCGCCGCAAGGCGTTCACCTCGTTCCCGCCGCCGCGTCCGTTTTTTGCTGCAAACCCTGCAAATAAAAAGCCGCCCCCGACCACACGGCGGCGCAAACCGCTGTGCGTGCCATACTATCATGCTACGCAGCGCCGCTGCCATTTGACCCGTGTCCCGCAGACGCGCTCCAAAAAGCAGAGCGGCGCTGTGGGGCAAAATTCTGCGCCGTGCCCCCGTTATCCCGTTTGAACCGGACAGGGCGACAGCAATTATTTCTTTAGCGGGCAAAGGGGCGGGAGGTTTCGTTGCTGCGGCGACGACCTGCCTGATCCCCGGCGATAAAACTTTTCTTCAATTTTTGAAAAAAGCACTTGAAAGCAGAGGGGAGGGATATGCTATAATATTCGATTATACACACATATCGCCGCTGTGCGGCGAAGCGCTGAAATCGATATTTTTCCATGAGGAAGGAAACGGAAAACCATGCAAAAACGGATGATGCTTTTGATCAACCCAAACGCGGGGCGCGGCGCTTATCGGAGCGTCCTGGGCGACGTATTGAAGGTGTTTTATGACGGCGGATGGCTGCCCACCGTGTTTTTCACGCAGGAGCAGGGGGACGCACCCACGCTGGTGACGGATCACGCATCGGACTTTGACCTTGTGGTCTGCATCGGCGGGGACGGAACGCTCAGCGAGGTATGCAGCGGCATGATGCTGCTGGAATCGCAGCGCCCGATCGGCTATATCCCACTGGGAACGGCAAACGATGTGGCGCGGACGCTGGGCATTCCGTTCAAGCCGGCGGAGGCTGCGCACCATATCCTCTCCGGCAGGGAGATGCCTTATGACATCGGGCAATTCGGCTGCAACAGCTTTTTCACCTATATCGCCGCCTTCGGCGCGTTTACGGAGGTCAGCTATGCCACGCCGCAGGAACGCAAACGGACTTGGGGGCATATGGCCTATATGCTGGAGGCGCTCCGCCATCTGGGACAGCTGACCACTTCCCACGCCATTGTGGAGTATGACGGCGGCGTGCTGGAGGATGAGTTTTTGTTTGGCGCAGTGGCAAATTCCACCTCTGTCGCCGGACTGGTGAAGCTGGACAACGATAAGGTGGACCTGGCCGACGGAATATTCGAGATCCTGCTGGTGAAAAAGCCGCGCGACCTCCTTGACCTGAACGACATCGTCATATCCATCCTCTCCTCTGACTTTTCCGGGCCAAACGTCAGCTTTCTGAAAAGCCGCGAGGTGCGCATTCTTTTTGACGAACCGATCGCATGGACGCGCGACGGCGAGGACGGTGGAAAGCACCGCGATGTGTTCATCCAGAGCCGCCATCCCGGCGTAACGCTGCTGGTGTGACGGCGGGGAACCTCCGCACGTGGAGAATCTATGCACAATCACAGTGAGAGAAGGGTAAAATATGAAGGATTTTGTCACGCGAGTTCATTTGAATACAGATTGCGGCGAAAACCGCGCAAGGCTGATCAATTATTGCCTGACAGAGGACCCGGAAAATCAGTGCCTTGCGATTGGCTGGAGCTATGATAAGATTTATCCGGATGGCAAAAGCTATGACAGTTTTGAAGCCTATTATCAGAGAGTCCGGGACGATGTAAAACGCCTGAACCCCGCCATCAATTTATTTCGTGAAGCGGAAAAGGATGATTTGTTTTGGACGCGGGATCTGGATGGCTTTTATTGGATATGCAGGGCAACCGGCCCGGCGGAATCCAGATGTGTGCGGGAACTGGATATTGGAGCGGTGATCCCGGTAAAGGCTTACAAATACAGCATGGAGGTGCCGGGACAGATCAAAGCATCCTTCAATCGGGCAAGGGGCGGCATCGCGCAGCGGATCCATAACGATTTGATTCTGGAATATTCCATGTTTGTATACAACAATCTTTCCGGAAGCGATCATTACACCGTGCATAAAAATTATAAACAGGCTGATTTTTTGACGTGCCTTCCTGATTTTGAATTAGAGGAGCTGGTCATTGCATACATACAGATAAAATATGATTACTATGTGTTGTCAAATTCGATTGCAAATAAATCGACGACGATTAAAATCGAATGTGAATTTCGCTCCAGAAATTTAGGATCTCCACGAAAAGCGGTGGTTCAGGTAAAGGGTGGGAACGACAGGACATTAACCGCCAGCGATTATCAGGAATACATTGAAAACGGCTACTGCGTCTATCTGTACGCGCCTCATTATACGAAGGATATGGACTCTGATTAGGTCGTTTATATCGGTCAGGAGGAGCTGCTTGATTTCGTCAGCAAATACTGGTCGCTCCTGCCGGAGAACATTACCCAATGGAGATACATCTTTGACAAGTGAATGCGGCAGGGAAAAATTGTCGCCCTGTTGTCGTCACATGGCGACAACAGGGCGCTTTTAAATCATTTTATCTTTTTCCGCCGCGCGGCAAAATCAGCGCAGCACGATTTTGCGGTAGTTCTTTTTTCCGCGGCGCAGCACCAGACCGTCCTCAAATGCGGCCTGCGGGAAGGTTTTCAGGGTGTCTGCCACCTTTTCCTCTCCGGCGGTCACGCCGCCCTGCTCCACATTGCGCCGCGCATCGCCGCGGGAGGTGCAAAGTCCGGACTTTACCAGCAGCGTCAGAATGTCTACGGCGCCGTCTGTAAAGTCTGCTGCGGAGAGCGCCGTGGTCGGGATTTCCGCGCCCGCCGCGCCGCCGCCGAACAGCGCCTTTGCCGCGGCCTCTGCCTTTTTCGCTTCTGCCTCGCCGTGGACAAGGCTGGTCAGCTCGTAAGCCAGTATCTCCTTCGCTTCGTTCAACTTCTCATCCTTCCATCCAGCCATCTCGTCCAGCTGCTCCAGCGGCAGGAACGTCAACATCCGCAGGCATTTCAGCACGTCCGCATCCCCCACGTTGCGCCAGTATTGATAGAACTCATAAGGCGAGGTCTTGTTCGGGTCGAGCCAAACGGCGTTTCCGGCGGTCTTGCCCATCTTGTTGCCGTTGGAGTCCGTCAGCAGGGTGGTGGTCATTGCGTAAGCATCCTTGCCCAGCTTGCGCCGGATCAGCTCCGTGCCGCCGAGCATATTGCTCCACTGGTCGTCGCCGCCGAACTGCATATTGCAGCCGTAGTGCTGGAAAAGATGATAAAAGTCATAGGACTGCATGATCATGTAGTTGAACTCAAAGAAGCTCAGCCCCTTTTCCATGCGCTGCTTATAGCACTCCGCCCGCAGCATATTGTTCACAGAGAAGCAGGTACCGACTTCCCGGAGCAGCTCCACATAATTCAAATCCAGCAGCCAGTCCGCGTTATTGGCCATAATCGCCTTGCCCGGTCCCTCGCCAAAGTCGATGAAGCGCTCCATCTGGCGGCGGAAACATTCCGCGTTGTGGTCGATGTCCTCCTTCGTCAGCATCTTGCGCATATCGCTGCGTCCGGAGGGGTCGCCGATCATCGTGGTCCCGCCGCCGATCAGCGCCACAGGCGTATTGCCCGCCTGCTGCAATCGGCGCATCAGCGTCAACGCCATAAAGTGCCCGGCGGTCAGGCTGTCCGCCGTGCAGTCAAAGCCGATGTAAAACGTCGCCTTGCCGCTGTTGACCAGCTCCCGGATCTCCGCCTCGTCTGTCACCTGCGCGATCAGCCCGCGGGCGACCAGCTCCTCATAAATTCCCATCGGTTGCTTGTATCATTCCTTTCTGTTTTTCAGGCGGCGCCGCGCAGTGAAAAGCCGCGGCGCTGCCTTTATCTCCTGCGCCCGGTCATCCCAGACGGGGACGCATGATGATCGTCTGCTTCGGTGTGGCGGCGTCCAGTGTAAATTCGCCGTCCACCTCCTCCGCCGCGCCAATGTCGCGCAGCGCGTCGTCGATATGAGCGATCTCCGCAAAGCCGCTCGCGTCCGAACGGAAGTGCATCAGCACCGTCACGCGCGCATCCAGCATATCGAGCACCTGTCTGGCTGTCGCCGCATCCACGGTATAAAAGCCGCCGACCGGCATCAGCACCATATCCAGATGCTGCAGCGCCGCCTGTTCCTCCGCCGTCAGCAACCGGCCAAGGTCGCCCATGTGCGCCACGCGCAGTGTACCAAAGGTGAAAATGCGGATCACGCTCTTTCCGCGCAGGCTGCCGCCCGCTTCGTCGTGATCTACCGTCAGCTCCTCCACAGAAAACTGCGGCGCGCCGTGAGGCAGCAGCGTCACATTGTCCACGGCGTTGTGGTCGTCGTGTTCGTGGCTGCAATAGACAAATTCCGCTTCCGTCCGCAGCGGCGGGAGTCCCGGCACATAGCCGTCCGCATAAGGGTCGAGCACGATGCGCGCTCCCGCATATGTCAGGCGGAAGCAGGAATGTCCCAGATACTCCACCCGCACAGAATCCCTGTTTTCCATCATTGAATCCTCCTGCATTCCAAATAATATCGCTTGTCCTCGGCCTTGCCGATGGAAAAGCTCTTTTTCGGGAAGGGACCGGAGCGCACGATGGAGGGGAACAGTTCCGCCTTTTCCATCTTTGGCAGCAGCAGCGCCGCGCTGTCCGGCTTTTGCCCCAGCGAAAGGGCAGTGTCGTCGTTGTGAACATAGTCGATGCGTCCGCCGTGGCGCGCAACATATTCCTGGCAGAAGCGCTCCGCCGCGCCGATCACCGCGCCGATGGAAAGGCCGCGCAGCTCCACGCGCTGTTCCCCCACCGCCGTCACCAGACGGACAGTGTGCGCCGCGCCCGCACCTGTTGATGCTGCCGCCAACGCCGCCGCGCCCGCGCGCAGGAACTCAGTCGGGTCGGTTTCAAAGATGCAGCGGTGGATCGGCTCGAATGTGATGGCGGGGTCATGGATGTTCACCAGCTCCACCAGACTATACCGCGCCGGGTGCGTTTCCCGCTCCGCCGCGTCAAGCTGCGGTTTTAACTGCTCCCAGCAGCGCTTGGCCGTTGCCAGCGAATGGTTGCCGTCTCCCATTGCAAACACAACGGGCGCGGCGTCCCCGCAGCGCTCCCGCAGAACGGCGGGGTCAAAGAGCGTGTCAACGGCGCGGTCCACCGCGTCCGCCGTCGCGCCGCTGACCTGCCATCCGGCGATGTGTCCGCCGCCGGCGGAAAGCGCGAAGTCATAAAGCGGCAGAAGCGCCGTCTTTTGTTCCGTCAGCGGCGGGATGACCACACCCGCCGGGTCGTCGATAAAGACCATGATGTGCGGCATTTCCAGCGCGGCGCCGGCGCGCACCCGCACCCGCAGCGGCAGACGGCTCTCCACCGTTCCCTCCGTTGCCCGAACGGGCGAAGTGGAATCCGGCGCAAAATCATAGGCCTCCAAATCCAGCACGCCCAGCAGTCCGCGGCGCAGTACGCCGTTTTGCAGCGTCCGCTCCACATAGACATAGCTTTCCGGCAGCACGCGGAACACGCCCTCGTCCAGATAGCGCTTCATTTCGGTATTGATGCGCTGCGCTTCTGTAAGCTGGTCGCAGCGCTCCAGATACGCCTCCGGCAGCATCAGGTGCAGTGTGCTTGGCACCCCTTCGCACTGCTGCTCCAGCGCCGCCCAATATTCCGGCTGCGAGGAAAACTGGTCGCACGCTATCACGCTCCATTTTGTCATATCGCAGTCATACGGCAGCAGGATTTCCGCCCGCTGAAACACTCGCCCCATCGTTTTCTCCATTTCATTTTCCCCTGCGGGGATTTTGTAGCTTGCTACATTACATCATAGTATATCAGGTTTTTTGAAAAATAGCAACCGATTCCGTCCACAACAGCAGGGCGAGAGCATTTATTTTACTTCGCACGCTTCTGGGAATACAGGTGAATTTTTATCCGTTCTGGCAGACCGCAATGTGCAGGAGTGGGCCGGGTTCGCTCCTGCGGGAACTGGTCGGGTTTCGTCGCTGCGGCGACGACCTGCTCTGTGCCTTTGCCCTAAGGCAAAAAAATGTGACCGTCGTACCATTGACAAGGGAGACCGTAGTATGATAAAGTATCATAAAAGAAGTATCAGAACCGATTCGTCAGGGAACGATACGATCAGACGCGAAAAACAAAACGGCTGGAGGTGCGTGATGTGATTTTGATTTGGGCTGCGGCGGCAGTGCTGTTTCTGATCGTTGAGCTGGCGACCAGCGGGCTGACGTCCATCTGGTTCGCGCTGGGCGCGCTCTGCGCGCTGCTGACTGCGGCGCTACACGCCCCGCTCTGGTTGCAGGCGCTCTGGTTTGTCCTCATCTCGCTGCTGACGCTGCTGCTGACCCGCCCGCTGGCAAAGCGCTATGTCAACGACAGGGCGCAGCCCACCAACGCGGACCGCGTAATCGGGATGCAGTGCGTGGTGCGGGAGCCGGTGGACAATCTGGCCGGGACCGGAACGGTCTGCGTAGACGGCAAGGTCTGGGCTGCCCGCAGCGCCACGGGGGAGACGCTCCCGGCGGGCGCGCGCGTCGCCGTCCGGGAAATACAGGGCGTCAAGCTCATCGTCGCACCCGTGACCGACGCATAAGCGCGCCGCCGCAGAGGCAGAGAGCAATTCGTTTTTTTCGCATAAAATTAAACAGGGAGGGGTTTTTATGCCCGGAGATAGTCTCGCAATTCTCATCGTCATTGTGCTCATCGTCTTAATTCTTGTCAAAAACATCCGCATCGTCCCGCAGGCGAAGGCATTCGTCATCGAGCGGCTTGGCGCTTACAGCGCCACATGGAACGTGGGGCTGCATTTCAAAATCCCGCTGGTGGAGCGTGTGGCGCGCGTGGCCTCGCTGAAGGAGCAGGTCGCGGACTTTCCCCCGCAGCCGGTGATCACGAAGGACAACGTGACGATGCAAATCGACACCGTGGTCTTTTTCCAGATCACCGACCCGAAGCTCTACACTTACGGCATCGAGGACCCGATGCAGGCGATCGAAAACCTGTCCGCTACCACGCTGCGCAACATCATCGGCGACCTTGAGCTGGATCAGTGCCTGACCAGCCGCGACATCATCAACTCCAAAATGCGCGCCATTCTGGACGAAGCGACCGACCCGTGGGGCATCAAGGTGAACCGCGTGGAGCTGAAAAACATCCTGCCGCCGAAGGAAATCCAGAACGCGATGGAAAAGCAGATGAAGGCCGAGCGCGAGCGGCGCGAGGCGATCCTGCGCGCGGAGGGCGAGAAAAAATCCGCCATTCTGACCGCCGAAGGCGAGAAGGAGTCCGCGATCCTGCGTGCCGATGCGAAAAAGCAGGCGCAGATTCTGGAGGCTGAAGGCGAGGCGGAGGCCATTTTGAAGATTCAGACCGCAACGGCGGACGGTATTCGCCGCATCAACGAGGCCGCGCCGAGCGAGGCCGTGATCAAAATCAAAGCGCTGGAGGCGTTCTCCGCCGCAGCGAACGGGCGCGCGACAAAAATCATCATCCCCAGCGAAATACAGGGTCTTGCAGGGCTTGCCTCCGGAATCGTGGAAGCCGCCGTGCGGACGGATGGCGCCGGAGAGGAGGGCGCGGAGAAACGCCCCGCCGCGCAGAAAAACCGATGAACGGAACGGAAAAACCGCCTGGTGCGGATACGCTGAACGCGGCGGTCCTGCGCTTTGCCGCCGGGGAGAGCTGCGACGCTTACCGGACGTTTGGCAGCCACCCGCTGGGAGACGGGCGCTGGCGCTTTACTGTCTGGGCGCCGCGCGCCGCTGCGGTTGCGCTGACCGGCGATTTCAGCGCGTGGGAACCGATCCCGATGACCCGCCTGCCCTCCGGCGCATGGACGGTGGAGACGGCGGGCGTCACGCGCGGGCAGATTTACAAATACGCAATCACCGGCGCGGACGGTCAGACGGTGGAAAAATCCGACCCCTTCGCCGCCCACTGGGAAACGCCGCCTGCGAACGGCAGCCGCGTCTGGGATATTGACGGCTACGTCTGGGGCGACGCGGCGTTCCGCGCGCGGCACAGCGGCGGGAACCACGCGACAGAGCCGATCTCCATCTATGAGGTGCATCTGGGTTCATGGCGCGCCGCCGCGCCGGAGGCGCGGTTTCCAAATTATTGTGAAACCGCCGCGGCGCTGGCGGAATATTGCAGGGACATGGGCTATGCCCATGTGGAGCTGCTGCCTGTGACGGAGTACCCGTATGAACCGTCTTGGGGCTATCAGGTGACGGGTTATTTTGCCCCGACCAGCCGCTACGGAACACCGCAGGACTTCATGTATTTTGTGGATACGCTCCACCGCGCCGGGATCGGCGTGCTGCTGGACTGGGTGCCGGCGCATTTTCCGCGCGACGCGCACGGTCTTGCGCGCTTTGACGGTACGCCGGTTTACGAACGCGATGACCCCAAAATGGCCGCGCACCCGGACTGGGGGACGCTGATTTTTGACTACGAAAAGCCTGTGGTGCGCAGCTTTTTGAAGTCCTCCGCCGCGCTGTTCCTTGACCGTTACCACATCGACGGACTGCGTGTGGACGCGGTGAGCAGTATGCTTTATCTGGGCTTTGGACGCGGGGACGACTTTACGCGCAACCGCTTCGGCGGGGACATCGATCTTGGCGCGGTCTCGCTTTTGCAGGAAATCAACGCGCTGGCCGCGTCCCGCGGCGCGATGATGGTCGCGGAGGAAAGCAGCGCGTATCCCCGCGTGACCGGCTCCGCGTCGGAAGGCGGGCTGGGATTTACCTTCAAGTGGGACATGGGCTTCATGCACGATACGCTGGATTATATGTCGCTCGACCCGCTCTGGCGGCGCGGCAGCCACCAGAAGTTGACGTTCTCCATGCTCTATGCCTTTTCCGAGCGCTTTATCCTTGCTTTTTCCCATGATGAGGTGGTGCATGGCAAGCGCTCCATGCTGGACAAAATGCCCGGCGAATATGACCAGAAATTTGCAAACCTGCGTGTGCTTTATGGCTATATCTTCGCCCATCCGGGCAAAAAGCTGACCTTTATGGGCAGCGACTTCGGTCAGTTCATCGAGTGGGACTACCAAAAGCCGCTGGACTGGTTCCTGCTGGACTATCCCCGCCACGCGGAGATGCAGCGCTGGGTGCGTGCGCTGAATCATTTTTATACGGAAACGCCCGCGTTTTGGGAGCTGGACTGCGGCTGGGACGGGTTTGACTGGCTGAACGTGGACGACGCCGACCGCAGCTCCATCGCATTCCTGCGGCGCGACCGCGCAGGACGTCAATTTGTCTGCGCCTGCAACTTCACCCCCTGCGCGTGGCAGTTACAGGTCGCGCTGCCCGGCGCGGGCACGCTGCACCGCAGCCTTTGCAGCGATGAAGCGCGTTTTGGCGGCGCGGACGCGCCAGACCCCGGCCCCATCGCGGCGGAGCCTGTTCCGTTCCGCGGACAGAGCCATTCTGCGCTCCTGGCGCTGCCGCCGCTCTCCTGTACTTATTACCGATTTGATCCAAAGGAGGAACATCATGAAGCTGAATCCGGAACTGCAGCGGCTCCTGTTTCTGAAAGGACGTGACCATCTGCCGGATGTGCTGTTTGTGGCGGCGGAGTGCGCGCCGCTCAGCAAGACCGGCGGCCTTGCGGACATGGCGGGCGCGCTGCCGCGCGCGCTGGCTGCGGAGGGCTTCCGTGTGCGCGTCATCACCCCCTATCACCGCTGCATCAAGGAGACTTATGCCGCGCAGGTGGAGCATATTGCGCATTTCTATGTCAATCTCGGCTGGCGGCACCAGTATGCCGGTCTGGAGCGGCTGGAGCTGGACGGGCTGACCATCTACCTCATCGACAGCGAATTTTATTTTGGTGGCGCGATTTACCGCGGCGGAGAGGCGGAGGTGGAGCAGTACGCCTTTTTCCAGCGCGCGGTGCTGGAGGCGATCCCGCTGCTGGACTTTGCCCCGGAGGTGCTGCACTGCAACGACTGGCACACCGCCGCGCTGCCGTTTCTGATCAAGACGCAGTACGCCGGAAGGCCGCAGGGCGCGCTGAAAACCATTTTGACCATACATAATCTGGCCTATCAGGGACAGCTTTCGTTTGAAAGCGCCGCGGACCTGCTGGGCGTGGAGTCCCGCTGGTTTGGCGACGGCGGGCTGGGACACTGCGGCTGCGCCAATCTGCTCAAGGGCGGCATTCTCTTTGCGGATCGCGTGAACACGGTCAGCCCCAGCTATGCCGATGAAATCCGCACGCCGGCCTTCGGTGCGGGATTGCATGAGGTGCTGCTGCGGCGCGGCAGCGATGTGAGCGGCATCCTCAACGGGCTGGATACGGCGCAGTTTGACCCTGCGGCGGACCCGGCTGTGCCGTATCACTATCAGGCGGCGGACACCGCTGCGCGCGCGCAAAACAAGGCGGCGCTGCTGGTGGAGCTGGGTCTGGACTGCTCCGTGGATACGCCGCTGGTTGCAATGGTCAGCCGCATGACGGCGCAGAAAGGCTTTGACCTTCTGCTGCCCGCGCTGGATGAGCTGATGCGGCAGGATGTGTGCTTTGTGCTGCTTGGCAGCGGGAACCCGGAATACGAAAATGCCATGCGCGGCTTTGAGCGGCGCTATCAAGGGCGGCTGTGCGCCTATATCGGTTATAGCGAGGCTTTGGCAAGGCGCATTTACGCCGGCGCGGACTTTTTGCTGATGCCCTCCGCCTTTGAGCCGTGTGGGCTCAGCCAGCTCATCGCCATGCGCTATGGCGCACTGCCCATCGTTCACGAGGTCGGCGGTCTGCGGGATACCGTGACCCCCTATAACCGCTACACCGGAGAAGGCACCGGTTTCTCCTTCCGCGACTATGATCGTGGCGCGCTGCTTGGTACGGTGGCTTACGCGCTGGCGACCTATCGGAACGCGGAGGCGATGCAGAAGCTGATTTATGCCGCCATGACGCGCGACGTATCGCTTGCCGCCTGTGCGGTGGATTATGGCAAGCTCTATCTCACCGTGTTGGATGCACGGCAGAGCGCGCTCTGCCACATCCCGCATGACGAGCGCTACCGCAGCCCCTTCGGCGCGGTCAAATGCGGGGAGACGGTCACGCTGCGTCTGCAAGCCGGGGACATTGCGGACAGCGCCGCGCTGCTGGCAGGCGGCGAAGCGTTTCCCATGCAGCCGGACGGGGACGGGTTCTTTTCCGTGGATTACACCGCCCCGGCGGAGCCGGGACTGGTCTATTATTCGTTCCGTCTCCCCGGCGACGTCTACTTTGGCAAAAACGGCGTTGGCAGCGGAGAGATGCATCCGTGGCAGCTTACCGTCTATGACCCTGCGTTTGCCACGCCGGACTGGGCGCAGGGAACGGTGATTTACCAGATATTCCCTGACCGCTATGCTCCCGGAGGCACGGCGTTTGAAAAGGGCGTGCGCCACCATCGCGGAAAGGGGCGCGGCGTGGAGTGCCACAAATTCTGGGACGAACCGGTGAAGTTCACGCCCACTACGCGCCCGGACTATTACCCGGACGATTTTTATGGCGGCACGCTGGAGGGCATCCGCGCGCGCCTTCCGGCGCTGCAGGCGCTCGGCGTGGGCTGCATCTACCTCAATCCGATCTTTGAGGCGGATTCCAACCATCGCTACAACACTGCGGATTATCTGCGCATTGACCCGATGCTCGGAACACAGGCGGAGTTTCAGGCGCTCTGTGCCGATGCAAAGGCTTGCGGCATCCGCATCGTGCTGGACGGCGTATTCTCCCACACGGGGGACGACAGCGTTTATTTCAACCGTTATGGACGCTACAAGACGCCCGGCGCGTATCAGGGCGCGGAAAGCCCATATTACACATGGTATCGCTTCAACGAGTTCCCGGATGATTACCGCTGCTGGTGGGGATTCCCCTCGCTGCCGGAGGTGGACGAGCAGAACCCGGACTGGCAGGAATTTGTGGTAACGGGCAAAAACGCGGTGATGAAAAAATGGCTGCGGCAGGGCGCCGGCGGCTGGCGGCTGGACGTGGCCGACGAGCTGCCGGACGATGTGATCTCACTGATGCGCCGCAGCGTCAAGGAAACGGAACCGGACGCGCTGCTCATCGGTGAGGTCTGGGAGGACGCGACAAACAAGGTCAGCTACGGGGAGGCGCGGCGCTATGCGCTGGGCGGCGGTCTGGACAGCGTGATGAATTATCCGCTGCGCACGGCGCTGCTCTCCTTCGCGCTGGGCTGGACGGATGCGGCGGCGCTGCGCGATTTTCTGTTGGGGCAGAAGCTAAACTATGCTCCGCCGATGTACCATGTCATGATGAACCATCTCGGTACGCACGACACCGCACGGCTGCGCACTGTGCTTGGCACGGGCGACGAAGGCGGCGGTCTGTCGCGCGCGCAGCAGGCCGCGTTCACGCTCAGCGAGGAGCAGGACGCGCGGGGACGCGCGCTGCAGCGCCTCTGCGCCGCGCTGCAATTCTCCCTGCCGGGGATACCCTGCATCTATTACGGCGACGAGGAGGGAATGCAGGGCTTCCGCGACCCGTTTTGCCGTGCGCCCTATACCCGCGCTGCGGAGGATGTGTCCCTGCGCGACTTTTACAGCGCGCTGGCGAAGGCACGCAATCGCAGCGAGATCCTCCGGCGCGGAGACACTGCGTTTGCCGCTTATGGACGGGATGTAATCGCCGTGCTGCGTTATGCCAATGGCAAGGCCGTGCTGACCGTGGTGAACCGCGGACTGGAGACGACGGTTTCCCCGACGGCGGCGGATTTCCTCGGCCTATGCAAAGCGGACGCGGCCACCCTTTCCGTCATCCCCGCACTGGAGTTGCCCGCGCAGGACTTTGTCACTGTGGAATTTTGAGATGCGCGGCAGGCGCGCGCCGTGCGCAGGAACCGTTCATGCGATGCGTTGAAAATTACGCGGTATCGGCTCGCAGGGCAGCAGCATTGATTCAGAGCGCAGCTGGTTTCGTTCCCGCAGGAGCGGGCAGGGGTTCGCTCCAGCCGATTTATGCGGCGCTGCCCTGAAAAATAAACGCTGTCGCTCTGCGTCAGATTGAAAAAACACTTGCAAAGCGCAAGGCGAAATGGTAAAATCATCTTTTGTGATACTGATTTCATCGCGCATTGCGTGCGTATGATGCGCCGCTCTGTGAAGGACGCTGGTTTTTTTCACGGGCAGCGATAGTGTGAAATACAAAGGAAAGGGTTGGAACATTTGGAAAACCTGAGAAATGTTGCCATCATCGCCCATGTCGATCACGGCAAGACCACGCTGGTGGACGAGATGCTGAAGCAGTCCGGCGTTTACCGGGAGAATCAGGAGATCACGGAGCGCGTGATGGACTCCGGGGATTTGGAACGCGAGCGCGGCATTACCATCATGGCAAAAAATACCGCCGTGACCTATAAGGGCGTCAAAATCAATATTGTGGATACGCCGGGTCACGCGGATTTCGGCGGCGAAGTGGAGCGCATCCTGAAGATGGTCAACGGCGTTATCCTGCTGGTTGACGCAGCGGAGGGACCAATGCCGCAGACGCGCTTTGTCCTCTCACGCGCGTTGGAGCTGGGGCATCGCGTCATCGTGGTGGTCAACAAGATAGACCGTCCCGACCAGCGCATTCACGCGGTGATCGACGAGGTGCTGGAGCTTTTGATGGATTTGGATGCGACGGACGACCAGCTTGATTCGCCCATGCTGTTCTGTTCCGGACGGCAGGGTACCGCGTCCTATTCGCCGGACGTGCCGGGAACCAATCTGGAACCGCTGTTCGACACGATTCTGGAATATATCCCCGCGCCGGAGCAGAATACGGACGCGCCGTTCCAGATGCTGGTGTCCTCCATCGACTACAATGAGTATGTTGGTCGCATTGCAATAGGCCGCATCGAGCGCGGCACGGTGTGCCAGAATCAGGAGATCGAGGTCTGCAACTATCACGCGCCGGATGCCACCCCGCTCAAAGCAAAGGCCGTTTCGCTCTATGAGTTTGACGGACTTTCCCGTATCCCGGTGACAGAAGCCGCTGCGGGCAGCATTATCGCCATGAGCGGCATTGGCGACATCACGATCGGCGACACGATTTGCGCGCGCGGCGCGGCGGAACCGCTGCCGTTTGTCAAAATCTCTGCACCGACACTGGAAATGACGTTTTCCGTCAATGACAGCCCCTTTGCCGGACGCGAGGGAAAATTTGTCACGTCCCGCCAAATCCGGGAGCGCTTGCAGCGCGAAACACTGAAGGACGTATCCCTGCGCGTTACGGATATGGAGGGCAGCACGGACTCCTTCAATGTTGCAGGGCGCGGCGAGATGAGCCTTTCCATCCTCATCGAAACGATGCGGCGCGAGGGCTACGAATTTCAGGTCAGCCCCCCGCGCGTGCTTTATCAGACCATCGACGGCAAGCGCTGCGAGCCGGTAGAGCGCGTGGTGGTGGACGTACCGCAGGAATACATCGGCGCGGTCATCGAAAAGCTGGGCCAGCGGCGGGGCGAGCTGCTGGAAATGAACCCCGTCGGCGCGCGGATGAAGGCAGAATTTTTGGTGCCAAGCCGCGGATTGTTCGGCTACCGCAACGAGTTTTTGACCGCGACGAAGGGCGAGGGCATCATGGCCTCCGTGTTTGAGAAATACGCCCCTTACAAGGGCGAGATCGCACGGCGCGCAACCGGTTCGCTGGTGGCGTTTGAAACGGGCGAGAGCGTGACGTATGGACTGTTCTCCGCACAGGAGCGCGGCGCGCTGTTCATCGGACCGGGCGTTCCGGTCTATGGCGGCATGATTATCGGGGAGTGTCCCAAGCAGGAGGACATCACGCTGAATGTCTGCAAAAAGAAACAGCTCACCAACACCCGCGCCGCCGGAAGCGACGACGCGCTGCACTTGATCCCGCCGCGTCAGCTTTCGCTGGAGCAGTGTCTGGAATTTCTTGCGGATGACGAGCTGCTGGAGGTCACGCCGCAGTCCCTGCGTCTGCGCAAGCGGATACTGGATCACAACCGTCGGATGAAATCCATCTTTGGGAAAAAATAAGGCGCAGCCAAATAAAATGCAGGGCGAGGTCTTTTTACTGAAAGACCGCGCCCTGCATTTTCGTATCTGTTGATTTGAGCCGATCGCACAGTTCTATCAACTGCACACAACGATTTCCGGCGCTGTCAGCGCGGGGAGGCGATAGAATACGGAGTCTGTGTTGTCCAGATCAAAGACATAACTGCCGTCCACCCAGCCGCTGTTTGCATTGTAAACGGCAAAAACCGCACCGTCATATCCTTCCGGGATGCAATAATAGCTTTCAATCGTGACATAAAAGCTGCCTGCTTCCTGTGACGCACTGGTTCCCGCTTCATAATAATGGCACTGGGTGTAATCCTCTCCGTTCCAGTTGAGCGTAAAGGTTTCCACGCCCGCGCCGTCCTTTTCAACGGAATCGATCCGACCTGTGACCGAGTAAAAGTCCTCCATGTACCATGCTCCGGCAATGCCGTAAGCAGTTACATCGCTGGCGTTGAATGTCAGGGAAATCGTCATTTTGGCGCTGACATAGCCCTCCGGCGTTTCAAAATACGGGCAGCTGTCCAGGACCTCCGGCTGGTAGAACGTGACGGTTCCGATGACTTCCCCGGACAGTCCTTCTCCGGTGGTTTTGTATGTCAGAGCTTCCCCTGCGACCGCGTCGCAGCGCAGACCGCAGGTGTCAAAGTCCGCCGGAAGCACGTCGCCCTCCGTTTCGCCGCAGACGGCGCAGGTTTTTGGTTCGGTGCAAGTGGCCTCTATCCACTCGTGTTCCGTATGGCTGGCGGTTTCCACGCTTGCAATTTCCACCGTGGTTTCCGGTTGCACTGTTTCCCCTGTCTGCTGGCAGCCTGTGAGCAGCGCGCCTGCGGCGCATAGTCCCACAGCCAGCGCCGCGATTTGTTGCTTTTTCATGCTGTTTTGTCCCCTTTTCTTTTCCTGCGTTTGGTACACAGCGCACAAAGCGCAGAGTCGTGTTGTTTCACCGGTATTTCATTATACCGCATGGTCCGCTGCGCGTCAAGCGACAGCGCACAAAAAGCAGGGCGGCAGCATTTATTTTTAAGGCGGCGCCGCATAAATCGGCGGGTGGGACCAACTTTCCCGGCGCGGGGATACCCACAGGGCACTTATACCCACAGGGCACTCAGTAAGCAAAGACACAGGAGGTTTCGCTCCTGCGGGAGCGAAACCCGCCCCGGCGCCGCAGCGACGAAACCGACCCATTCTCACACATTGCGGTCAACCGGAACGGGTAAAATTTACCTGTATTTTCAGAAGCACACAAAGTAAAGTAACTGCTGTTGCCCCGCACCGGGAAATATGTTTCCCAAAACGCAGAAAGAAAAGGAAATGCCGCCGCTTTAGATGCGGGCGCGGATTTCTTCACCCATAGCGTGTGTGCCAACGGTAGCCTCGCCGGGCGCGGCAATATCGCCTGTACGGAACCCGGCGGCGAGCGTGGCGGCGACGGCGGCTTCGATCGCGTCCGCTTCCGCAGTCAGGCCAAAGCTATAGCGCAGCATCATCGCGCAGGAGAGAACCGTGGCGATGGGGTTGGCGATGCCGCGCCCCGCAATATCCGGCGCGGAACCGTGAATCGGCTCATACATCCCTCTGCCGCTCTCGTTTAAGGATGCGGAAGGCAGCATTCCGATGGAACCAGTGATCATCGAGGCTTCGTCGGAGAGAATATCGCCAAAAAGATTGCCCGTGACGATCACATCAAATTGTCCCGGATTGCGCACAAGCTGCATGGCGGCGTTGTCCACATACATATGATCCAATGCCACGTCCGGGTACTCTGTGCCGATGCGCGTGACCGTTTCACGCCAGACGCGGGAGGTTTCCAGCACGTTTGCCTTGTCCACGCTCGTCACCTTGCCGCGGCGCACACGCGCCATTTCAAAGGCACGGCGCGCGATGCGCTCCACCTCATAGACGGAGTAATTCATATCGTCACAGCCCATTTCGCCCCAGCCGCGCGTACTCTGGCTGCGATAATGTTTGCCAAAGTACACATCGCCGGTCAGTTCGCGGCAAATGACAAGGTCAAAGCCGTCTCCAATGATTTCCGGCTTGATGGGGCAGGCGGCGGCAAGCTGACTGTACATCATCGCCGGACGCAGGTTTGCGAACAGACCCAGCTCCGCGCGCAGACCGAGCAGCGCCCGCTCCGGACGGTGATCCGAGGGGACCTCGTCCCACTTTGGCCCGCCGACTGCGCCCAGCAGCACGCTGTCCGCCGCCTTGCAAACATCTATGGTTTCCTGCGTCAGCGGCACACCGTATGCGTCGATGGAGCAGCCGCCCGCCAGCACTTCCTGCCATGTGAAGCTGTGGCCGAATTTTTCTCCGATGCGTTCCAGAACCAGCATTGCCTCGGAAACGATTTCCGGGCCGATGCCGTCCCCCTTGACAACCGCGATTGTATACTGCATATTTCTCACGCCTCCCGTTTTTTCAGTGCGGGGAGCAGCCCGCCGTTTGTGATGATCTCCTGAATGAACGGCGGGAACGCTGCGGCCTGATAGGTTTCGCCGCGTGTTTCGTCCGTGATCACGCCGGTATCAAAGTCGATGGAAACCGTATCCCCGGCCTGTATCGCCTCCGCCGCCTCCGGGCATTCCAGAATGGCAAGGCCGATGTTGATGGCGTTGCGGTAAAAAATGCGTGCGAAGGAAGCGGCGATGACGCAGGCCACGCCGCTCTCCCGCAGCACCAGCGGCGCGTGTTCGCGGGACGAGCCGCAGCCAAAGTTGCGCGATGCAACCACGATGTCGCCGGGGCGCACGCGCTGGACAAAGGTCGCGTCGATGTCCTCCATCGCGTGCGACGCAAGCTCTTTGGGGTCTGCGATGTTCAGATAGCGCGCCGGGATAATCACATCGGTATCCACGTTGTCGCCATATTTGAATACTGTGCCTTTTGCAAGCATATCGAGCAATCCTCCTGTTTCTCTCAGATGTCGTCCGGCGCGCAGATGTAGCCCGCGACGGCAGACGCCGCTGCAACGGCGGGGCTGGCCAGATAGACCTCGCTGCTGGTGTGTCCCATGCGGCCGACAAAGTTGCGGTTCGTGGTGGAAATGGCGCGCTCCCCCCTGGCCAGAACGCCCATATGTCCGCCCAGACAGGGACCGCAGGTCGGCGTGGAAAGAATCGCGCCGGCTTCGATGAATATCTTTGCCAGCCCCTCCTCGATACATTGCAGATAGACCGCCTGCGTCGCGGGGATGACGATGGTTCGCACGTCGCGCGCGACATGACGTCCCTTCAAAAGCTCCGCCGCCACGCGCATATCCTCAATGCGTCCGTTGGTGCAGGAGCCGATGACCGCCTGCTGGATTTCGATGTGCCCCAGCTCGTCCACGGTTTTGGTATTCTCCGGCAGATGCGGGCAGGCCACGGTTGGGCGCAGCGCAGAGAGATCCATCTCAATTTGGCGCACATACTCCGCGTCCGGGTCGGCGCTGACCTCCACAGTCTCACGGTTCACGCGGCCACGGATGTAATCGCGCGTCAGGTCGTCCACCGGGAATATGCCGTTTTTCGCGCCGGCTTCAATCGCCATATTGCAGATGCAGAAGCGGTCGTCCATCGAAAGGTCGGCCACACCTTCGCCGGTAAATTCCATCGACTGATATAGCGCGCCGTCCACGCCGATTTGCCCGATGATGTGCAAAATCACGTCTTTCCCGGCGACCCAGCGGGATTTTTTGCCCTTCAGCACGAATTGGATTGCGGGCGGCACCTTGAACCATGCCTTGCCGGTGGCCATGCCTGCGGCAAGGTCGGTGGAGCCGACGCCGGTGGAAAACGCGCCCAGCGCGCCATAGGTGCAGGTGTGGGAATCCGCGCCGATCACCAGCTCGCCGGGGCCGACCAGTCCCTTTTCAGGAAGCAGCGCGTGTTCCACGCCCATTTCGCCCACATCGTAAAAGTTCACGATGTCGTGCCTGCGGGCAAACGCGCGGCACTCCAGCGCCTGCTGCGCGGAGTTGATGTCCTTATTCGGGGCAAAGTGATCCATCACCAGCGCGATTTTTGTGCGGTCAAACACGCCGTCAAAGCCCGCCTTTTCCATTTCACGGATGGCGACCGGCCCGGTGATGTCATTCGCCAGCGTAAAGTCCACATCCGCCTCGATGAGCTGTCCGGCGCTGACCTCCTCCAGCCCTGCGTGACGAGCCAGAATTTTCTGCGTCATTGTCATTGCCATTTACGCAAACCCTCCTTTATTTGTTCTGCGGCATCACCGCACAAATGCGCCTGCGGCGTCCGGCGGTTATTTTCCGCCAGCCCCTTTTGTCGATTTGTGCGGTGGCGCCGTGTGCGTTTTGGTTTCAGTTATTGAAATATTTATTGATGCCGTTGATATAGGCCTTGATGGACGCTTCTATCACGTCGGTGGAAACGCCGCGTCCTGTGACCATTTCGTCCTCGTCGCCGTCGAAGCAGATTTTCACAATGGCCTCGGCCTGCGCGTCCTCGCCGTCTGTCATGGCCTTGAGGGAATAATCCTTCAGCGTGATCTCCCGTCCGACAATTTTGTTGATGGCGTGGAACGCCGCTTCGATCGGGCCGTTGTAGGCGGCGACGCGCTCCGCGCTCTCCTCGCCCTTTTTCACGCGGATGACCGCGGTGGTGGTGATGGTGTTGCCGGTGTTGATGACAAAATTCTCCAGCGCAAATTTTTCTGTTCCTGTCACGGGAACCGCGCCGACAAGCGCCTCCAGATCGCGGTCCTTGACGACTTTTTTCTTGTCGGCCAGGATTTTGAATTTTTCAAACGCCTTGTTCAGCGCCTCGCTGTCGAGTGAATAGCCCAGCTCGATCAGGCGCTCCTCAAAGGCATGGCGGCCAGAGTGCTTGCCGAGAACGATAGCATTTTTCGGAATGCCGACGGATTCCGGCGTCATGATTTCATAGGTCTGCTTGTTTGCAAGCACGCCATGCTGGTGGATACCGGCCTCATGCGCAAAGGCGTTTGCGCCGATGATCGGCTTGGTCGGCGCGACGGCTACGCCGGTGATAGTCTGAATCATGCGGCTGGCGTGGTAAATCTGCTTTGTGTCAATGTTGCAGTCCATGCCGTAGAAATCGCGGCGGGTGTTCAGCGCCATGGCGCACTCCTCCAGAGAGGCGTTGCCCGCGCGCTCTCCGATGCCGTTGATGGTGCATTCGATTTGGTCTACCCCGGCCATCACGCCCGCAAGGGAGTTCGCAACGGCCATGCCGAGATCGTTGTGCATATGGCAGGAGAGTGTCACATTCTCGATGCCCGGCGTGTGTTCCCGCAGATAGCGGATGAGCGCAGCGTATTCATCCGGCGTGGTATAGCCGACGGTGTCCGGAATGTTCAGCGTGGTCGCACCGGCGCGGATGGCAGCTTCAAACACACGGCAGAGAAAGTTCATGTCCGAGCGCGTCGCGTCCTCTGCGGAAAACTCCACATCCGGGCAGTATTTTTTCGCATAAGCCACATGGTGCGCGACGGATTCCAGCACCTGTGCCTCCGTCATCTTCAGCTTGTATTCCATATGGACGGGCGAGGTGGCGATGAAGGTATGGATGCGCGGCGCAGCGGCATGGCGTATGGCTTCCCATGCCGCGTCGATGTCCGCCTCGTTGCAGCGGGACAGCGAGCAGACCGAGCAGCCCCTGACGGTTTCCGCGATTGCGGAAATGGCTGCAGCGTCGCCCGGCGAGGAGATGGCAAAGCCGGCCTCTATGATGTCAACGTGCAGCGCTTCCAGCTCTTTGGCAACTTCGAGCTTTTCGTTCAGATTCATGCTGCATCCGGGAGACTGCTCTCCGTCGCGCAGCGTGGTGTCAAAAATTTTGATGGTTCTTCCCATGTTCCGCTTTCCTCCATGTTTAAAAAAGTTGGGGCGGCGGCACATCACGCGGCAAAAGCGGATTGCGTAGAAAATTTTCAGCAGAACAGAGCGTGAAAACGGGGAATTTCGGGGATTTCACCGCAAAACCCGGCAAGAGCGGATGGCGGGAAATTTTATGTTGGGCGATGCAGACGTAGCTGCGCGGCGCTGCCCATGTTTGTTGTAACGCAGTTCTGGCGGGAATTTTCCGCAAGACGCCGCAGCCTGTGATCATGCGGTGCTGCCTTGGGATTTTTGGGACGAAAAAAGCCTCGTCCCTTGGAAAATTCAAAGAGACGAAGCATGAAATCAACTCCGCGGTACCACTCTTTTTGCCGCAAAAGCTGCGGCCACTCTGTGCGCGTCCAACAACACGCCTCCCCGCTAACGGTGGGACCCCGTTCCCACCTACTGACCGCAGGGCGGTGTTCAGCGGACTGCTCCCCGGCCAGTTTCAGCACGCTCCACTGCCGTCTTGCACCTCCCGGCGGCTCTCTGAAAGCGGGTCCCGCGCTTACTTACCCGGATCTCTGCATTTAATGTAATCGACAGTATATCCCAACCTCCACCGATTTGTCAAGCATTTTTTGCGGGCTGAACAGGGCAGCGGCATTTATTTTACTTCGCCCGCTTCTGGAAATGCAGATGAATTTTTATCCGTTCCGGTTGACCGCACTGTGCAGGAGCGAGTGAGTTTCGTCGCTGCGGCGACGACTTACTTTCGCTGCGCGGCGAAAGTAAGCAAAGACGCGCCTGAAGGGAACTCCTTACGGCGGTGCGTTCCCTGCGCCGCCGTACCCCCCCCTCTCCTGTTGTGCCTTTGTTTCCTAAGTGCCCTGCGGGTATAAGTGCCCTGCGGGTATAAGTGCCCTGCGGGTATTCCCCGCGTCGGGAAAGTGGGTCACTCCCCGCCGATTTATGCGGCGCTGTTTTATAAATAAACGCTGCCGCCCTGGCGGACAGAACCAAAAGCGAAAAAAAGCAGGGTTCGGCGATGTACCGAACCCTGCTTTTTTTCGGAGGGGGCCTGCCGTCAGCAGGCCCCGATAAAAACGGGGGTATTTGCAGTCGGAGACGAACCGCGATTACAGTCCGGTTTCTCCACCGATGCTCTTTCTGGTGGCCTCTGCAATCGTCGGGCTGAACAGCGCGACGAAGTGTTCGATCGCCTCATAAAAGAGCGTGATTGCCAATATCGCCATACTGACGATCTCCACCCAGTAGAACGGCCACAGCGGGATGTAAAGCACGCCAGTGGTGTAGTTGGAGCTCATGGCCACGTTGCCCTGCCGGTACGCGGCATAAATCACCAGAACGGAAATGGCCGTGGAAAGCAGAGAATGGATGCAATAGATAATGGACGTGACCTTTGGCGGGAATTTCATCACCAGCATCGTGATGCTGACGTGGCCATGCTCCGTCTGCGTATAAGCAAAGGAAGCAAACACCGCGCAGACCATCACGCGCTCCACGATCTCGTAAACGCCGAGAATGGATACGCCGCTGACATAACGGATGATTACATCGCATACGGTCAAAAGCATGATGCCAAAAAAGCCGACAAAGCTGATGATGGATACGACGGAGGCAATTTTGTGGATAACATTGCCAATTTTCAACATGGTTCCTCGCTCCTTTCTCAGCCGCTGTAACCGTAAAACGCGCGCGGAATGACCAGCGCGATGTCCGGGAAGATGGTGATGACGATGATTGCCGCGACCAGCGCCAGAACAAACGGCACAGCGCCGGAGAAGATGCGGGTCAGCGGCACGTCCTTTGCAATGCCGGAAATGACATAGCAGGCCGAGCCGACCGGCGGCGTGATGAGCGCCATCTGCATGACCATGATGATGAGTACGCCGAACCAGATCGGGTCAAAGCCCAGCTCCGTGATGATGGGCAGGAAGATGGGGACGGTCAGCATCATCATCGGCAGCGCATCCATCAGGCAGCCCATCGCCGCATAAATCAGCACGATGAACAGCAGGATCACATAACGGGACACATTCATGCTTGCGATCATGTTCGCCAGGTTCATCGGCATATTGGTGATGGTCAGGAAGTTTCCGAATACCACCGCGCCGATGAGGATGAGGTAGGTCATGGACGTGGTCTTTACCGTGTCCTTCATCGCGGCAAAGAAGGCTTTCCATGTGAACTTCCGCAGAATGATCATCATCAGGAACGCCACGAACGCGCCGATGGCGGCGGACTCGTTGACGGTGAACACGCCGGTGAACATTCCGACAAACACGCAGAGGAACAGGATGGCGATCGGGATCAGACCCTTCAGCGAACGCAGCATTTCCCGCAGGGTATAATGCTCGTTGCCCGCGACCAGCGCGGGTCTGACCTTGACCATGACAACGATGAGCGCCATGCACAGGACCGCCTCGATGATGCCGGGCAGGATACCGGCGGCAAACATACATCCGACGGATTCCGTCGCCAGCAGGCAATAGACGATCATGGGCGAGCTGGGCGGGATCATGATGCCCAGCGTGCCGCCTACGGAAACCGAGCCGCAGGAGAGCTTGTCGTCATAGCCGTATTTGCGCATTTCCGGAATGGCGATGGTGCCGACTGTTGCGCAGGTCGCCTGCGTGGACCCGCAGACTGCGCCGAACACCGTGCTGATGCCGACAGAAGCGCAGGCCAGACCGCCGGGCAGGCGGGACAGTATTTTGTGTCCCGCGTCATAAAGCCCGCTGCTCATGCCTGACGCAAACGCAAAGTTGCCCATCAGGACAAAGAGCGGAATGACGGTCAGCGAATATGTACTGGCCTGTGTGGTCGGCACTGTGGCAAGCACACCGATGGCCGCGTTGAAGTTGACCACATACGCATATCCGAAAAAGCCGACCAGCAGCATGGATATACCGATATTCATGCCCAGAAACATCAGGACCAAAAGGACAACGATGCCGATCAGGGCGACCATGTTCAGGGACATTGGCAGTTACCTCCGTTTCTGTCTGTAAATTTGCGTTCCGCAGAACGCATTACTGCGCGTACTGCTCGCCCAGTGCAAGCGCCTCATCATAGAACGCCTGACCGTCGAAGGTATCGGTGGTGATGGAGGAGATCCAGTTTTGCACATAAGCGTCCGCAGCGGGCTGGAAGGTCGCCAGATCGTCGCCCTCCGGCACGATGATGGTGGAGCCGTATTCATTCTCCGCCGTCTCCCATGCCTCGTTCGCTTCTTCCTCGTTCACCTCGCCAAAGCCGGTGGACCACTCGCGCGTGGAATATTCGTCGATGATCGCCTGCAGATCCTCCGGCAGGGACTCATAGACGTCCTTGTTCATCAGGACGGACCAGGACTGCGTATAGAACGGCAGCGCCGTGTAGTAATTCGTCACTTCATACAGACTCCAGGAGTTGACGCCGGTGAAGTCGATGATGTAGCCGTCGATAACACCCTTTTCCATGGACTGATACAGCTCGGAGGAGGACATATTGATCGGAGTGGCGTTCCAGCCGCTGCACATATCCGTCGCGGTGCCTGCGGCGGCGCGCAGCTTCAGGCCGCGCATATCGTCGGCGGTGGAAACCAGGGTGTTGGTGCAGATGATGTTGTTCGGGCCGGCATAGAGCATGATGACCTTATAGTCCTCATATTCCGCCTGCATTTCGGGCGTGGACTCCCACAGATCCCAGAGCACGTTGGTCGCCTGTACTGCGTTATCCAGTCCGGCCAGCGGCATGGTGATTACATCGGAGAGGGGGAACTGACCGGTAAAGAAGCCGGAGAACACCACGCCGATGGAGCAGGTGCCGCTCTTTACGGCGTCCAGCACCTCTGTGCTGGCGGCCAGCGTACCGCCGGAATAGACCGTAACCTCCAGACGGCCACCGGAAGCCTCCGTCACAGCGTCAGCCCATTTCTGGACATACTGCGTCTTGGGCACCTGTGCGGAGTCATGGATGGAAACGCTGAGACGATAGACCTCGTCGCTGCTGCTACTGCTGCCGCTGTCGCTGCTCTCGCTGCCGGAGCTGCTGCCACAGCCGGAAACCGCAAGCACCAGCAGAGCCGAAAGTCCAAGTGCAAGCATTTTTTTCAGTTGTTTTTTCATTTTCTTCTCCTCGATTTTTCATTCTAATTTCATAAAATCAGCCGTTGAACCACAGTCAGCCGCATGGGTACGGAAACGCCGCCTTTCTTCTGCGTTCCCTCAAAAATTCCCCCGCGCCGCGCCGTGCTCCAATGGCTTCCGCGTTTCACAGAAACCCATTGGGTTTCTGAGAAACGACTCTATTATAATGCCGCACACCTGCAAAATCAACAAAAATTTTTGATGTTGTTTTTTTTGTACATTATACCAAAAACGTATTTTCCAACTGTGCAACTTTTCTAAGTCCCGCCCGAACCGTGTCGAACGGGCAACGCAAGCGCCGCGGCGGCTGCACAGGCAGCCGCCGCGGATACGGGTATATGGTTCTGTTTTTTTTCAGGAAAATGCCCATGTTTTATGGCATATATTCGCCGGGGTCAACGCTCTCGCCGTCGCACGTCATGGCAAAGTGAAGGTGCGCCGGTTCACCGATTTCCGCAAGGGCGGTGTCGCCCACCGCGCCGATGACCTGTCCCACGCCGACGGTGTCGCCCACGGCCACGGTGGGCGTTGCGGCCAGATTGGAATAAACGCTGCACAGCCCGCCGTTGTGACTGATGACCACGGTGGTACCATAAGCGTCGTCCGCATAAACATCCGTGACGCGGCCATTCGCTGCGGCGCGCACCTGCGTCCCGATCGCGGCGGCAATGTCCAGCCCGTCATGGGTGCGCCAGTCCTGCATTGTCCGGTTATAAACCAGCGCGGCCATGCTGTAGCCTGTCTCCACCGCGCCGCTGACGGGCCAGATATAGTAGTCCTTCGCGTCCGCTTCCGCCGGTACGGGGTCCTCCACCACCGTCTCCGCCGCCGCTGTTGCCACAGGGGACGCCTCCGGCGGCTTCGTTTCTGCGGGCGCTTCGGTTTCCGCCGCCGCTGCCCATGTTTCCGGTTCCGGCTCCTGCTCCAGAACCGCGCTCTGCGCTTCGCCCGCAGGGAAGGGCGCGTCCGCCATCGCCGCCACCGCGACGCTCTCTGTGCCGCCGGAACCATCCATGCCGCCTGTCAGCATGGCCCATGCCGAAACACCGATCACCGCGACGCAGAGCAGCAGCACGATGTAAAAGCCCTTGCCTGCGAAAAATGCCTCTACCCGGCTGCCGAAAGATTTTTTGTCCTCCATTGTGTTATTTTAACCTCCGTCCTGTCGTTTGCGCTTGCTTTATCCCTATCTTTGCCAGCCGGGATGGAAAATATACGGAGGCTCGGACTTTTTTTCGGCGCGGAGACAGGGCGGCGGACCCTGTCCGCCTGCGATGGACCCGTTTCCTTTTGATCCGGCGCCGCTTTTGCGGCGGCGCGGAGCGATAGTTTTTCCCTATCGGATGGTAATATTTTTGAAATTGCCTTTTCCAAAACCGTGTGATATAAACAATACAGGACTTGTGCAATTCGGCAAACGGCCGTCGGAGAAATCTCCGGATAATAATCACGAACTGCACAAAATCCGGACCGGATTACTCAGGAAAACCGAAATAAGAACTGATAGAAAGAATATAAAAGGAGGACAATCGCATGAAAGTTCATGTGGAAATTCAGCGGGAGTACATCAAAACAGATGTGCTGATCGTGGGCGGCGGCATTGCGGGCTGCTTTGCCGCGGTCAAGGCAAAGGAGGCCGGAGCGGACGTCATTCTTGTGGACAAAGGCTCCGTTGGCAAGGCGGGTCAGACGCCGCACACCAACACCTTCGCCGCGTTTGATCCCACCCGCCACGACATAGAACACTGGATGGACGTATGTAATACCACCGGCGACTACCTGAACGACCGGGACTGGTCCCGCATCGTCTATACCGAGTCCACCGACCGCTGGGCGGATCTGGTGGAATGGGGCGCTTATGTCTACCGCTGGGATCACAACGGCGTGCCGTATGAGTGCGTTGCGAAGGAGCCGAGCAACGACCCGATGGTCGTCATGCCGCTGAACCCGAAGGGCATGGGCACCGTACAGTTCCAGCAGTCTTACCGCCATCCGCCGCGCAAAAACTCCCTTGTCATGCGCAACCAGTGCCTGAAGGTCGGCGTGAAGATCATGGATCGCGTGACGATCCTCGACCTGCTGAAGCAGGATGGCAAAATCGTCGGCGCGACGGGCATTTCCCCGGACAGCGACAAGCTGCTTGTGTTCCAGACAAAGGCCGTCGTCCTCTGCTCCGGCCCGGCCGGACTGAAATCCCCCGGTCTGCGCTGCATGAGCACCGGCGACGCGGACGCGATGGCCTATCGCGTGGGCTGCACGATCACCGGCAAGGAGTGGGAGGAGACCCATCCCGTGCGCTGCGACTTCCCCGCGTGGCCGTGGGCCGTGAAAGACCGTGACCGCCTGCGCACCTTCGCCGGCGAGATGAAGCCGAACACGCCGACGCTGGACTGCGAGGAGCACGTCACCGGTATGCACTGGAGCCGCCTGGCGACACACCATCTGGAAGCGTTCATGGCCTATGAGGGCATCACCCCGGCCATTTGGCAGACCTGCACCGGTATGTCCGAGTTCGCGGAGATGCACAACAGCCCGAAGGGGTATCCCCGCAGCGAGCTGGATGAGCGTCTGGCCAAGAGCGGACGCATCCGCATGGTCATGGGGCGCGCGCTGGGACAGTCCGCTCACGTTGCAGACGGCCTGTGGCCCATCAACAAGGACTGCGAGAGCGAGGTTCCCGGCCTTTATGCGGCGGGCGACGCGCTGGGCGCAAGAGCCTGCGGTGCGGAATATCCCGGTCAGGGCTTCGCAACCGCTTACTGCGCCGTTACCGGCGCGCGCGCAGGCACCGCTGCGGCGAAGCGTGCGGCCGGCATTGAGGAAACCGCGCTGAGCGAGGACGAGGTCAAACGTTCCAGCGACTACATCTTCGCACCCTACGAGCGCAACGGCGGCTTCTCCGCGCAGTGGGTGACGCAGCTCATGCAGTCCATGATCTTCCCGTACTACGTCATCTTCGTCAAGAGCGAGGAGCGCCTCCAGCTTGCGTTGCAGCAGATTCTGTATGTGCGCAAGGAGCTGATCCCGAAGCTCTACGCCAACGACTTCCACGAGCTGCGTCTGGTGCACGAAACCATCAATATGGCGCTGAACATGGAGATGAAGCTGCGCGCGTCCCTGGAACGCAAAGAGAGCCGCGGCGCGCATTTCCGCGAGGACTATCCGAAACGCGATGATCCGTATGGACTGATGTGGATCAAGCTGAAGGACGTGGACGGCGAGATGACGCTGACACATGAACAGATTCCCGAAAAGTGGTGGCCGGATTTCAACATCCCCTATGCCGAGCGTTACCGCCGCCGCTTCCCGATCCACATCAACGGCCATCAGGCCGAAGGCGTGGAAGACAATTAAGAATAAGAATCGGAGGACATAAAAATGGCGATTGAAAAAATTGACAAGGAAAAATGTACCGGCTGCGGCATCTGCGTGAAGGCCTGCAATATGGACGTTCTGCGTATGGGAAAGGACGGAAAGCCCTATGTAAAGTACATCGACGACTGCATCGTATGTATGTACTGCGAGGAGGACTGCCCGGTTCAGGCGATTTTCGTATCCCCGGTCAAACAGCAGCCGTACCTGCTCTCTTGGGGCTGATTTGAGAGACACAGACAGGAGAAAAACAGATGTCAGATGCCTATCTCTATATTTCGCGCTGGCCGGAGTTTGTCGGGGAGCCGGGGATCGCGCTGCTGCGGTTCTGCTCCCAAACCGGAGAAATGAGGCTTCTGGAAAATCTGGAGCCGCAGTTACAATGTAATGCAACCTGTCTGGACATGAAAAAAAACATCCTGTATATTAATAATGAAGTCAGTCAGAACCCGGACTGCTTCAAGGGTGGAGGCGGCCTGGTCTATGCGTACCAGATCGACCCGGAGACCGGCCGCCTGACCCAAATTTCCCGTGTTCCGGCCTGCTGCCCCAATCCGGCCTATCTGAGCCGCGATCCCAGCGGAAAATACCTGATATGTGCGAACCATTCCGGCTATTTTGCCGTGACAAAGGCCGTGCAGCGGGCAGACGGGACATGGGGCATGGAGATCGTCTATGACGACGCCACTGTGAACCTGTACGCGCTGGAACCGGACGGACGGATCGGCGATTTGGTCGATGTTGCAAAGCACACGGGACAAAATCCCGGCTTCCTGCTCCACGCGCATCCCCACTCTGCAGTGTGGGCGCCATCCGGCGCATTCTTTGCCGTTTGCGACAAGGGCGAGGACAGCGTGCATATGTACCGCATCGACTACGCGCGGCGGAAACTGGCGCCGATTGGCGAGCCATACCGGGACGAGGCGCGCAGCGCCCCGCGTTACTGCCTGTTTCACCCGACAGAACCTTATTTCTATAACAACCACGAGGGGAACACGGCGCTCACGGCTTACCGTTATAACGCAGCGGCGGAGCTGGAAAAAATCGCTTCTGTCCGCTGCCTGCCGGATGGCGTGGAGCTGCCGAAAGCATGGGGCTTCAAGCCCGGAGAAAAGCCCGCGCAGCAGACGATGGTGATGTCCGCGGACGGCGCTTATATCTACGATGTGCTCAACGGCAAGGGCGTGGATGGCGTTTCCGTGTTCCGCATTGCGCAGGACAGCGGGATACCGGAGCTGATACAGTATCTCCCGGTGGACGGAAAGTGGGCGCGCGGCGCGGCGATCTCGCCGGACGGCGGGTTCCTGGTCGTGGCCTGCATGGACGGGGACGGCGCGGTGCTTTCTTATCGGATACAAAGTGATGGTACACTGGAATCCACGGGGTTCCGGCTTGGCATTCCCGGCGCAGCTTATGTTACATTTTATCCGGCTGTCCGTAACGGCAGCATTGCTTAAACCGGCAGGGCGGGAGATTTTGCGTCAGAGAAGGTGCGGGTGCGCAGTGTTTGCAACGCATTTCCGGCACAAAAACAGCCGCCGGGCGCAGTGATACGATGTTGCCTGAAGAAAAAAGAATCCCTTCTATCTATTTAAAAACAAGAAAGGACCTGAAAATGAAAAACACGAAAAAATTGGCAGCGCTCTTGCTTGCAGCCGTGATGCTATGTATGCTGTTCACGGGCTGCGGAAGCAGTTCCACAGATACCGGATCCGGCTCTGATGCAGCCACCGGTTCCGACGGGACCGCGACCTCCACCAGCGCCGGCGGCGGTGAGCTTATCATCGGCTGCTCCTCCGACATCGGGTCTATGTACCCCTTCGGTTCCGCAACCTCCGGCGTGAAGGCCAAGCGCCTGTTCTGCTATGAAACGCTGTTCTGGATGGACTACGACGGAAATCCGCAGCCGCTGCTGGCCAAGAGCTATGAATCCCTTGGCGATGGCCGCTATTCCATTGAGCTGTTCGACTATATCTATGACAGCGCGGGCAACCACATGACCGCAGACGACATCATTTTTACGCTGGAGCGTTACATTGAGGATGGTCAGAACCTGAACAACTATTCCACGCTGGTGAATTATGAGGCCACGGGCGAGTATACGCTGGAGCTGACCTATGACCCGGAGAACATCGGCCAGTTTAAGACCCTGGTCACAAATATGCACTGTGTCACCGAAGCCGCGTGGAATTCCACAGACGACAAGATGGCCAGCTACCCCATCGGCACCGGCGGCTATGTGCTCGATACGGCCTCTACCATCGCCGGTTCCACCTATGTGTTCACCAGGCGCGATGACTACTGGCAGACAGACGAGGCGTACATCAATGACCGCAACCGCCAGACCCTGGACAAGGCGACGGTGAAGATCATCACCGATACCTCCACGCTGGCCATTGCGCTCCAGACCGGCGAAATCGACTATACCGCCGACATTGCCGCCGCTGACCGCGGACTTTTCACCAACGCGGACGGGACCGCCGCTGACGGCTATGTGCTGATCAACGCGCCGAACAACGCATTCTGCCACCTGCTGTTCAACTGCGGTGAAAACAGCCCGATGCAGGACATCAACCTCCGCCGCGCCGTCTGCTACGCGATCGACGCCGCAGCCTGCAATGTCAACGTCAACGGTTCGTTTGGCAGCGTCTGCTTTGCGGCGACCAACCCGAACCTGCTTGATGCGGATGAGTCCATGGGCAACGGAAGCTACTTTGAGTATGATCCGGAGCTGGCCGCGTCGCTGGTGGAGGAATCCTCCTATAACGGTGAGACGATCGTAATCCTGGTGCAGCCGACGGCGTTTGTCAAGAACTGCGCGGCGCTGGTGCAGCAGTATCTGGCGCAGGTCGGCATCACGGTCGAGCTGGATGAACCCGATATGGCGCTCTACCGCACGACCCGCAAGGATGAAACCGGGACCCTGTACGACATCGAGCTTTATGGCTCCGCCGGAACGGGCAACAGCTATGTTTATGAATCCCTGCAGGAGCTGGATCAGGAGAGCTATGACTCCGGCATGAGCCAGATCCACATCCCGGACGACGAGCTTTACAGCCTCTATCAGGCCGCATCCTCCATGGAAACCAACTCTCCGGAAACCGTGAAGGCGTTCCTGGATTATCTGGAGGAACAGTGCTATGTTTATGGTATGTACTATGAACCGAAGTTCCTGTTTGGAAGCGATGTGATCAAAGAGGGCAACGCCGTGATTTACTGCGACGCCGTGTTCAATTCCTTCATCGTCGAGCGCTGATTTCCGACTCCTGATCTGCGTTCCCTGCGAATGCAGAAGAACCAACACCCTGCGTCCCGGCCAGCCCTCACGGCGGGCGGGTCGGGACGCTCTCTTTGAACCTCTAAGGAGAAACTGAAATGACAAGATATGTTGTAAAGCGGTTGCTCATGATGATACCTGTGCTTCTCTGTGTGGCAATCGTCATATTTACAATCATGTATTTTGCTCCGGGCGATCCGGTGGCGCTGGTTCTGGGCGATCACTACACGGAGGAGCAATACATACAGACCGCAGCGGAGCTGGGATTGGATAAACCCTTCTTTGTGCAGCTTGGCATCTTTCTGCGGGATACGTTCCTGCGGCTTGACTTCGGAACGTCCTATGTTCTGAAAACGGACGTTGCCACAGAGCTGATGGCCCGTCTGCCCCGGACGGTCATCATCGCCACCGTGTGCTGCCTGCTCCAAATCGTCATCGCCATCCCGCTTGGCATTGCGGCGGCGACCCACCAGAACGGAGCCGTTGATAAGCTGTGCGTCGGCCTTGCGATGTTCGGAATTTCCGTTCCCGGCTTCTGGATCGGTATGCTGATGATCCTGCTGTTTTCTCTCAAGCTGGGCTGGCTGCCGTCGTCCGGCGTGCAGCATTGGTATTCCTATATTATGCCATGCGTTGCAAACTCACTCATGGGCGTCGGCGGCATGACCCGTATGACGCGCTCGCAGATGCTGGAGGTCATTCGCTCGGATTATGTTGTCACTGCGCGCGCAAAGGGCGTTCCGGAGCGCAGCATCCTCTATTCCCACGCGCTGCCGAATGCGCTCATCCCCATCGTCACCTATATCGGTACCCATTTCGGGCGTTCGCTGGGCGGCACTGTTGTCATCGAAACCGTGTTCGGCATCCCTGGCATCGGCTATTACATCATGTCTGCGGTGAACAACCGCGATTACCCGATCGTTCGCGGCGGCGTAACGCTGCTGGCGCTGCTGTTCTGTCTCGTTGTGCTTGCGGTGGATATCCTCTATGCTTATATCGACCCGCGCATCAAGGCGCAGTATGAGAACAGCGGACGCAAAAAGAAGCCCAGGACACCCCCAAAGGCCAAAAAGGAGGCGGCGGCAAATGGCTAAGACAGACGGAAGCACCGTTGTGCTCCGGGAACCGCTCCCGGACAACAGAACATGGAGAGACGGCACCCTTGGCACCGTGATATGCCAGTTTACCCGCAACAAGACGGCGCTGGTCGGACTGATCATTATCCTTGCGCTGGTTCTGATGGCGATTTTCGCGCCGCTGCTGGCTCCTTATGACTATGCGGTCATCGACCCGATCAACGCAAACCAGTCGCCCAGTGCGGAACACTGGTTTGGAACGGACGCTTACGGGCGCGACATCCTCTCCCGCATCATCTATGGCGCGCGCTATTCCCTTTCGCTCGGCGTGCTGGCCAGTCTGTTCGGCACCTGTGTCGGCGTGATTTTCGGCGCCATCGCCGGTTATTGCGGCGGTCAGGTGGAAAACCTGATCCTGCGCATCTGCGACATCATCCAGTCCATTCCGAACACGCTGCTGTGCATCGTCGTTTCCGTTACGCTTGGAAACGGGTTCCTGCCCACGATCATTGCGCTGTCCCTTTACAGCATCCCGGAGGTCGTCCGCATCCTCCGTGCAAACCTTCTCAGCCTGCGGGAGCAGGAATTTGTCGAGGCCTGCCGCGCAATCAACTGTTCCAATCTGCGCATCCTTGTTTCCCACCTGCTGCCGAACAGCCTGTCTCCGCTCATCGTCAGCTTTTCGCTGGGCATTGGTATGAAGATCATGTCGTCCGCCGGACTCAGCTTCCTTGGACTTGGCATCCAGGAGCCGATCGCGGAATGGGGCGCGATGATCGCCGGCGGCAGGGCGCAGCTCCGTTACGCGCCGCATGTCCTTATATTCCCCGGCATCTTCGTGGCGCTGACCGTTATGGCGTTCAACATCGTGGGCGACGGCATGCGCGACGCGCTGGACCCCAAGCTCAGACGCTGATGGGAGGAAACCGATGGAAACGAAAAAAGAAAACAAGCTGCTGCTCTCTGTGCGGGATTTGACCGTCAATTATGAAACGAAAGACGAAACCGTACACGCGGTCAACGGCGTATCCTTTGACCTGAATTATGGCGAGAGCATCGGTCTGGTCGGGGAAACGGGCGCCGGAAAAACGACCATCGCCCGCTCCATCCTCCGCATTTTGCCAACGCCGCCAGCGAAGCTGGTGCGGGGCGAGGTGACGTTCGACGGACACAATCTCTATCAGATCAGCGAGGAGGAAATGCGCCAGATTCGCGGCGGCCGCATCTCCATGGTGTTCCAGGATCCCATGACCGCGCTGAACCCGGTCAAGCGTGTTGGCTGGCAGATCGCGGAGGGCATCCGCTATCACGAAGGACTGGATCAGAAGCAGGCCGATGAAAAAGCGGTTGAAATGCTCAAGCTGGTCGGTATTTCTCCGGACCGGTTCCGGGAGTATCCGCACCAGTTCTCCGGCGGCATGAAACAGCGCGTGGTGCTGGCCATTGCGCTGGCGTGTAACCCTGACCTGCTGATTGCGGACGAGCCGACCAGCGCGCTGGATGTGACCATACAGGCGCAGGTGCTGGAGATGATCGAGGACCTGCAGCGCCACCGCAACACCGCCATGATCATGATCACGCACGATTTCGGCGTGGTGGCAAAGAGCTGCAACAAGGTCGCTGTGGTTTACGCGGGAGAGATCATCGAATACGGCGCCATCGAGCAGGTCTTTGAACGGCCGATGCATCCTTATACAGTCGGACTGTTCGGCGCGATCCCAAATCTGACCACGGATGTGGATCGCCTGACCCCAATCCCCGGCGCGCCGCCGGACCCGACCGATCTGCCGGGCGGCTGCAAGTTCCTGCCGCGCTGTCCCCACGCTACGGAGCAGTGCAAGAGGCCCGTTCCGGCATACACGATGGCGGACGGACACCAGTGCAGATGCAACCTTTACGCGGACGAAGCGAAGCCCGTGGCTGCGGCGCAGGCCGCGGAAACGTGACCGGTTCGCCGGAGAAGTGGAGAAACGAGAATGGGCGTACTGATTGAAACCAGACACTTAAAAAAATATTTTGCGACCGCAAAGGGTCAACTGCACGCCGTGGACGATGTGACCTTTACCATCGCGGAAGGCAGCACCATGGGCGTTGTCGGAGAAAGCGGCTGCGGAAAATCCACGCTGGGACGCACGCTGATCCACCTGCTGGAGAGCACGGATGGACAGATACTCTATCGCGGCAAGGACGTGACGCATCTGAACCGGCGGGAGCTTGCAAAGCTGCGCCACAAAATGCAGATCATCTTTCAGGATCCAAATTCCTCCCTTGACCCGCGCAAGACCATCGAAAGTACGATTCGGGAGCCGATGAAGCTCTCCGGACGTTACAGCAAGGATGAGATCAACGACCGTGTGGATGAGCTGATGGAGCTGGTCGGCGTGGATCGCCGGATGCGGCGCGCTTATCCGCATGAGCTGGACGGCGGCCGCCGCCAGCGCGTCGGCATCGCGCGGGCGCTGGCCATGAGCCCGGAATTTATCGTCTGCGATGAGCCGGTTTCGGCGCTTGACGTTTCGATTCAGGCACAGATTTTGAACCTGCTTCAGGATTTGCAGGAGAAGCGGAACCTGACTTACCTGTTCGTGACGCACGATATGTCCGTTGTCCGGCACCTGGCCGATAATATCTGCGTGATGTATCTGGGGCAGGTCGTGGAGATATGTCCCGCGAAGGAGATATTCAAGACGCCGCTGCATCCTTATACCAAGACCCTGTTGAGCGCGATCCCGTCCACGGATTTGAAAAATCAGCCGAAGCGCATCATCACGCGCGGCGAAATCACCTCGCCGATCGACCCGAAGCCCGGCTGCCGGTTTGCTTCCCGCTGCCCTTATTTCAGCCCCGGATGCGAGCTGCCGCAGCAGCTCAGCGAGGTGTGTCCCGGCCATTTCACAGCCTGCTGCAAGGTGCGCGATCTAAACGCGCTTCCCGCAGCAAATGTGACGGCCTGAGACAACGCCGCACGATTTGAGCGGCAGCGTCCTGCGGAAAACTTCCCGTCAACCGCTCCTGCCGATTTATGCTGTGAAGCCGAAAGGAAAAGAGAATCGGTCGGCGTACCGATTCTCTTTTGCTTTTGATCCGGAGTCTCTTTTGCGGCGGCAAAAGCTGTCCCTCTCACAGCAAAAATTTGCTTGACGATAATTGCAAAAAGGATTAAAATAACATTGGCCACGTCACAAAGAAAATATGACGGTTTGGCGTATTTTATTTCAGGGTATTGCCGCATGAAGCAGCAAGCGCGGCTGGCGGGGGATTTCGCGCCAGAAAAAGGCGTAAAAGCGCAGAAATCTTTGTGGATTTCCGGTTTTTGCGGCGTGTTTCTGACGGGAGATTGCCGTCAGTCGGCGCAGGCGCATTTGTGTGGTGGTATCATGGGAAGGAGCGGAATTTTATGCGAAAATACAGCACAGAAAAGTCACGGCAAATGTTGGAGGATCCGTTAAATCGGCTGATCCCGCGGATGGCGCTGCCGACCATTGCGGCACAGCTTGTAACATGGATATACAATCTGACGGATACGTTTTTCGTCAGTACGCTTGGGACAAGCGCAACGGCTGCCGTCGGTGTAAACTATTCGCTGGAGCAGGCCATCATGCTCGGCGCGACCCTGCTGTCGGTCGGCAGCGGCAGCCTGATTTCCCGGCTGCTGGGCGAAAAACGGAATGACAAGGCGTCCAAAATCCTTAGTACAGCGGTGTTCACCGGACTGCTGTTTTCCGCGGTCATTATGCTGATCGGACTGATATGGACGGACTGGATGGTCATGGCGCTGGGCGCAACGGAGGACTGCCGCGTGTACGCCAATGATTATGCAACCTGCCTTCTTTACGGAACGCCGTTTATGATCACAGCATTTATCCTGAATCAGACGCTCCGCAGCGAGTGCAGCCCAATGCTGGCGATGATCGGCATCAGCATCGGCGGACTGCTCAATATCGCGCTTGACCCGGTGTTTATTTTCCTGCTGGAACAGGGCATTGCGGGCGCGGCCATTGCCACGTCGATTTCCAAGGGCGTCAGCTGCCTGATTCTGCTTTTTCCCTATCTTACCGGACACAGCACCGTCCGTCTGTCGGTGCGCGCCATCCACTACGATTTGCGGGACTGCATGGAGGTCGTTTCCATCAGCGCATCGTCCTTTTTCCGTACCGCGATGGTGATGGTTTCCAATACACTGATGAACCATGTAGCGGGCGGCTTCTCCACGGCATTCCTGGCCGCCGTGACGGTGGGGAGCCGGGTGATGAAGTTCCCGTTTGCGATCATCCTGGGCTTTTCGCAGGGCTATCAGCCGGTCGTCGGGTATAATTGGGGCGCAAAACGCTTTGAACGCGTGCGGGAGAGCCTGCGATTCAGTGAGATCACCGCGCTGATCGGCGCTGCGATTTTGGGCGCGCTGCTGTTTGCCTTTGCTCGTCCGGCGGTGCAGATATTCAGCAGGTCGGATGCGGAGCTTGTCCGGATCGGCGTTCTTGTCGTTCGGCTGGAATGCCTTACCATGCCAATTCATGCGTTTGGGGCGGTGCTGAATATGTTCTATGCCGGAATCGGCCGTCCGCTGGAGGCAATGGCGCTGAGTACGGCGCGGCAGGGCTACTGCCTGATTCCGCTGCTGTTCCTGCTGCCCGCACTGTTTGGTGAAATGGGACTGGTAGCCTGTCAGGCCAGCGCAGATCTGCTGACGCTGGCGCTGAGTGTGCCGATGATTTTCCGCGCGCTCCGTCTGATCCGCAGGGCGGAGGCAGACGCGTCGGAGCGTGCGCACGTGGGCGCCGAAGCCGCACTGCCATAATGCGGGGCGGCGCTGCATGATTCCACAAGACGCCGCCGCTCCAATCGGGCGGCGATGCCTCAAAAGCGATATTCAAACCCGTCCGCAGCGGCGCTGCTGCGGGCGGCCATGCCGATTAAAAGGAGGGATCAAACATGGAGTGGACAGTACATTTGGCAAGAAAGCTGGCCTTTGCCGATATAAACATTCAAGCCGGATTTGCGGGGGAGAGCGTGCTGGTGCATTTGGAAAGCGGCGCGCCATCGCGCATCGGCTGCGCGGTACTCGCGGCACCGTGGTCGGTCCCACATGAGGACGGCTCAGTTTCGGCGATGTCGTCCGTTCTCAGCTCCGCAGACAGCGTCAGCGCGGCGCTCTGCCGTCCGCTGGCCGAACAGCTCTGCCGCCGCCTGAACCGGGTGGTGGCCTGCACGGGCAGCTTTTACACGGACGGCGTTTTTCCCGAACAGCTCCAGACGCTGACGGCTGTAATGGAGCGTCTTGGCGACATTGCGGCCACGGCACTGGAAGGGGAACTTGCCGGGTGATGCGCCGCTGCCTTAAAAATAAACGCTGCCGCTCTGTAGTCGTGCCGCACAGATATTGACGGACGGGAAAAAAAGATTATAATAGGATCAGGGCATCACCGCATTGATTGGCAGGGTGGCTGGCTGAAAAAGCCGCCATACGCCGCAGACGTATTTGCGCGGCGATGCCTTAAATCACCGAATTCAGAGGATGTCCCATGCAAAGCAAGAAAGAATTATTGATCGACGTACAAAAGACAGCGCTGTTTGAGAGCGTACCCATTCCGCGCGCCGTTATGAAGATGGCCGTTCCCACGGTATTGAGTTCCCTCGTGATGGTCATTTATAATCTGGCGGATACTTACTTTGTGGGGATGCTGAACAACTCCGTTGAGAATGCAGCCGTTACGCTGGCCGCTCCGGTGCTTCTGGCTTTTAATGCCGTCATCAATCTGTTTGGCGTTGGCGGCTCCAGCCTGATGAGCCGTTATCTGGGAATCAAGCGGTATGAGCAGGTGCGCAAAAGCGCGGCGGTCAGCTTTTATTGTGCGCTGGGCTTTTCGGCGCTGTTTTCTCTTGCGTTCGCCGTTTTTCATACGCAGATACTTGGGATTCTTGGAACAACGGCGGACACGTCTGCGGCAACGTGGCGCTATCTTCAATGGACGACCGTTTGTGGCGCGGTTCCGGCAATCCTGAATGTGGTGCTGGCAAATCTGGTGCGTGCGGAGGGTTCCGCCCTTCATGCCAGCATCGGAACAATGAGCGGCTGCGTTCTGAATATGATCCTTGACCCCATTTTCATTCTCCCCGTTGGTTTGCATATGGGCGCAGCCGGTGCAGGGCTTGCCACGTTCCTTTCCAACTGCGCAGCCTGCGGCTATTTTTTCGTTTTGCTGCGAATGCGGCGCGGACAGACAATGGTGTGCGTCTCTCCACGCGTATTTTCGCCGGACCCCATTATTCTCAGGCAAATTTGTGTGGTCGGGATTCCGGCTGCGATTCAAAATCTGCTGAATGTGACCGGAATGACGGTGCTGAATAACTTTACGGCGTCATATGGTTCTGACGCGGTTGCCGCAATGGGCATCTCGCACAAAATAAACATGGTTCCGATGTACATTGCAATGGGCATTTCGCAGGGCATCATGCCGTTGGTGGGATATAATTACGCAAGCGGAAACCGTGACCGGATGAAAAAAGCGGTTTTGTTTACCGCGAAAATAAGCGTCGCGTTTATTGTTTTGGCGTCAGTCGCTTATTTTGCGGGTTCAAGGGGACTGATCGGGTGGTTTATGAAAAACGAAGCGGTAATCGCTTACGGCAGCCGTTTTTTGCGGGGAATGTGCATCGGCCTTGTGTTCCTGACGATAGATTTTCTTGCGGTTGGCGTATTTCAGGCTTGCGGCGTGGGAACATCATCCCTGATTTTTGCAATCTTGAGGAAGGTCGTTCTGGAAATTCCGGCACTGTTTATTCTGAATAAGCTGTATCCCGCTCTATGGGCTTGCTTACGCCCAAACAGCAGCGGAGTTTGTTCTCGCTGTCGCTGCCATTGTGCTGCTGCGGAGGATGTTTCGAGGGGATGCACCGCAGAAGGTGCGAGAGGAAGCATAAAAGCAGCAGGGATGGCTTGAAGCACACCATTGCCGGGAAAAACACAGGAACATCAAAACCAGGGGCGCTCGGATGAGCGCCCCTGGTTTTGTCGTGTCCTGCGTATATTGTCGATTTTTGCTTGAAAGGCAGAGGAATTTATGGTAAACTGAATAAGCTCCGGCTTTTGGGACGGAGCGGGGGCGCTGTAACTTGCGGCGGCGGTTGGCTACACTTCCGAAAGGAGGTGTTGTCTATGAAGCGTTTGACATTGACGATTCAGTTTGACAAATTTACTGTCACGATTGTAATCAGGAAACGCTGAAACCGCCACTGATTCCAGCAGTAGCGGTTTCAATTCTTTGAAATCCTGCTTTTGAGGGTCAACCGCTTGCCGCAGCGTCCTCTTTGTGCTTATATTATAGCCAAACTTGACGCGATTGTCAAGTCGTGATTGTCAAAAGGAAACTTGCGGAAATTGAAAACCAGGGGCGCTCGGATGAGTGCCCCTGGTTTTGTCGTGTCCTGCGTATATTGTCGATTTTTGCTTGAAAGGCGGCGGGATTTATGGTAAACTGAATAAGCTCCGGCTTTTGGGACGGAGCGGGGACGCTGTAACTTGCGGCGGCGGTTGGCTACACTTCCGAAAGGAGGTGTTGTCTATGAAGCGTTTGACTTTAACGATTCAGTTTGACAAATTTACTGTCACAATTGTAATCAAAAAACGCTGAAACCGCCACTGACCCATAGTGGCGGTTTCTGTTTTTTAGAAATTCGTGCATTGAGTCAACCGCTTGCCGCAGCGTCCTCTTTGTGTTTATATTATAGTTAAATTTGCGAAGAATGTCAACAGGAAAAATGCGGAACAGGGATGCTCATCGGGGCATCCCTGTTTTTTGCATTTGAAATATGCTGAAACCTGTGCTATACTCTGAAACCACGCAAAAAAAACAGGGGTGCTCTTTCGAGCGCCCCTGAACCGTTTATATATCAGCAAATATAGCGGGTTTTTGTGGTTAGTGCGGACTGAATTACTTCAGTGCGCTGCTGGACCAGAGATACACAGTCTCAACGGTGTGGTTGCTGCTGGACTTGTAGATAACAAACAACTGCGTTGTTGCGCCGTCGCGGGTCGTACCGGTCAGGTCGTAGCCGTCGTCGCAGCTTACGAAGGTGTTGCCGTTACCGTAGAGGTAATAGACCTCGCAGCCGTCCGTCAGCGTGATGGACTCCTCATCGCCGTCTGTGGTGATGAAGGACAGGGTCGGATCGCTGAAGTCGATGTCCGTGCCGTCCGCGATCTCGAACTTGCCATACTTCGTGTCGGTGCTGTCGTCGGAGTACTCGACCTCGGTGAAGTCGGTGATCCAGCCGGTGCTGCCATCCTCAGAGTAGGTGACAAGCGTTCTGGAACCGAGCGCCAGATCGTCATCCTCAGAGTAGACGGTGGTCTTTGCGCCGTTCAACACGACATCGTAGGTGTAGTAGGTCTCACCAACGGAGCTGTCATAGCCGGAGCCTTCGGTTCCGCTTCTGGTCAGCAGGAAGATGATATCGTCATCGTCGTCGCCGGTGGTGCTGTAGTCACGCAGGTCAACATAGACCGCAACTGCATAGCCGCTGCTGTTCCTGATGAGCGCGTAAGCCAGAACCTCATCGCCAAGATTGGTGTAGGTCGGCAGCTTGCTCAGGCCGCTGTAGACCTTGTAGGTGCTGGTCTTGGTGCGCAGGATGAACACGGTGTTGCTGTCCGCCTTTGCGGAGGTCACGTCGTCGTCATTGATGTCAGACGCGGTGATGTCGCCGCTGGAGATGATGGTGGACTGGCTGCTTCTCAGGCGGTTGTTGTTCAGCGTGCCGGCAATGGTGGAATAAGAGCTGCTGACGGTATCGAAGTCATAGTAACCGCTGCTGTCAGAATTGTTGGAACGCTTCAGCCACTGGTTCACTTCGCCGTCCTGCAGGACGTCAGAGCTGTCGTCATCCGCATACACGGTGGCTCTGGTGCCTTCCTGCGTGACATAACGAACCTCATACTCGGACTCGCCCCAAGAGGTGGATTCCTCAGTCTCAATGACAAAGACATAGTTGGAAGCGGAGGAGTTGGTGGAGGTGTCGCCGTCAGACCAGACCGCGTTGCCGTACTGGTCGAGGTACAAGGTCAGGTCGTTGTCGTTCTCGCCGAAGATAGCCTCATAGCCGTCGCCATTTTCGTTGCTGATTTTAACATCATCGGTGTAGTAAACGCCGCGACCGATAGGATAGCTGGTGCCGTCCACAGTCACGCGGGCATTGTTGCCGGTGCTGTAAGAGGAGTAATAGCCTTCCACGCTGCTGGTCGCATAGATGTACAGAACATCCTCGTCGCCGCCCTCAGCCACAACATAGGTGACGATGTCGTCCTTGGCAATGCTGCCGGAAACCTTTACTGTTGCGGAATCGGGATCGTCGCTGTCGTATTCCATGTTGGAGACAGAAGCGCCGCCGCCCGCGGGCTTCACGGTGTAGCTGGTAACAGTGCCGGAGGTGCTGGCCTTGGTCACTTCGCCAACGGTGTACTCGATTACAACGATGTCGGTGATCACGTCGTCGTTGTCAGGATCGTTCGCAAAGAACTCGATGACGCTGCCGTTCTGGTTGGTGCCGAGTGCTTCGATCACTTCAGCCAGCGTGTCGCTGCTGGAGGACAGGGATTCCGCATCCTGCTCCACGCCGTTGATGTAATAGAAGTCCAGAATAATGGTTCCGGTGCGGTCAGTGGAGTTGTTGATGGAATAGATGTTGGTCTTGTCAGTTTCGGCATCGTAAAGCTTGAACTTGTAGCCGCTCAGCGCGGAAGCAATAGGGGAAGCATTGTTACGGCCCGTGAGGATGACGTCCGCGCTCTCGGAAACGGTGATGTCAATATCCACATCGTCGATGTTGTAATACTCGGTTGCCGGACGGCCAAAGTCGTCGGTGGTCTCTCTGGTATCTGCATTCCAAGTATAGGTGATGATGTGCCACCAGTCGTCGTTTTCGTCGTCCATGAAGTCCTCTTTGCTGTAGTACTCGCCGGAATCAGCGATGACAACAGAAACATCTCCGGCAACAACACTGGTGCTGCCGCTGGTGGACTTCCACTTGCGCATATTGACCTTGACAGCCGCGTTGTAGGCCAACTGGCAGGCCACGTCACGGCTCACGCCGTCGTTGTAGCTCACGCCGGAAATGTCGTCGGTCAAATCCTGATCCTTGGCCAGCGTCGCAGTGCCGATGGTCCATGTGGTGCCGGTCATGCCCTCTTCCTCGGCATTGTAGCCGCAGGCGGTCAGCAGCATCTTCATGAATGCATAGCCGGTCAGGGTGTCGTCCGGGCCAAAGGTGCCGTCGCCGTAACCGACAACGATGTCCTGCGTGACGCAGTAGCCGATGTAGCCCTCTGCCCAGTGGCCAACAGTGTCGGTAAAGCCGGCGCTGCCGGAGAGGTCGTCATCCATCTTCATCAGACGGGTGATGATGGCGCAGCCTTCCGCACGGGTCAGCGTACCATCCGGATCGAAGCTTCCGTCCTCATAGCCGGTGACAACACCGAGAGAGGTCAGAAGATCGACAGCCTTTGTGTACTCGATGTCGCTGTAGTCGCTGAAAGAGGTGTCCGCGCTGACGCCAAAGACGCACAGGCTGAACATCATCACGACTGCGAGCACGAGGCACAGGCTCTTCTTGAGAGTTCTCATGTGAAACTCCTCCTTAAAATAGTCCCCGAATATTCGGGGCAGAATATGTACAAACGCCGGATGGCACGGAATTCCGAGGCCTGTCATCCGACGGTCATACCACAGCAAAAACCGCGTGCCCGCGTCCTGCTTACGGAAGTGATGGCGGGCGAGGGGGGGGGAATCGCTCTCGGCAGCTCTCCCCTGATTGCGTTTGTAGTTTATCACGCCGCGCTTTGTTCGTCAAGAGATTCCGCCCTTTTGTAACCGAAGCGTAACACAACCGGACGAAAAATCCCTATGTCAGAAACATTTGTTTCTGCTTTGCGAACATTCCGGCTACTTTCACTGCGATTTCACGCAAAAAACGCCGGTTCGGTTAAACTGTGACACAAAAAACAGGAGGAAACATTGCAAACATGGCAAGAATCGTAAAGAGAACCGGGGTGCGCGTGCCGCGTTCCTATCTGCTGCGGGTGAGCTGCGGCTACCAGAACGGCAAGCAGCAGACCCACGCCATCACATGGCGTCCGCCGCAGGACATGAGCGAGCGGCAGGCTGACCGCATGGCCGGGCGCGTTGCCGCAGACTTTGAGCGCACGATGCACCGCGGCAGCGTGCTGAACCCATCCAACCCGACGCTGGCGGAGTTCTGCGCGGAGTATCTGGACTGGAAGCGCCCGACGCTCAGCGCGTCCGGCCTGCGCTATCAGCAGGAAACGCTGAACCGGCTGATTTTGCCCGCGCTGGGCAACGTGCGGCTGCTGGATTTGCAGCCGGTACACATTCAGCGCTTTCTCAATGAGCTGCAGGAGCGCCCAAGAGCCGGAGGCGGGAAGCTCGCCGCGTCCAGCGTCATGCGCTATTTTACCGTGCTGAAATCCGTTCTGGCGACGGCGTATAAGCTCGGATACAACGCACAGAGCCCCTCCGACGCGGCGCGGCTGACGCTGCCCGGCATTGCGGAGCGCGAAACGGAGGTTTTTTCGGAAGCCGAGACCGCCGTGCTGCTCTCCGCGCTGGAGCATGAGCCGCTGCAATGGCAGCTTTTGGTGAATCTGGCAATCGTGACCGGCGCGCGGCGCGGCGAGCTTTGCGCGCTGCGCTGGGAGAATATCGACCTGCCGCGCAGCTGCATCCGTATCCTTTGCAGCTGCTGCCGTGCGCCCGGCGGCACGGTGGAGGTGAAGGAGCCGAAAACCCGCAAAAGCGTGCGCACCGTCACGTTTGACGCGCAATGCGACGTGCTGCTGCGTCAGTGGCGCGCAGCGCAGGGCGAAGCGGCGGACTGGCTGTTCCCGCGCGCGGACGGGAACCCCATTTCGCCGGGCAGCGTCAGCGCGTGGTTCAGCCGGTTCCTCGCGCGCCACGGTCTGCCGCACCGCTGTTTCCATGCGCTGCGCCATACCTCCGGGACGCTGCTCCTGCTGCGCGGCGTGAATATCAAGACCGTCGCCAGCCGTCTTGGGCATACGCAGCTTTCCACCGTCAACCGCTATGTTCATGCGCTGGAACAGGCTGACCGCACCGCCGCGTCCGCGTTCGACGCGCTTCGGGCGGAGCTTTGTCCGCCGGAGGAGGACGAGTTTTCGCAATAAGACACAAATAAGACACAAAATTACGCCGCAAGGCGTTGCGCCGCCGC
>JAJBUU010000002.1 GCA_020860205.1 Oscillospiraceae bacterium | reverse complement strand
TCTCCTGTACCTCTCCCCAACGGCCAAAAGGGGCGCGCCCCTTTTGGATAACCCCGCACAAGTGGGAAATCGATGCATAATAATCGGTGCTGCTTCTGCGAGCCATAGGGGGCAAATCAAGTTCATCCCTTTTGGATAACCCCGCGCAAGCGGGAAATCGAAGCATACTAACCGGTGCTGCTTCTGCGTCCCGCACGGGGGATTCTCAAGGGGGCGAAAGCTCCCTTGAGCCGTTAGGGGGTTAAGGTCTTGGAGAAGGGGGACATTCGGAAGTCCCCCTTCTTCGAGCGCGTCTTTGCTTACTTTCGCCGCGTTGCGAAAGTAAGTCGCTCCCGCAGGAGCGAAACCTCCTGTGCCTTTGTTTCCTAAGTGCCCTGTGGCTGTCGAAGAAAAGCACTTGACAAATCCACATCCTGCTTGTATAATGCGTTTATGCGATTCTGAGAATCGCATTTTACAACACCATTTAATCCGAATTTGCTATCAATTTATGCGACATGGAGGGCTTACAGAATGGCGCGCACTTACAATGACGAGATGTTTATCGACACATTTGAACACCAGTACACATGGTTGAACGGATTCCTGCGCAATGTACGGCGCTACGGCAGCCGACAGGCGATGCTGGACCCGCAGACGGGGCGCGCGTGGGATTATCGCGCGCTGAACGCGGAGGCGAACCGGCTGGCGCACGCGCTGCGCGGCGCGGGCGTCGGGAAGGACGACGTGGTGATGACCACCCTGATGAACACGCCGGAATTTGCGTTCACCTATATCGGCCCGCGCAAGATCGGCGCGATTTTGAACCCCGCAAACTTCAGCCTTTCTTCGGGCGAGCTGGCGCTGCTGATGGATCACAACCGTCCGAAGGTGTATATCTACTCCGCCGATATGCGCGAAACGGCGGCAAAGGCTGTCGCGGCGGCGCAGTATCCCCCCGCCGTGGCGGTCATGGCCGACAATCTCTCCGGCGCGGCAGTCCCGGAGGGGCATATCTCCTATGAGGATTTCGTCGCCGGACAGCCGCAGACCGACCCGACGATGGACTTCCGTCCGCACATCTATGACGAGGTGCTGCGCCTTTGCACCTCCGGTACCACCGCCCTGCCGAAAAGCGCTGCCCTGAACGACATCAACGAGGTGCTCTCCGCGCACGACGTCATCATGCACTACCCGCTCAACTGCAACGATGTGTGCATGAACATGACCCCGTGGTTCCATCGCGGCGGCTGCCACTGCGGCGGCCCCGGCCCCAGCTTTTATGTGGGAGCCAGCGTCGTGGTCTGCCGCAGCTTCATCCCGCGCCAGTGCCTGCAGTGGGTGGAAAAATACGGCATTACCTTCCTGATGGGCGCGCCGTCCTCGCTGGAAATGCTTGCACGCACACAGGAGCGGCACCCGGTAGACCTCTCGCAGCTCAGGGGGCTGGTCACGATGGGCGCGCCGTTTGAAAAGGCTGCCTGCGAGCGCTATCTGAAGGTCCTGACGCCGAACATCTTCAACGGCTACGGCACGACGGAAACATTCTGGAACTCCTTCCTGCGCCCCTATGATCTGCCCGAATTTGCCGGAACCGTCGGCGGGAGCTGCATCGACGACGAGGTGCGCGTGGTGCGTGTCTATGAGGATCACAAGGCCGAGCCGGACGATCTGGTTCCCACGGATAACGAAACCGTCGGGGAAATCATCATCTGGTCGCCGGCAAAAAGCTCTTACAGCTACTACCAGAACCCTGCGGAGGAGGAAAAGAAATTTTACAAGGGCTGGATGTATACCGGCGATCTCGGCTATTGGGGCGAGAACCTGTATATCACGGTCAACGGCCGCAAGGACGATATGATCGTCTGCTCCGCCGAGAACGTCTATCCCTCGCAGGTGGAGGAAGTGCTGAACGGCTGCGACAAGGTCGCGGACTGCATGGTGACCGGCGTGCCGGATCGTGTGCGCGGACAGGCCGTGGCGGCTTATGTGGTCAAAAGCGACCCCTCGCTGACCGTGGAGGAGCTGGTGGCCTATTGCCAGGGCAGCGCGATGCTCTCCGCCTACAAGTGCCCGCGCTGGTATCGCTTCGTGGATGAGCTGCCGCACACCGCAACCGGCAAGAAAATGCACTATGTCCTCAAGCAGCAGGCTGAGCAGGACATGGCCGCAGGGCTGCTGATCCGGGGTACGGTTTGATGGCGTGGACTTATCGGCGGCGGGTGCTTTATTACGAAACGGATCGCATGGGCGTGGTGCATCACTCCAACTACCTCCGCATTCTGGAGGAGGCGCGGATGAACTGGATGGACAACTGCGCCATCCGTTACAGCGAGTTGGAAAAGCAGGGGATCATCATCCCCGTCACGGACGCCGCAGAGCAGTTTGTGCATTTTCTGCGCTTTGACGATCCCTTTTCCGTCACCTTGCGCATGATAAAATACAGCAGCGTCAAGCTGGGCTTTTCCTATGAGGTTCATAACGAGGATACCGGCACGCTCTGCCTCAGCGCTACATCGACCCACTTTTTCAGCAAGGAGGAACGCGACGCGGACGGCGCGCGGACTTACCGCCCCGTTTCCATCCGGCACGAGTTTCCGGAGCTGGATGCCACGTTCCGCGCATTGCTGGCGCAGGATAGCGTCGCAATATGATACAATGAGGAAAAATTCACGGCAAATTTACGCTGCTGCAACAAATTGCAAATATAATGCCGATATACTCCTCTCATCAGCCCAACGATGTGTTTGTCAAATAAAAATGTGAGCAAAAGGGCCCCCAAAAGGTGAGCACCTT
>JAJBUU010000023.1 GCA_020860205.1 Oscillospiraceae bacterium | reverse complement strand
CCCCGCAGATGTGCCCCCGCCCCAATGCTCTGAAAGATTCATGCAAAAAATTCTCCCCTTCTTACAGAGATTTTCCAGACAGCCGTGCTATACTCGCATCACATTCAGGGAAACCTGAAAAATATCAGAAAGGGCGAACAGACATGAAACAATTTTTGATTGGGAAGCGCATCGGCGCGGGAATGACCCGCGCGCAGATCGCCGCCATCCTGATGCGCTACTGCAACATGGCCGAGCGTTGACAGGACACTTCACGCCGGAAATCCTTCAGGCAATGGCTTCACTGTAAAATTCCGAACTGCACAAAGGGCTGTACCAAAACCTTTCGTTTTGGTACAGCCCGATCCATTTGATTCCTCAATGCCTGCCGCGACAGGCGTTGCGCCGGCGGCGCCGGCGGCGGGCGGCGCTTCCGGAAGCGGAGAGCAGGATGCAAACAAGCAGCAGGATCGCGGCGATCCAAAACCACGCGCTATGGACTGCTCCCTTTAGCCACTGCTGGAACACCAGCAGCGACGAGCGTTCCGCCCCGGAGGCCGCCAACAGGCGGACGGTTCCATACTCCGGATTTTCCATCGTACCCAGCACCGCACCGGCCTCTACGGGCGCTTCCACCGACGCGGGCAGGTCGATTGTCCATACAATATCTGCATCGGAAACATCGTTGGGAAGCTGTGCCGTCACGGTGCGTTCCGCAATGACGCTGACGCTTTCGCACGCGCGTGAGAGCGTAACGGCGACCTCCGCCACCGATTCCCCGGCGCGCAGGATTTCGCGGGTGGAGAAGCTGGAAAATCCCCAGTCCAGCAGGCGGGCGGATTCGCTGAATTGCAGCATGGAAACGCTGCCATCCGCCGCCACAGGATTTTCGCACCCCATCATCACGCAAAGCAGCGTCTGTCCGTCCTTTTCCGCCGACGAGAGCAGACAGTAGCCTGCGGCGGTCGTGCTGCCGGTCTTGATGCCGGTGCAGTATTCATAGAGATAGCCGCTGTACTTTTTTTCAGAAATCAAGCCGTTCGTGTTGCAAAGATAGCGGCTGCCGGAGAGATTTGTCGCCGACACTGTGTATTCCGCCGTACCGACGATTTTACGAAATTCCGCATTCTGCATTGCAGCCTTTGCCATCAGATAGATGTCATGCGCCGTGGTGTAATGGTCGCTGTCCGGCATCCCGTGCGGATTGGTGAAATGAGTGTCGGCACATCCCAGCTCCGCCGCGCGCAGGTTCATTTGCTCCACAAAGGCGGCGATGCTGCCCGAAACCGCCACGGCAAGGATGTTTCCCGCCTCGTTCGCGGAGGCCAACATCAGGCAATAGAGCAAATCCTCCACACGCATCTGTTCGTCGGCGCGGATATTCTGGTTGCTGCTTGTGTAGTCCAGCCCGTCCCACGCCGTTTCTCCGGCAGTCACCACGTCGTCCAGCGCAAGCGTTCCGTCGTCCACCGCGTCCAGCACCAGCAGCGCCGTCATGACTTTGGTGATGCTGGCAGGATAAATCCGCTCAAATGCATTCTGCGCATACATGATATAGTCCGTATCCATGTCCACCAGCAGCGCTGCGTTGGCCGCCGCCGACATGGACGCCACAAGCGCGGACGCGGGCGCGTCCGTGGAGACATTGTCACTGACCGCAGATGCATCAGAGAAGCCTTCTCCGGCTTTCGCTGCGGCATACAGAGGTGTGTCCGTGGAAATATCCGGCTGCGCCGCCGCATTCACCTGTGCGCAAAGGCAGAGCAGCACGACGAGAAAAATCGGGAGAATGCGATGTTTTTTCATAAATTCAGTTCCCTTAAAATCAGAATATGTGTTCCTGTCCCAACAGCCGCAAAATATCCGGCGCCCCATACCATGCGCCGCAATTTTCGTTGAAATTTTCAACCTGCGTTATTTTATGGCTTCTCTGCCATTTTGTCAACGGCAGCTTGAAGCCCGTGCGTTCGTCAGGGCGCATCCTCCCGCCCTGTGTACACAGCCGTCCCGGATTTCCGAAGGCTTACCGTGCAAAAAGTCCATATTTCGTGCGGATGCGGTCGAGCTTTTGCAGCATCGGCAGGGCTGCGAGCCAAAGGAACAGCCATGTCGCTGCAGCATGGACACAGTCCATCGGGAAACCGGAAATATAGCAGGCAAGCACCGTGGCACGGGTCGGCGTTTCCGTCCAGAGCAGCGCGGCAGCGGGGTTCATAATGCCGCCATAGATGACGATGGCGGCGGCAGCGCCGTAAGCGCACAGCGCCGCACGGTTCCGCGTCCGGCGGCGGTGGAACAGCAGCCCCGCGCCAAAGCCGACCAGTCCCATCGCAAACATCTGCCACGGCGTCCACGGTCCCTGCGAAAAAAGCAGGTTGGAAACAAGCATCATGACCGCGCCGGTCAGAAAGCCCGCCTCGCCGCCATAGGCCGCGCCCGTGATAACGGCCAGCGCAGTCACGGGTTTGACCTCCGGCAGCATGAAAAACACCGCCCGTCCGGCCACGCCGATGGCGCTGAGAACAGCCAGCGTCACAAGTTCCCGCGCATGGGGCTTGCGCCCCTCAAACGCGAGGAAAAACGAGGCCATACATTCCAGCAGCACCAGCAGCGCGATAAAATAATATTTGCGTCCGCCGAGCGGAAACTGTCCGACCAGCAGCGTCAGCGGAACGAGCAGGAGCGGCACAGCAGACACGGCGGCGCGGCGCGTCAGGCACGGCGCTTCTTTCTCTGCCTGTTTCTCTATAATATCGGCATCCGTTTTGTCCGGCGGCGCGGTGGTCGGTTCCTCCGGCAGTGCAGGCTCCTCCGGCGGCGGGAGCTGTCCGCCGAACGCAGCGACCACGTCCTCCACGGTGACGGCCTCCGGCAGCAGCGCACGGGCAATGCGGTTCGCGGCGGTGGTATAAAAGCAGTTGCCGGAGAAGAATGCCCGCGGCGTCCCCTCTGCGGCCACCGCACCGTCAAAAAGCAGCGCACAGCGGTGTGCGTAACGCGCGCAGAACTCCACGTCATGGCTGACCAGCAAAATCGACTTGCCGCGCGCGAGCAATGTACCCAGCAGCGCGCCCAGAGCGGCTTTGAAATGTGCGTCCAGTCCCTTTGTCGGCTCATCCAGCAGCAGCACGTCCGGGTCGGACAGCAGCGCCTTTGCCAGCGCCGCGCGCTGCTGCTCCCCACCGGAGAGGTCATAGGGATGGCGTTCCATCAGCCCCTCCAAACGGCAGACGCGTGCCACCGCGTCCACCCGCGCCGCATCCGGCAGCGCGGTGAGAAGATCATCGCGCACGGTGGCGCTGCAAAAGAGTGTCTGCGGGTCCTGCGGCAGCAGGACGCACTTCCCCTGCATACGCACGCGCCCGCGTTCGGGGCGTTCCAATCCGGCAAGCAGGCGCAGCGCGGTGGTCTTGCCCGCACCGTTGCCACCCAGCAGCGCCAGCATTTCCCCACGGTGCAGGCTGAGGTTCAGACCATGCAGCACACCCGCGCTGCCGCGCGTATAACGAAAGCACAGATCCTCTCCACGCAACACCACGTCCGTATCGCCGCGTTCCGGCGGGGGCGGCAGCGCGGCGGGCGGGCGTTTCCCTGCAACGTTGCGCAGAAAGTCCCGCCCCTCCTGCACCGTCACCGGACAGGGTTCAGCGCCGCCGAGCGCCGCCCAGATACGGATGGCCGTCGGCATCGCGGAAAACAGTGCGCTCCCCTGCCCGCTCAGCGCCGCGCCGACCACCGCAGGGGGGCCACTGCAAAGGAGCCTGCCGCCGGAGAGCAGCGCCACAGCGGAGGCGCGCGGCATTGCATCCTCCAGACGGTGTTCGCTCAAAATGACCGTGATCCCCAGCTCCCGGTTCAGCCGTTCCAGCATGGAGAGGAACTCCGACGCGGCGATGGGATCAAGCATCGCGGTCGGCTCGTCAAGCAGCAGCAATTCCGGCTGCATAGCCATGACCGACGCAAGGTTCAAAAGCTGCTTCTGTCCGCCGGACAGTCCATCTACATCCCGATGGAACCAGCTCTCTATTCCAAAAAATGCCGCTGTTTCCGCCACGCGGCGGCGGATCACAGCGGTTTCCAGGCCAAGACTTTCCAGTCCAAACGCCAGCTCGTGCCAGACCTTGTCCGTGACGAGCTGGTTATCCGGCTGCTGCTGCACAAAGCCGATGCGCGCCGCCGCGTCCCGCGCGTCCAGCAGCTCCAGCGGCTGACCGGAAAACAAAATGCGCCCGCAGCGCGTCCCATGCGGGGCGAGCGCGGGCTTTAGCTGACGGAGCAGCGTGGTTTTGCCGCCCCCGGAGGGACCGCAGAGCAGCAGAAACGCACCGCGCGGCAGTTCCAGCTCCACATCGGAGAGCGCGGCGCGCGCCGCGTTTGGATAAGCAAAGCCGAGCTTTTCAGTTTTCAGTAAAATCTCATGCTCCATGAACAGCTCCATGTTGCTTTTATTCGCTGATGTCCGCGCCGAGGTCGCAGGTATACAGCCACTCCACCACGTCTCCGTCGGAGAGCGCATATTGGGAGGAGGCGTAATTTGGAAATACGCCGTTCACGCGGTACATCCAGCCGGACGGCTCCCCGCAGTCGAACTCATAGAGGTTGCAAATCCCCTCGATATATGCGCCGCCGTAGACCGGTGCGGTGCTGAACTCAAGATGAACGCCTGCGGCCTGCATCTCGCGGCAGAGCACGTCAAACACGCTCTCCCCTGCCGAAAATGCGACCTCCGTTTCCGGGAAAATCTCGCCGTCCTCCGGCAAAAGCTCCGCGACTGACGCATCCAGCCATTCCAAATGCGCCAGCGCCATATCGCAGCGCACCGAGAGCGTACAATGACAGGGATTCTCCGCAGCTTCCGTCTCCGTTGCAGGCTGTTCCTCTACTTCCGCGGGAGCGGTTTCCGCCGAAGCCTGTCCCGCCGCGCTGGCCGCTGCATCCAACAGCACTTCGGTTTCCGCGCGCGCCGAACCCTGCGGCGTTCCCTCCGGGTCCGCCGACAGCTCCGGCTGATCCGGAGCTGCGGTCACAGTCGGAGCTGCGGTCAAAGCCGATGTATCGGTCACCGTCGGCCCGGCAGATTCCTGTGCGATGCGCCATCCGCGGATTCCGGGCGCGCCGCCGCCATAAAAATAAGCCGCTGCAAGCGCGACGAGCAGCAGCGCTGCCAAAATCAGTTTTCTTTTGTGTTTTTTCCAGAACATATTTCGTTATATTTTTTTGATGATGCACCGCCTGCGGCATCCTGCACAATAATATCATAATTGCAACGCGGTCATGGCGCTTGTGCCAGACTGAACCGCTCCGGCTGCACCTGTTTTACAGGAACCAGTATAATACAAATCTGCCGCCCTGTCCAGTGGGAAAGTACAAAATCCCCGGCGAAGCCTGTTTTGGCTCCGCCGGGGAGGAAAGTCCGTGCCGTATCATTCCGAGGTCAGAATGGCCTGATACGTTTTTTCACGCTGCTTTGCAGACGCAAAGTCGGCGCCTTACTGCGCCTCCGCTTCGGTTTTGGCGTTGCGGATGGCCTCTGCGTTGGCCTTCTGGATGTCGGGGAACACGGAAAGGATCGGTTCCACGTCTTTGCCCTTGATCTTGCGATCCACATAGTTCTTTGTAATGCGCATGACCTGCGGGCTGAGCACCAGAACGCCGATGAGGTTCGGGAGCATCATCAGACCGTTGAAGGTATCCGCGATGTCCCACGCAAGGTTATCGCTCATCACCGCGCCGCCGAAGATGGCAAGAACAAAAATCACGCGATAGACGATGGTATATTTCTCACCAAAGAGATATTCGCAGGCTTTGGTTCCGTAATGGCTCCAGCCGAGCATGGTGGAGAACGCAAACAGCATGATTGCAACGGCAACAAACGCGCCGCCGACAAAGCCAAAGTGCATGGAGAACACCGTGGAAACAATGTTGGCCTTTGTCAGTGCCGTTCCGCCATACTCCGCAACCGCCACGCCGGTTTCCAAATCGACAAGACCGGAGGAAAGAACGGCGAACGCGGTCAGGGAGCAGACGATGATGGTGTCCGCAAAGACCTCGAAGATGCCCCACATACCCTGGCGCACCGGCTCCTTGACGTTGGAGTTGGAATGCACCATGACAGAGGAACCAAGGCCGGCCTCGTTGGAGAATACGCCGCGCTTTGCGCCCTGCTCGATGGCGAGCTTGATGCCGTAGCCGACGATACCGCCGCCTGCGGCTGTCCACGCGAACGCACCCTTGAAGATAGCGCCGAACACGGCGGGAATTGCGGAACCGTTCACGATGAGAATAATCAATGTGCCGACGATATACAGGATAACCATAAACGGCACGATTTTTTCCGTGACGGAAGCGATGCGCTTCAGACCGCCGACGATGACCAGCGCCGCCAGAATGAGCAGCACGATACCGGTGATCCATGTCGGGATATGGAACACAGAGAGCATATTGCCGGAGATGGAGTTGATTTGCGTCATGTTGCCGATGCCGAACGAGGCAAGGAAGCAGAAGATGGAGAACAAAATCGCCAGGATCTTACCGATGAGCTTGCAGTGCTTCTTTGCTCCAAGGCCATCCTGCAAATAGTACATCGCGCCGCCGCACCATTCGCCGTCTTTGTTCTTGCGGCGGTAGAAGATACCGAGAACATTTTCGGAATAGTTCGTCATCATGCCGATGAACGCCATGACCCACATCCAGAACACTGCGCCGGGACCGCCGACCAGGATCGCGCCCGCAACGCCGACGATGTTACCGGTGCCGACCGTTGCGGCCAGCGCGGTGCAAAGCGACTGGAACTGGGAGATGGATTTGTCCTTGGTATGTCCGGTGACGTTGTGGTCTTTGAAAATCGCGCCGATGGTGTTTTTCAGCCAGTGACCGATGTGACTGATCTGAAAGACCTTTGTCAGCACGGTCATCAGGACGCCGACCACAGCCAGCAGGATAAGTGCCGGCCAGCCCCAAACTACATTGTTGACCGCTGAGTTGATTTTGGAAACAAGTTCCAGCATGGGGATTCCACTCCTTTTTCTTGTCGATTTTTCTCCAAAAAAATTGGATAAGCCGGAGGCTTATCCAATAAATGAATAAAAATCAGGAAATGATGCGATTGGAAAAGTCTCTGTCCTTTGGCCTGAGAGATTACAGCGCAGCGCGCCGCTTGCCCCTTCGGCACCCGTGGACGAGGAAACGCACATCACGCAAATGCAACGGCTTTTTCCCCGACGCCGGGATTCTCCAGAATACGGTCGCGGCTCGGTCACGCCAGAGGCGGCGCTTCTGAACCGGTCAACCCGCGAATATTCAATTTTTTCGGAAAAATATACTACGAACAGATTATAGCACCATTTCTCTGCGATTGCAAGAGGAAATTTTCACTTCCGGCAAAAATGATCTGTGTTGTCAAATGAAGTGACCCCCGGCAGGAGGAGTACAAAACCTGAGATATTAAATGAACCCATAGGGAAGATGAACAGCCTCGCCGGGCAACTTCCCTATGGCCCATCTACCGCACTTGTGTGGAAACAGGACATATCATTTTAACACATACGCTCCCGCCCTGCTGAAATTTTCCTGCGGTCTTGCACAAATGCGAAAAATATGGTATACTGATTTATTATCAAAAGCGGGATCGCTCCGCTTTCAGTCGGAGCCTTTGACCGCGCCAATGGGGAAAATAGAACGAAGTGGAAGCCTGCCCGCACAGCGGCTTCCCGGAAAGGGTGGAATTTATCATGAAGCGGCCTAATATATCCAGGAACGTCATCCGCCGCCTGCCGCGGTATCTGCGGAAGCTGGACGAGCTTTCCGCCGCAGGGGTGGAACGCATCTCCTCCAGCGAATTTGGTACAAAGCTCGGCTTTACACCGTCGCAGATCCGGCAGGATCTCTCCTGTTTTGGCGAGTTCGGCCAGCAGGGCTACGGCTACAACGTGGCGCGGCTGCGCGCGGAAATCGCGCACATTCTGGGCGCTGACCGCAGCTATTCGATCATTCTGGTCGGCACCGGACGCATCGGGCAGTCGTTGATTGAAAACATCAACTTTTCGCGTCTTGGTTTCCGGCTGCTGGGCGCGTTCGACATTCGCCCGGAGCTGATCGGAAGGCAAATCGGGGAAATCACAGTTCAGGATGCCGCGATGGTGCATGAATTTATTCGGGAGAACGGCGTGGACATCGCGATCCTTTCCACAAACCGCGACCAGGCGCAGAGCGTCGCGGAGGGGCTGATTGCCAGCGGCATCCATGCGATTTGGAATTTTACCGAAATGGAGCTTGACCCCGGACAGAGCGGCGTTGTGGTAAAGGGCATTCATTTTTCCGACTCCCTGCTGGAGCTGAGCTATTTCCTCAGCGAAGCAAACTGACTCTGCGATGAAACGAAAGCCCTGCGCACTTCTGCTCGCGCTTTTTCTGCTGACCGTCAGCGTTTCGGCGGAAACCGCCGGCAGCGCGGACGACCCGCTGATTTCGCAGAGCTACATCAGCGACACATTTCTGCCGCAGGTGAAGCAGTCGCTGGCGCAAATCACCGCGGACGCTGCCCCGGCGGAAACGGTGCTGTCGCTCTCCGCCGGGGAGAGTGTTGCGCTGACCGAAGGACAGTCCTTCACGCTGCTCTCCGGCACAGCGCGTCTTTCCGCAGACGCGGGCGTGGTCATCAATATCACCACCGGAAGCGTCGCGGAAAACGGCTCCGCTGCGGCTTACAGCCGCTATATCGTCTGCGAGGATTCCCACGCATATCTGGACGCGACAAGCGAGCAGGTCCTGATAAAGGTTTCCGCTGCAGCCGAGCTGGGCGAGGGCTGTCCCTTTGCGGACGTGGGACGCGAGAGCTGGTACTTCACCAGCGTGTTCAGCGCCTACCAGCAGGGGCTGATCGACGGTGTGAGCGCCACGATGTATGCACCGACAGGTTCGCTGACCGTTGCGCAGTGCATCAAACTGGCCGCCTGTCTGCACCAGCTCTGGAACGATGGCGCGGTGACGCTGGAGGGCAGCATATCGGGCAACTGGTATGACAGCTATGTGAGCTATGCGCTGAAAAACGGCATTCTGGACGCGGTGCCGGAGGACTGCGACTCCGCGATCGACCGGACAGGGTTTGTTGCAATTTTCTATCGCGCGCTGCCGGAGCGTGCTTATACGAAGCTGAATCAAATCGCTGACGGTGCGATCCCGGACGTGAATCCGGACGACGCAAACGCGGCGGAGATTTATACCTTTTACCGCGCCGGTATCCTGACCGGCTACACCGGCGACGCGGCTTATGCCGAGCACGCTTTTGGCGGCAGCTCCCAAATCAGCCGCGCTGAAGTCGCGGCGATCCTGAACCGGATGACAGACGAAACAGCGCGCGTCGCCTTCACGCTGGGCTGAACCGGCGCGCTCCCGTCTTTTGCAATGTTCGGCGTTTGTGTTTGAACCGCAAACGGTGGACAAACTGGGGCTGATTTTTTGATACTTTTGTGGATTTGGAGTTCTGACGTGCAATGACAGATACGATTGCGGCGATTTCCACCGGGAACGTGCTGGCGGGAATCGGAATCATCCGGCTCAGCGGGTCGGATACACTGAATATCATAGATCGGGTATTCACCCCGTCCGGCGGCGCGCCGATGTCGGAACGGCAAAACCGGCTGCTGGTTTATGGTGCGTTGCGCGGCTCGGACGGCGCGTTGCTCGACCTCTGTCTTTGCACCGTCAGCCGTGGCCCGCACAGCTACACCGGAGAGGATACGGCGGAGCTGCAATGCCACGGTTCCCCGATGGTGCTGCGGGAGGGGCTGCAAGCGCTGTTCGCCGCAGGCGCGCGGCAGGCCGCCCCCGGCGAGTTCACGCGCCGCGCTTTTCTGAACGGGCGGATGGACCTGACACAGGCGGAGGCCGTCATCGACCTCATCCACGCAGAGAGCGCCGCCGCTGTGCGCAACGCCGCCGGACAGCTTGGCGGCGCGATTTCCCGGCGCATAGCGGCGATTTATGACGCGCTGCGGGACATTTCCGCGCACTACCATGCGGTCATCGACTACCCGGACGAGGACATCGAGGAATTCCGTCTGGCGGAATACGCCGGAACGATGCGGGACGCGGAGACGGCGCTGGAAGGGCTGTTGGCAGGCTTTGCGCGCGGTCAGGTGCTGACCGGTGGTGTGCCGACTGCGATCATCGGACGGCCAAACGCGGGAAAAAGCTCGCTTTTGAACGCGCTGCTGGGCTATGAGCGCGCCATCGTCACGGACATTCCCGGCACGACGCGGGATACCGTATCCGAACGCGCCAATCTCGGCGGCGTACTGCTGAATCTGACGGATACCGCGGGGCTGCGGGAAACGGAGAACCCCGTGGAACGTCTGGGCGTGGAACGGGCGCAGCAAGCCATGCGCAGCGCAGGGCTGATCCTGCTGCTCTGTGATTCCACTGCACCGTTCACGCAGGAGGACGCGGCGCTGCTGCGCGACGCGACAGCGTGTGCGCCCACGATTTTTGTGCGGACAAAGTGCGATCTTCCGGGGCTGCCTGCACCGGTCATAGCAGAAGATGTGCCGGTTGTGGCGCTTTCTGCACGAACCGGCGTGGGACTGGATTTGCTGGAGGCAGCGGTGTGCGCGTGCTTCCCCGTTCCGGAAGCGGTGGAGACGGGAGAACTTTTGACCAACGCGCGGCAGGCCGATGCTGTGCGCCGTGCGCTGACCTCCGTGCAGGCTGCTCATACGGCGCTGGAACGGGGCGTGACCCCGGATGCGGTCCTCACGGAAACGGAGGAGGCCATGTCCGCTCTTGGCGAGCTGACTGGCCGCACCGTCCGCGCGGACATCACAGACCGCATTTTTGAGCGCTTCTGCGTTGGAAAATGATCCGAACGCCGCAGCGCGTCTTTTGGCAGGTGCGGACGCAGTGTGGCCCGAAAAAAAACGAGAAGGACAAGCCTTCTCGTTTTTTTTCGATAAAACGTGCGTCACAGCGCACGGTAAAGACGCAGCATGGTGATGTATGCCTGCTGGCGTGTATACCCGCCATTGGGGTCAAAGCGGCTGTCACCGACGCCGCCCATGACGGACAAGCCGGAGGTTTTGTCATTGACTGCGGAAATGAACGCGATAGACTCCGCACCCCATGCCGCAAAGCTGTCCGCATCCGCAAAGGAGATCGCGCTGCCGTTCGGCGTATTCATGCCAAGCACATTGGCCGCCGCCGTCAGCATCTTTGCGGCCTCCTGACGGGTGATGCCCGCATCGGGGTCAAAAATTCCGTTGCCCCGCCCGTTTACAATGCCAAGCGCAGACGCGGCCAGTACCTCCGCGCTGCTGCTGTCCGTAAACGCGCCGCTCTCGCGGCTGACCCCCTTTTCCGAAAGAAAATCGTCGATTTCCTGACCGGTTTTGGCTTCGATCAAATCAATAACAAGCGCACAGAAGTCGCCGCGCGTGATGTTCTCCGTATAGCCGCGCTGGAAGCTCTGCCGCACAAGTCCGAGCGAAATTGCGGCGCTGACCTCATCCATCGCCCAGTCAGAGGGGAACTCCACGCTCCCGTCCGTGGTGATCGTGCCGTCCGCCAGCTTTGCAAGTCGGTAGGTTTTGGTCTCTTGGTATCCTGCGCCGTCGGAAAATGCGACCTGCAGGGTATGCGCGCCGACAGAGAGCGCCGATACATCAATCGTGCAGGCATAAGGAACCGTGGAGCCGCCGCCCACGACCACACCGTCCAGCGTATAGGAAACGGTCATGCTCCCGCCAAGAACCGTCATTCCGTAGGCGGCAAGCTGCAAGCTGCCGCTGCCCGTATAATCGGAAAGCGGTAAATATACGCCGTCCGCGGCGGAACCATAGGTTCCGACAAGGCTCTCGTTCCCACGGACAGCGGCGCTGTAAGCGCCGGCAACGGCGGTGTTCTGGGACAGCGTGTAGTTGTTCGATGCAGACGGGGAGCGCCGGTCAAAATAGATGATCCCCTTCACCTGTGGATAAACGATGTTGAGTACAGAATAAAGCTTGCGCACCTGCTGCGCCGCGTCCGCGCTCCAATCCGCGCCGTTGCTGCCGACATAGTTTGCGCCGCACTCGGAAATCAGGATCGGCTTGCCGCTAAATGTTTCGGTCGCCTCTTTTATGGAGAGAATGCAGTCGGCAAACTCGCCCCTGCCAAAATATGCGTCGCTGGCATAGCTGTCTGAGGACGCGAAGTCCGTCATATACAGCGAAACGCCCACCCAGTCAACATAGGAATCGCCGGGATAATAATCAGCCATTTCGCCCAGCCAACAGGACACATAGTTGACGGAAAAAACCAGCGCCACATTGGGCGCAAGGGCGCGCGCCTTCCGCGCAATGTAGAGATACGCCTGCTGATAGAGACTTGCGTCCATTTGCCAGAGGTTCATCTCCGCGCCGATGCGCAGCAGCACGGGAGAGCGGAGCGTTGCGAGATAGTTCAGCGTATCCGTGATGTTCTGGTCGCAGGCGCCGGAGAGGATTTTTTCAGCGGTTTCCGTCTCTGCGCCATCCGTCATGTTATAGCCGATATGAATAACATGGGTCCCGTCAAACGGGTCGATCAGATAGGCAAAATCATCGGCGGACTCGGTTTCTATCTGGACATAAAAGGAAGCGATTGCTTCCCCCTCCACGGCACTGGAATTATCCGCCTCACCGGAAACCACGCGACCATAATAGGTACCGGCAGCCGGCTCGCCGGATGCGCCATAAACCGGATAATCCGAAAGGTCCGATGTAAGCGCATATACTTCGGTCATGGGGTCCAATTTGCGCATCAGCGTTTCGCAAATCAGCTCCATATCGGAAATGTCCTTCCCGATGCTGTCCAAATAGACACAGCAGTCATAGAGCTTTTGCAGATTTTCAATCGCCGCAGCGTAATCCCCCTGCTTCTCGTAAACGCGGTTTTCATAACGGTAATAATAGATATTGTAAGACATTTCCGCAATATCCTGATTCATGGAAAACTGGGAATAAAAGTTCAGCAGCGCATCGCCGGTCTGCAAAGCCGCGTCAACATCTCCGGCGTTGACCGCGTCGGTATACGCCGTAAAATACGGCCAATAGCCGCTCGGCTGCGCCGCAGCTGCCGGTACTGTTCCGAACAGAAGCACGGCGGAGAGCAGCGCACATAAAAATTTCACCGGTTTTTTCATTGCGGGAACCCTCTCTTTCTTTTTATGTTTTCTCTCTTTTGGAAAATTTCAAATTATCTTCCACCATGTTTTCCATCATATTTTACTACAATGAACGCAGGCTGTCAAGCGCGGAGCCGCCATTTTGCAGGGCAGCAGCGTTTATTTTTAAAGCAGCGCGCATAAATCGGCTGGGAGTGACCTGCTTTCCCAGCGCGACGAATACCCATAGGGTACTCAGGAAACAAAGGCACAACAGGAGAGTGGGGGTACGGCGGCGCAAGGAAAGTAAATCGCTCCCGCAGGAGCGATACCCGACCCGCCCCAGCACATTGCGGTCAACCGGAGCGGGTAAAAATTCACCGGTATTTTCAGATGCGTGCGAAGAAAAAAATGCTGTTGCCCTACCGTGGATTTCGGGGCGACAGCGATAAAATTCTGCGCCGCGCCTGCCGACCTGGCGCGGCACTGCCGGTTTTATCCGCGGAGGCTTCGCCGCACCCGGGCTGACCGTGTCCGGCACCTGGCTGGCTCCATTCCGCCGCGCCGATGTCCATAAGTGACGCTGCAAATCAGCGCAGTGATGGGAACGGTCAGGATCACGCCGGCGGTGGATGCAACGCCCTGCGCAAGCTCCATCGCCAGATAGTCGGAATTGAGCAGATAAGTCATGCTGTAGCCATAGCCCATGAGCAGCAGCATTGTGGTCAGCGCAGCGCCCGTGTAGGCCAGAATCAGCGTATTGGTCATCGTACCCACCATGTCGCGCCCGATATTCAGTCCGGAGCGGAACAGCTCCGCGCCGGAAAGGTCGGGGTCGATGCGGTGAATCTCGTCCAGCGCGGAAGCAATGGACACCGCAACATCCATCACTGCACCCAGCGCCGTGACCAGCACGGCCACCAACAGCAGCGGCCTGATTTGCATCCCGGTGGACTGCCCGATCAGCAGCAGGGACTCCGCACTGTCGAGATTATAGCCGGAGATATGGAGCATTGCGGCAAACAGTGCAAACAGGATGCCGGAGAGTGAAACGCCGAGCAGCGTACCAGCCAGCGCGTTCCACATCTTTGGGGTCAAATCCGCCAGCAGCCACAGCGCAAACAGGCTTGTTGCGCCAACCGCCGCCACTGCAACAAGCAGCGGTTCCGCGCCATAAAATATCGCCCGCACGAGGAAAAACAAAATGACGAATATCGTGTACGCCAGTCCGAGCATGGACCACAAGCCTCTGGCGCGCCCGACTGCGGTTGCAATCGCGGCAAAAATCAGCACGACAAGCAGCAGCATCGGGCTTCTGTAATAACTGTAAACCGTATAGTATGGCGCGGCGTTCTCCGGTTCGTCCGCGCAGACAATGATCGTCTGCCCGACGGAAACAGATATGTTCAGCGCGCGCGTCAGGTAGTTTGTCAGGCTCACCTCGCACCCGGCATTCTGTCCGTCGAGAAGCCGCACTGTGATCGTCTGCGTCCCTACCATACGGTCAGGTTCCAGACTGTCCACCTGCAAATTTTCGCGTTCGATGGAAAGCACCTCCGCGCGAACATAAGTCAGCGACGCCGTATTGACCAGACGATAATCATTGTCTGTCTCAAATTTCAGGCAGAAGATACCGGCCACCGTCGCCGCCATGAGCGCAAGGCAGAGCAGCTTCCCTTTCCAGTTTGAATTTTTTAAGACGTTTTTCATCTCTTGACCCCATTCTGTCAAAAAAACAAAAGCTGCCGTCTCCCGTTTTCACGAAAGACGGCAGCCGCTTTGGGTTTGCGTTGATTTTCAGAGCCGCGCCCTTATACAGTCCCGCTGTAACGGTAAAGGAATGTCACCGCCTGCGCGCGGGTACAGGCAGCATCCGGCGCAAATGCATTTTCGCCAACGCTGTTGGTGATGTCGGCTTCCACCGCCCACGCAACGGCGGCGGCGTAACAGGCGGATGCGCTGACATCGGCGAAGCCGTTGTCCGCTGCGCTCTCCGGCTGTGCGGCAAACCGGTGCAGGAACGTGACGATCTGCGCACGGGTGCAGATGGCGTCCGGGTCAAACAGTCCGCCGCCGACGCCGTCGGTAATGCCGTTCTGCACAGCCCACGTCACCGCGTCGCAGTAGTACGCGCCCGCTCCCACGTCAGCGAAGTCCGCCGCGTCGCCCGTGACCGCCGGAGAACCCGCATAGCGATAAAGGAACGTGACGATCTGTGCGCGGGTGCAGCCGACATCCGGGCTGAATGTGCTGTCGCTGGTGCCCGTGGTGATCTCCTGCTCCAGCGCCCACGTCAGCGCGTCATAGTAATAATCCGCTGCATCCACATCCGTAAACGGAGCATCATCTGCTGTGTCGGTTCCCTCCGTCGTTGTGGTTTCGGTCGTCGTTGTGGAAGTGGAACTCGTGGAGGCGCTGTTGCCGCCGGAAGATGCGCCGCCGCTGGAACTGGTTTTCGGCTTTGCGGTCACCGTTTCGGTTGCGGTCTGACCGGCGGCGTTCGTTGCACACACCGTAATCGTGTAGGTCGTGCCGTTCGTCAGCCCGTTGAAGGTCACGCTGCCAGCCGCCGTCGCTGTTTGCGTTTCCAGCTCGTTTCCGCTGGCGTCAAGCAGGGTGATAACATAACCGGTGATATCGGTATCCTCCGACGCGAAGCTCACGGTGATTTTTTTGCTGGATGCGCTGGCGCTGACAGTCAGTTCCGGCATATCCTTATGCAGCGTGAAGGTATCCACAACGCTGCCGTCGGTCACGCGGCAGGTGGTCACGGTGAAGCTGTCCTCCGTCACGGTTGCGGTGGAGTAGTTGGCAACCTTTTCCTGATTCTGCACTGCAGTGTAGGTGAAAGCCTCCTGCGTAATGTTATAGAATTTGCTGCCGGAGGCGGAGTTGAACGTGACATAGACCACGCCATCCGCGTTGTAGATGTCCGTCTGCGCGCCGGACTCCGTGTCCTGCGCCTCCATGCCGGTCGCGCCGCCCATCACATAGCTGCGCGCATAAACATGGTCGTGGCCCTGCAGCACAAGGTCGATGCCCAGCTCGGCAAATATTGGGGAAAGACCGTTGCGCAGCGTTTCAATGTCGCTCTCCGTGACATGGCTCGCCACAGAATAGATGGACTTGTGGAACGCAACAACATTCCATGTCGCATCGGGGTTCGCCGCCAGCGTTTCCTCCAGGAACTGCTTGTGCTCCGCGATAGATTCATTACTGGAGTTCAGCACCATAAACAGCACGCCGTTGTAGGTGAAATAATAGTCGCCCGCGCCGTCGGAATCGACGACCGCCGTCGCCTCTCCAAGATAACCGGCGCTGTAATTATCATTCAATCCTTTGCCGTATGCGGAAACATTCGGCATGAAAAAGTGGTCGCTGTAAGCGGTGGTGTTGCCGCCCGCGTCGTGGTTGCCAACGACAGTCGCCATTGCAATACCGCTCAAGCCTGTCGGAAGCAGATAGCCGTCATATTCGGATTCCACCGCTTCGCTGTTGCTCTCATCTGCTTTGTAATAAGAATTCACCTGGTCGCCCATGGAAAACAGGAAGCTGTAAGCCGTGCCGTTGGAGAGGATGGCCTCAACTGCGGCGTTCCAGCCCTCCGTATCGGAGTCCGCGTTGCCGCTCGCGCCGATCTGCGGGTCGCCGACAACGGCGAAGCTGAACGTCTCTCCTGTGCCAAAGGCCGCCGTGGAATAGCTGTAGCTCCGGGAAACCTCCCCGTCGCCGGAGGTGATGGTGTAGGTATAGTCCGTCGAAGCGGTCAGACCCGTCACCGTTGCGCGGTTGACATAGTATCCGTCGCGCTGCGCCGCGGACACCGCCGCGGGATACTCCACGCCGCCAAAGGTCAGCGTTCCCGCGTTCTCGGAGGTATCGTACCAGACCACGCTGATGCTGTCCTCCGTACCGCCGATGTTCACCACAAGGTCAGTCGGCTCCCAGGCCGCCGCCTCGCCTGCGATAACCGTGATGCGTCCGGCGCCGGTGCTGGTTTCGTAATCAAGCAGATAGCCCTCATACGCGGCAAGCGGACAGTTCTCCGTGGAAATCTCCGCGTAACCGTCGCCATCCGTATCGGCGAAGGCCATTGCATAATCCGCCAGCGCCAGATAGTCCTCGCTGATATAGTCCTTCACAAGGACGGTATCTCCGAACATATCAAAGCCGTCGCCGCAGTTGCGCAGGGTATAGTTGGTACCTGCCACTCTGTAGGTTTTGCCCGTGTCAAGCGCCTCATACGCGCCGGTTTCCCGGTTGTAAACCTGCACGTTTTTGACCCGGTATTCCCCGGTGGGGCCGCCGACCCAGACGCCCAGCTCATCCTCCTGCACGGTGCTCTCCACCGAAGTGTCTATCTCATAGCGAAGCCCCGCGACATGGAGGAACCCGCCGGATTCCCCGCCCGTGATATAGCGCACGCCAAATTCCAGCGCGTCCAGAATGTCCTGTCCGCTGACCTCGACCAGGCACAGGACGTTGCCGAATGTGTTCACGGTCTTGCAGGTCAGATACGTCCAGTCTCCCGCGTCCACACTGGCGCGGATGCCGCCGCCGTTCATGATGGCAAGGTCGCAGTCAAGCCCCTCTTTTTCGTTGATATACCAGTAATAAGCGTCGGCGTTGAAGTCGCCCAGATTGGTTTCCATCTTGCGGATGGCGCGGTTGCCGTCTGCGTCATAGATGGTAAAGTTTATCTCGCTGTCCGCGATTTTTTCGCCGAGCTGCGCGTCAACCGCGTCGATCCATGCGTTCTCAATGGCCGCAACCGTGGAATCTGGCTCGATGTCCGCAAGGTCGTCCGCGTCCAGCAGCTCGGACGTAATCGTACCGTCCGACAGGATCTCCATCTGTCCCAGCGCGGCAAAATAAGAGCCGGTCTGCGTCAGGACCACTTCGTTGCCGTCCCTGTCGGCCACGGTCTCCATTGCAACCGTACTGTGGGAGTGACCATCGATAAATGCGTCCAGACCCGTGGTATTCGCAATGACCTCCTCGCTCGTCCACGGAACGGAGCTTGGGTCGATTCCAAGATGTCCCAGCGCGATCACATAATCGGCCTCCTGCGCTGCCGCGTCGATGGCGGTCTGCACATATTCATACAGCGCAGTCCCGTCCGCGCCGCCTGCAATGCCATAGATGTAATTCCCGTCGTCATCCTGGAAATATTTTGGCGTGGACTTGGTGAAGCTCTCCGGCGTCGTGATGCCGATCAGGGCGATCCGGATGCCGTTCACCTCAAACACCTTGTAAGCGTCCAGCACCAGCTCTCCGGCAACGCCGTTTGACTCATGGTAGAAGTTGCAGGATACATAAGGGAACTCCGCCCATGCAATGGCGTTCAGCGCGCCCTCCATGCCATAGTCAAACTCATGGTTGCCCAGCGTGGCAAGGTCATAGCCCGCGGCGTTCATCAACTCCAAGATGGTTTCGCCGTTGTCCATGCCGCCGTAAGCCGTGCCCTGTATATGGTCGCCCGCGTCCACCAGCAGGACATTTTCCAGCGTATCGCGGTAAGCAGCTACGTCGGAATACGTAATGTCCTTGTTGATGTAGGTATGTACGTCGTTCGTATACAGGATGGTGGCAAGCGTCTCGGCGTCGGAACCCGCTTCGCCGCCGGTTTCCTCCGTGGCGGCTGACGTCACGACAAGGTTTTGCGCGTCCGGTTCCTGCTGTGTGTCCGCATCGTCTGCCAGCGCAGTCGGCAGCAAGGAAAAGCAGAGCAGAACAGACAGGAAAAAGGCAAGCGCTCTTTTTGCTTTCATGTGGTCATTTCCTTTCAAATTAAACTCACGTTTTTTGTATGGCTGTGATTTATCACATTTTTCAGGACTTTCTCTCCTTCGCTCCCTCCATATCCAGTAAACCATACGTCTGTACTTTAGTCCGTCCCTGTAAAAATAACTACCGCCCTCTTGTAAAATTTTTGAAAAGCGGAAGCGCAGTCAGGGGGACGGATACACGCATAGAATACAGCATGGAGGGGATGCGCTTTGACAAACGAGGAGGCAAGGCGGACGCTTGCGCGGTTCGCGGAGGTATGGCGGCGCGCCGCGCCGGACGCAAACGGACGCGCGGCGGAAAACGGCGCGGCGCGGATGACAGAGGACGCGCGCAGCTGCGTTTCGGACGGATCGGAGGCGAGGACGCTCGCGGCGCTGATTGGACAGGAATATCGGGCGGAGCAGCGGTTCACCGCGCTTGCCGCGCAGACCGGCGGACGCGCGGCAGAGACGCTGCTGCGGCTTGCGGCGGGCTGCCGGGGTCTTGCAAGGCAGCTGCAAACAGAGTATTTTCTGCTGACAGGCGATAGCTGTCCGCCGCCGCGGGAAGCGCCCCCAACGGATGGACTTCCGGCGGGACTGCGCCGCGCATGGGAGGAGACGCTTTCGGCGGAGCGCGCCTATCTCGCCGCCGCAGCCGATTTCCGGGACGAACGCGCCGCGCGCTGTGCCGCAGCGGCCAGACAGAAGCGCAGCGCCCGGCTTGCGCTCCGGGAGCTGGCGGGCAGACTTCTGCACTGAATACAGAAACACAGAAATGCAAATGCACCTCCGCACGGGATACCGCGCGGAGGTGCAGATTGATTCTAAAGCCCTGCCGTATCCATCGGCAAGAGCGGCTGGCAGGAAATGCTGTGTGTCAGAACAAGGCGCGCGGCGCAGAAATACTCTCTCTGTGTATTTCGCGCTTCTGCAACCGTGTTCCGGCGAAAAATCGCCGTCAGGCGCGTTTAATATAGCAGCGCCTTTAGACCGCGCTACACGTTTCCTGCCGGATCGCGCGGTATTGCCCCGAAAAGAGCGGTTGAAATCACTTCTCCGGGGGCGCGGGGAATTCCTGATTTTCAAACTCCGCCTTGAACTCGTGGATGTGTTCATAAATCTCCGAAAGCTCGGCGTGCTTCACTTCCATGTTGTCCTGCGGCTGGCGGAAGCTGTAAACCGGGGTGTTCTGCGGGATGTTCCAGCTGGACTCGGTTGCGAACTCGGTCGGCTTATCGCCGCAATAACCCGGCGCGGCCATGTCCTCCGGGCTGACGACGTTATAGAGGTCAGAGAAGTCAAGCCGGTTGACCTGCGTGTGTTCCGTCGGGATCGCATCGTTGCTGCCCAGCGGATAGATTTTGCAGAGCATGGTCTTGGTCGGCGCTCCGCCGTAGCCGGTGAGCGGGTGGTTATGTCCGGTCGGGATGAGCTGGTTGACGTTGATGTCCCAAACGCCGTAGAGGTTCGGGGCGGCGCCGTCCGTTTCCGGCAGCCACCATGCATGGGGCGCCATCGCGATCTTCTCATGGATGACCGGCGTGCAGCGCAGCTTGCGCTTGCACTTGCCGCGCACGCCCTCGATCCAGACCCATTCGCCGTCTGTCAGGCCGTACTTTTCCGCCGTTTTGGGGTTCAGCTCCACAATCGGCTCCTCCTCAAACTGGCGCAGCCACGGGATCTGACGGTGCTCGCTGTGGAACATGGTGGCCATGCGGCGGCCGGTGATCAGGATGAGCGGATATTCCTCATAAACCTCCGGCGTGCTGAGCGGACTTTCCATCGGCTCCTCGTGGTGCGGCAGCGGGTCCGCGCCATATTTCTCCAGCAGCGTGGAATACAGCTCCACCTTGCCGGTGGGCGTGTTGAATCCGGGCTGCTTGTCATTGCGGAGCAGACCCTTCTCATAGCGGTAATAGCCGCTGCAGCCGGACTCGTGATCCTTCGGCGCCAAATCCCATGTGTTCTCGCAAAGCTCGTCAAAGGTCTTGCCGCTGACGGCGATACGCGCGTCGAACAGGTCTTTCAGCGTCGGCCAGGGCACGGCCTGCGGGTTCAGGCGCTTTGCCAGCTCGAACGCGACCTCCCAATGGCTGCGGCACTCCGCGACCTGGATCTCCTTGTGGATGGCGTTCAGCGGGACGCCGGTGGTAAATACGGAGTCCTTCTCCGCAAAGGTGGTGCCGGGGATGACGAGGTCGGCGATTGCCTGGCAGGTCGGGGTCATAAAGCAGTCCGCCACAACGTTGAAGTCCAGCTTTTTCACTGCTTCGTAATAGCGGCGCGGGTCCTGTGCGGTGCAGGCCATAAAGTTGTTTGTGTAAAGGTAAAGTCCGCGGATCGGATACGGCTTCTGCGTTTCCATCTGCTCCAGCACATCGTCCGAGATTGCCCACGAACGGAAGTTCTTGACCAGCGGATATTTGTCGCAGCCGATGCGCTTCTGGTTCATCATATCGACAAATTCCTGACCGTAGAGCTGGACGGTTTCCCATGTGGAATAGGGATAAATCGTGACCTTGTAGGGCGGGCGGGCGATGATTTCGCCGCCGGGAACGTCCAGATTGCCGGTGATGGCCCAGAGGCAGTTCAGCGCCTGAATGGTGCCGATGGAGTTGGCGTTGCTGTCCAGCGGCTGACCCCAGCGGATGGAGGCCGGCTTTGCCTTTGCGTACATCCGCGCGGCGGCAACGATGTCCTCCGCCTTTGCCCATGTGATTTCCGCGACCTTCTCCGGCGGATACTCCTGCACGCGCTTTTTCAGCTCGTCAAAGCCGTAAGTCCACTTTTCGACAAATTCCTTGTCGTAAAGCTCCTCGTTGATGATGACGTTCAGCATACCCATTGCCAGCGCGCAGTCCGTACCGGGACGGATCTGGAGCCATTTTTCCGCGCGGGTGGACATCCACGTCTGGCGCGGGTCCACGACGATGAACTTGGTGCCGCGCTTCATCAGGTCGATGACGAAGTGGCTGGAATAGTAGTGGTCGGCGCACTGGCTGCCGCGGGTGCCGCGTCCCCAGATGATCATCAGCTCCGGCACCTTGAAGTCCGGGTCGTTGTAACGGTCGGGGAAGCACTGCGCCGCGTCCTCAAACTGGATATCGCCCGCGACCATGTTCATTGCGGCAAGGCGCGGGGTAAAGCAGGCGATGCCGCTCAGTCCGAACAGCGTCCAGTTCGGGCTGCCGTAAGCGTAAGCAAGGAAAATCAGCGAGCCGCCCGCGTCGCGTCCGGTTCCCTGTCCGAACACCATGGACTCCGCGCCGTCCTCCTTGCGGATTTTGTCAAACTTATACTCGATTTCGTCAAGCGCTTCTTCCCATGTGATGCGCGCCCACTTGTTCTCGCCGCGCGCGCCAACGCGCCGCAGCGGATATTGCAGACGGTTGGGGTGATAGGCGTACTGCGTCAGCGCAAGCGCGCGCGGACACAGACGTCCCTGCAGGAAGGGATGCTGCTCATCGCCTTCCACCTTGACCAGCTTGCCGTCCTTGATAAAAAGCTCCACGCCGCAGCCGCCGTGACATCCGGGACCGCCGGACCATGCGCCGGTCTTTACAACTTTTACATCCTTATCTAAAGCCATTTTTTCCTCCTCGTTTCAATGAATTCCGTTGGGACGCTTGTCCCCTTGCCCAAGCCGCCCGCGCTCAGCGCAGATACACGATCGGCTTCTTTGCCTTCTTCGCTTCCTCTACGATTTCGTCAATGGGGCCAAAGCTGAGACATTGTGCAAGGCAGTGCTTGCAGCAGGACGGTCTGCGGCCATCCAGCACACGGGACATACAGCCGTTGCAAAGGTCCGTTACATAAGGAACATAATCGATCATCAGGTGCGATTTTTCATCCAGGATCTGTTCCGTCACCTTGATGCCGAACTGCCCCACGCCGAGCCCGTTTTCCTGTTCGCAGGCTACCTCGCAGGAGTGGCAACCGGTACAGTAGTACACATCGACGAGCATACCGTATTTTTTCATTGAATATGATCTCCCCTCTCTGAAAAATGTTTGTTTTCCCACGCAGACATAGAGCACCCCACCCACGGAAAATAGGACGAGCCGTGGCAGCGTACTCCAAACTTCTGGCTTCTTCTGTTATCACTTTGAAAAAACAGATTCCTGCAATTCTGCTTGTTTATTCTAATCTGATTTTTCTTAAAAGTCAAGGCTTTTCGCCGCTCCGCAGGGCGCTTTTTTCGACGCCATTCTCTGGAAGCGCAGCCGCGCCCCGTTTTTGTGTCCATTTTGGAAAAAAAGAACGGCGATGACCTTCCTTTTATTCTGCGCGCACCGCCGGTCTTTTCATGCTTCCAAATCAAAGCAAAGCGACCCTCCGCCGGAAAGCCGCCTTTCCAACGGAGGATCGTCTTAACAGTCTTAACAGGTGAGGAAATGCTCCCATCTTCGGAGAACCGAGCGCAGCGGCTCATCAAGGCAGACGAGCGCTTGTTCCCGCATACGGTCCGGGATTCCATACGCGGCTTCCGCGATGCTTCCGGTTATGGCCGCGAGCGTATCGCTGTCCCCGCCGAGCGAAATCGCATTGCGGATTGCATCCTCAAAGTCTGTGCTTTCCAAAAAGGCGACGATGGCCTGCGGCACGGTTTCCTGACAGGTTTCATTGAACCGGTAGCCGGGACGGATTTCATCCAGCGTCCTGGAGAGGTCGTAGCCATACGTCCGCTCAATATGTTCTTTGATGCGCCGTTTGCACGCCGCCATATCGCCGTCAGCGGATGTGCCGTGCGTGCTACAGCGGCAGAGGAAAATCGCGTCCACCGTGGCCAGCGCGCCCTTGATTCCCTCCGGGTGGTCGTGCGTGACCGCCGTCGCGCGCTCCGCCAGCTCCCGGCTGTTCGGCGGCCATTCCCCCGTCCGGTTGAAAAATTCGCAGTCCATCACCCATGCGCAGGGCGATACCCGCATGGCGGAGCCATTTCCGAAGCTGTGGTACGGCGCGCGGTCATCCGAAAAAATCCATGTCCCAAACCTGCCGCCGTACCCGGCGTCCGGGTACATCCGCCCGTATTGCTTCATCGAATCAATGAACTGCTCCCGCGTTCCGCCGTTCATCACTGCGTCCGCCACCGCGCAGGTCATCACGGTATCATCCGTAAAAAAGCAGTCGTCCCGGAAAAACGGGAAGTCCTTTGTCCGAATATTGTGCCATTCGTAGACCGAGCCTGCGATGTCGCCAATGATCGCACCGAGCATTTTCCAGCGTCTCCTTCCTTTCCCGCCGCGCGGATACGCCGTTCCCGCGCCGCACGTCTGTCATTTCATCTGCCGCCGCCGCGCGAAGTTCTGCATTCCGTCCTGCATATTGCCCAGCTCACGCAGCAGCTTGCCCGCGCCATAAGCGGCGCAGGAGAGCGTATCGTCCACAACAGCCGTGTCAATGCCGGTGCGGCTGGTGACGAGCTTGTCCAGCCCCCAGAGCAGACTGCCGCCGCCGGACATGACGATGCCGTTTGCGGAGATGTCCGCGACCAGCTCCGGCGGGGTGCGCTCCAGCACCATATGGATCGCCTCCAGCAGCTTTTCCACCGGCTCCTCCAGCGCTTCTATCATGTCGTTGGAGTTGACCGTCACGGCCTTGGGCAGCCCGGTCAACAGGCAGCGTCCCTTGACCTCCGCCGCCGCAACATCGGCACGCGGATAGGTACAGCCGATGGTGAGCTTCAGCTCCTCCGCCGTGCGCTTGCCAATCAAAACATTGTGCTTGCGGCGGACAAAGCGGACGATGGCTTCGTCAAACTCATCCCCCGCGGTCTTGATGGACTCGCACTCCGCAACGCCGCCCAGAGAAACGACTGCGATCTCCGTGGTGCCGCCGCCGATGTCCACGACCATGTGCCCCTCCGGCTTGGAGATGTCGATCCCCGCGCCGGTGGAGGTACACACCGCCTTTTCCAGCAAATAGACCCGCCGCGCGCCGGCCTCGATCACCGCATCCACGATTGCGCGCTCCTCCACGCCCGTGATGCTGCTTGGTACGCAGACGATCACGCGCGGCTTGAAAAAGCTGAAGCTGGTGACGCGGGAAATCAGCTCCTGCAGCATCCGCGTCGTCATGTCGTAGTCCGAAATCACGCCGTTTGCGATGGGGTGGATCGCCACGATGTCCGCCGGGGTGCGTCCCAGCATCTTCTGCGCTTCCTCCCCCACCTTCAGCAGCTTTCCGGTGATTTTGTTCACCGCGACCACCGTCGGCTCCCGCACGGCGATGCCCTTGCCGCGCACATAGAGCAGCGTTGTGGTGGTACCAAGATCGATTGCAATATCCCGTTCAAAAAAGAGCATACCTGTTTCCTCTCAAAGCAGCCGTATCCCGTCCGCTGCCTGCCATAGAATCATTTCCGGATTTTCCCATTTTTATACGGTGCAAAATGGGACTCCCGCCGCACGTCAGTCCCGCGCGCGGCAAACCGCAGCGCAGACGACCTCCCGCGCGCCGGCGGCGCGCAGCGTGCGGGCGCATTCCGAGAGCGTCGCCCCGGTGGTCACGATGTCGTCGATCAGCAAAATGCGTTTGTCCGCGATCAGCTCCGTGTCCACCGCATGATAGGCGCCGGAGATGTTGGCGCGCCGCTTCTCCGCAGAACCGGCCATAGACTGCCTGGTCGCTTCCACCGTCTTTTCCAGCGCACTGACCGCCACGTCCTCCAGCTCCAGCGCCGCAGCCATTGCCAAAAGCATGGACTGGTCGTAGCCCCGTTCCTTCAGGCGGCCGCGGCTGAGCGGTACCCACGAAATCAGGTCATAGCGTCCGGCAAGGTTTTCCCGGATACAGTCCGCCAGCAGTCCGCCATAGACTTTGGCATAGCCTGTTGCGCCCTTGAACTTGTAGCGCAGCATGGATTCCCGTACATCGCCCTCATAATACAGCGGAGAGACGCAGACGGAGAAAAAATCTCCTTTCTGCGCGCCGCCGCCGCTGGTATAAGGCAGCGAGGTACGACATTTTTCACAGAACGGCGCGGCGTGGCTTTTGACAAAGCTCCGACAGAACACGCAGCGCGGGGGGAACAGCAGATCCAGCATGGTAGAAAATACGCCCATAGCACACCTCCGGCAGAACGCCATTTTTTTGATTGGCAGGCAGCGCCGTCTCGTCTGATGCGTGCCTTTTCCGTCATATATTGCAAAAAGCCCCCAGCCGGGTAAATCTCCCGGCCGTGCGATGCTTTCTTTTTATTTGGAACCCGCGTCCCCGGTTCCGGCAGGCGAGCCTGCGATCAGCCGGGCGCACAGCCCGCTGTACCGCTTGGTCTGCCGCTGATTATCGATCATCTGGTACGCCGTCTGTTCGTCCCCGACCGCGATGAGCAGCTCCCGCGCCCGCGTCACGGCGGTATAAAGCACGCCCCGGTAGCAGAGCTGGCGCGGCACATCGCAGAGACAGAGCACCACGGCGCGGTACTCACTGCCCTGAGACTTGTGTACGGTCATCGCCCATGCGTGTTCCAGCTCGGAGAGCATATCGAACGCATAAACGGCGCGTTTGCCGTCAAAATCCACGGTCAGCATCTCCTGCTTCCCGTCAATGGAAACGATATAGCCGATGTCGCCGTTGAACACGCCGGTTCCGGCGGCTCTGTCCGTTTCCCAGATTATATCATAGTTATTTCTGATTTGCATCACCCGATCGCCGGTACGGAATGTAAAATTTCCATGTTTTTTCTCCGTCAGCCCCGCCTTCGGTGGGTTCAGCGCCGCTTGCAGCAGCACATTCAGCCGGGCAACGCCGGCCTCGCCCTTGCGGGTGGGGGTCAGCACCTGTATCTCCTCCGGGCGGATGCCCATGTTTTTCGGCAGCCGCTCGGCGCAGAGCTGCACGACCAGCGCAGCGGCATCCGCCGGACGCTGACGGCGCAGGAAAAAGAAATCCCCCTTGTTCTCCGTCAGGCGGGGATGCTCCCCGGCGTTGATGCGGTGGGCATACTGCACGATGCGGCTGTCCGCCGTCTGGCGAAAAATCTCCGTCAGACGCACCACGGGCAGCGTTGCAGAGCGCAGCAGGTCGCGGAACACGCTGCCCGCGCCGACGGACGGGAGCTGATCCTCGTCTCCGACCAGAATCAGGCGGCAGTCCTGCGGCAGCGCCTCCAACAGTGCGTGCGTCAGCTCAATATCCAGCATGGAACACTCGTCCAAAATCAGCGCGCCGCAGCGCAGCGGCTCGGAAGCATTGCGCTTGAACACAAGGTCAAAGCTGCCCTCCGCGTAACCGGCCTCCAGCAGCCGGTGGACGGTGGAGGCCTCCCGTCCGGTCAGCTCGCTCATCCGCTTTGCGGCGCGTCCGGTCGGCGCGGCAAGCTGCACCTTCAGCCCCATCTGCTCATACATGGCAATGATCGCCCGCACCGCCGTGGTCTTGCCGGTGCCGGGGCCGCCGGTAATCAGCATGATCTGGCTCTGCGCCGCAATTTCCAGCGTTCTGCGCTGCATCGGCGCATAAGTGATGCCCTGCTCCTGCTCTATGCCGGAGAGCAGCGCGGAAAAATCCGCCGCGCCGGGACAGCGGCGGCGCGCCATGCGGCCAATGCGCTCCGCCGTTTCCGCTTCCGCCGCGTGCATTCCTGCCAGATAACACGCCGCGCACCCGGCCACAGGCTCACAGATAATCTCGCCACAGTCCAGCAGCGCGTCCAGCCCCTCCTCCACCGCCGCGGCTTCGATGTCCAGAAGCTGCGCCGTCGCCAAAATCAGCTTTTCCCGCGGGATAAACACATGGCCGTTTCCCGCGTTATGCAGCAGCTCAAATTGCAGCGCCGCGCCGATGCGCTCCGGGCTGTCGCCATCCATCCCCAAATCCAGCGCAAGCTGGTCGGCCTCCGAAAACGGCGCGCCGATGTGCCGCGCGCAGAGCAGGTAGGGATTTTCCTCGATCAGCTTCTGCGCTTCGTCCCCATAGGAGCGGTAAAGCCGCATGGCGAACTGCGGACGCAGACCATGCGCATTCAAAAACTCCATCAGTCTGCGCAGTCCAAGCTGCTGTTTCAGACTTTCACTGATTTCCATCGCCTTTTTCCGGCTGATGCCCTTCACTTCGGTCAGCTTTTCCGGCTCCCGTTCCATCACATCCAGCGTTGCCGCGCCAAATGTGGAAACGAGCAGGGCGGCGGTGGCGGGGCCGACCCCCTTTACCGCGCGGGAGGCAAGGTATTCATAAATCGCCTCCGCGCCGTCCGGCAGCAGTCGCTCGGCAAATTCCGCCGCGAACTGCTGTCCATAGCTGGCATGACTGACCCAGCGTCCGCGCACGGTCAGGCGTTCCCCCGCCGCTGCAAAGGGCAGGCAGCCTGTGACCGTGGCGCCGCCGTCCGCCGTTTCCATACGCAGGACGGTGTAGCCGTTTTCCTCGTTTGCAAATATGATCTCCGCGACCGTTCCGGAAAGCTCCGTGAGCGCGGGTGTTTCCGTTTTATCCATCTGTATCCCGTCCCGCAGGGCGCGGAATATCCCGCCGCCTGCATGAATTTTTTTGCAGCGACGCATCATTCGGCAGGCGCGGAGCGCACAGAAACGCTTTGGCTGAACAGGGCGCAAACGCACAGGAATACCTTGTGTATTTCAGGCTTTTGCAGCACATTTCCGGCGAAGCTCCGCCGTCAGCCGCCGCAATTTGGGAATGATGCGATGCCGCCAGTGTCTTTATCTGATGATGCGCAGCAGTCCGCGCCGCGCCAGCGCTTCGGCGGTCATGGCCGTGGCTTCATCCATGCCCGCATCGCGCAGCAGCAGCGCAAATTGTGGGCAGCCGCGCTCCCGCAGATAGCACAGCGCGTCCACCGTCTGCTCCAGCTCCGGCGCAGCACCGCAAACGGTCAGCACCAGCACAAGCGACTGGTTCTCTCCCAGTGGGACCGGGGTCAGCAGCCAGCCGCGCAGCAGCCATACCGCGCCGCAGAGCGCCGCAAGGAGCAGAAGCGAAATAAAAATTCTCCAAAGCACAGCGTTTCCCTCCCGCTCCATTCTATGAAGCGGGCGCGTCGGCTGCCAAAGGCGACGCCGCAAAAATCGGAACGCGCAGCCGACAGAAGATTTCACGCCGGAACAAGGTGCAAAGGCGCAGGACTGCTTTGTGCATTTCAGGCTTTTGCCGCAAAGCGCTGCACAAAAGCCGCCGTCCAGACACCGGGAGCTATGAAATCTGTGGTTCCTTTAGCACTTTCCGCAGGAAAACGCCCGTCGCGCTCGCCTTGCAGCGGGCGCAGTCCTCCGGCGTACCGCAGAATACGATCTCGCCGCCGCCGTCGCCGCCCTCCGGTCCAAGGTCTATGATATGGTCGGCGCACTTAATCACGTCCAGATTGTGCTCGATGACCACAACGGTGTTCCCCGCGTCGGTCAGCTTTTGCAGCACGTCGATCAGCCGGTGTACATCCGCAGTGTGCAGCCCGGTGGTCGGCTCGTCCAGCACATAGACGGTGCTGCCCGTGCTGCGGCGGCTCAGCTCGGTTGCCAGCTTTACACGCTGCGCCTCACCGCCGGAGAGCGTGGTGGAGGACTGCCCCAGCCGGACATACCCCAGCCCCACATCGTAGAGCGTCTGTATTTTCTCGCGGATGCGCGGCAGATTTTCAAAGTAATCCAGCGCGTCCTCTACGGTCATGTCCAGCACTTCCGCGATGTTTTTGCCCTTGTAGCGCACCTCCAGCGTCTCCCGATTGTAGCGGGTACCGCCGCAGACCTCGCAGGGAACATAGACATCCGGCAGAAAGTGCATTTCAATTTTCAGCAGCCCGTCCCCGGTGCAGGCTTCGCAGCGTCCGCCGCGCACGTTGAAGGAGAAGCGTCCCGGTCCATAGCCGCGCATCCGCGCGTCCTGTGTTTCCGCAAAAAGGTCGCGGATGCTGTTGAATACGCCGGTGTATGTCGCGGGATTGGAACGCGGCGTGCGTCCGATCGGACTCTGGTCGATGGCGATGACCTTATCCGCCCATTGCAGTCCGTCCACGCCGTCGCATTTGCCGGGACGCACCTTTGCCCGGTTCAGCCTGGACGCGAGCGTTTTATAAAAAATTTCGTTGATCAGGCTGGACTTTCCGCTGCCGGAAACGCCCGTGACGCAGGTGAATGCGCCCATTGGGATGGCAACGTTGATGTTTTTCAGGTTATTCTCCCGCGCGCCGCGGATCGTCAGAAAATGCCCGTTTCCCGCTCTCCGGCGCTCCGGCACGGGGATACGGCGCTTTCCGCTGAGATATTGTCCCGTGATGGAGCGCGGCTCGGCGCAGATGTCCGCAACCGTTCCCTGCGCCACCAGCTCTCCGCCGTGAACGCCCGCGCCGGGTCCAATGTCCACGATATGGTCGGCGGCATACATCGTGTCCGTGTCATGCTCCACGACGATCAGCGTATTGCCAAGATCGCGCAGATGCTTCATCGTGGCGATCAGCTTTTCGTTGTCCCGCTGGTGCAGGCCGATGGACGGTTCATCCAGAATGTACAGTACGCCCATCAGGCTGGAACCGATCTGTGTCGCCAGCCGGATACGCTGCGCCTCGCCGCCGGAGAGCGTTGCGGAGGCGCGGGAGAGCGTCAGGTATTGCAGCCCCACGGAGCGCAAAAATGCCAGCCTGCTGTGCAGCTCCTTCAGAATTTGCGCCGCAATGACCTGCTGCTGTCCGCGCAGCTCCAGCGCGTCCAGCCGCCGCAGCTCCTCGTCCACGGAAAGCTCCGTAAACTCCGTGATGCTCAGCCCGTCCACAGTGACGGCCAGCGCCTCCTTTTTCAGCCGGCGTCCCCGGCAAACGGGACACGGGATCTCGCTCATGCATTGCTCCAGCTCCTCCCGCGCGCCAGCGCTCTGCGTCTCCTCATAGCGGCGCTCCAGATTGTGCAGGACGCCCTCAAACGGCTGCGAGAGCGTTCCCTGCCCGCCGCGCCGTTCATATGTCAGCTCCAGCTTTTCCCCCTTCGTGCCATAAAGCAGCGCGTCCAGCGCCGCCTCCGGCAGCGCGGAGACAGGGTCAGAGAGGTCAAAGCCGTACTTTTGCGCCAGCGCGTCAAAGTACATCTTTGCGATGCCGCCCTCCTTCGCGGCGTTCCAGCCGGGCGCGGTGATCGCGCCGTCCAAAAGCGAGCGGGATTTATCCGGGATCACAAGCTCCGGGTCAAACTGCCGCTGCACGCCAAGTCCGCTGCATTTTGGGCACGCGCCAAAGGGATTATTAAAGGAAAACAGGCGCGGCGTCAGCTCATCAATGGAAACGCCGCAGTCCTCGCAGGCATAATTCTGCGAGAACATCAGCTCCCGTTCGCCCGTCTCCTCCTGCACAGCAGCCAGCACCAGCCCGCCGGAGAGTCTGGACGCGGTTTCCACCGAATCCGTCAGCCGCCGCCGGATGTCCGACCTGATGACCAGCCGGTCGATGATGATCTCGATGCTGTGTTTTTTCTTCTTATCCAGCGAAAATTCATCTGAAAGGTCGTAGACCGTTCCGTCCACACGCGCGCGGACATAGCCGCCGCGCCGCGCCTCCTCAAAAATCTTTGCGTGTTCGCCCTTGCGTCCGCGCACGACCGGGGAAAGCAGCTGCAATTTTGTCCGCTCCGGCAGCGCAAGGAGCTGGTCCACGATCTGATCCACCGTCTGCTGGCGGATTTCCTTGCCGCACCTGGGACAGTGCGGCACGCCCACGCGCGCCCAGAGCAGGCGAAGATAGTCATAAATCTCTGTCACGGTCCCAACCGTGGAGCGCGGGTTGCGGCTGGTGGTTTTCTGGTCGATGGAGATGGCGGGCGACAGCCCTTCGATGCTGTCCACATCCGGCTTATCCATCTGTCCCAGAAACTGCCGCGCATAAGAGGAAAGGCTCTCCACATAGCGGCGCTGACCTTCCGCATAAATCGTGTCAAACGCAAGGGAGGATTTGCCGCTTCCGGATAGTCCGGTGAACACGGTCAGCTTGTCCCGCGGCACCTCCACGTCGATATTTTTCAGATTGTTCTGTCTTGCTCCGCGAATGATAATGCGATCCTGCATGATTTCTCCTGTCATGTTCTATGCTGTATATGCCTGTATGTTTGCCGTTCATCCGTCCGCAACGGTGATGTCTGCCGTGGCCGCGCGGACAAGCGGCAGGAGCGCGTCTGGCGCAGCCTCGATTTGCGTACCGATGCGCCCGCCGCTGACGCAGACCGCCGGAAGCGTCTCCACACTGCGGTCAAACACAGTCGGGAACTGCTTTTTCATCCCGACCGGACTGCATCCGCCGCGGACATAACCGGTCAGGGGCGTGATTTCGCGGACGTGTACCAGCGCGACGGACTTCTCCCCAACGGACTTCGCCGCTTTTTTCAGGTCCAGCTCCTTCGCCACGGGAACGCAGAATACATAGTGCTGCCCGCTCGCGCCCACGGCGACCAGCGTTTTGAATACCGCAGCCTCGTCCGTCCCCGTCAGATGCGCAACCGTCACCCCGTCCACGGGCGCGTCCCCGTGCGGATACTCATGTACGGTATACGGGATCTTTTTCTGTTCCAAAATCCGCATCGCGTTGGTTTTCTGCTGCTTCATCTTCTTCGCCTCCGTCGGCGTTTTTCCGTTTCATTATACATCAAACGCCCCGTCAATTCAAGACAGCACCGCATAATCTGGCAGGCGCAGCTCCTGCGGCGCCGCCCAGTTCCAACCGCGAGCGCGCGGCGGCTGTTATTTTGTGCCAAATATGCGGTCTCCCGCGTCGCCAAGTCCGGGGACGATATAGCCATGCTCGTCCAAATGATCGTCCACCGCGCCGCAATAGATGTCCACATCCGGGTGGCAGCTTTGGATGCGCGCGATGCCCTGCGGCACCGCGACCAGCACCATCAGCTTGATATTCTTGCAGCCACGGCGCTTCATCTCCGCAATGGCCGCGTCTGCGCTGCCCCCTGTCGCCAGCATCGGGTCCACAATCAAAATATCCCGCTCCGCGATGTCCTTCGGCGTTTTGCAGAAATAAACGTGCGGCTCCAGCGTTTCCTCGTCCCGGTACATTCCGATATGCGCCACGCGCGCCGAAGGCACCATGCGTAACACACCGTCCACAAGGCCAAGTCCTGCCCGCAAAATCGGGACCACCGCGATTTTTTTGCCCGCCAGCACCGGCATATCCGCCTGACACAGCGGCGTTTCCACCGATTTCACCGTCAGCGGCAGGTCGCGCGTCGCCTCGTAGGTGATCAGCATCCCAATTTCGCTCACCAGTTCGCGGAAATCCTTCACGCTCGTGTCCTTGTCGCGCAGGATCGTCAGCTTGTGCGCAACCAACGGGTGATCCATTACAAATAATTTTCCCATGTTTTCAACCTCTTTTTCTGATTTTTTGACTTTTTATCGCAATTTTGCTGCGGTGCGGTGCATCACATCAAATTATGCGCCGCCGCCCGCGTCTTTGATTCGTTGCAGGCGTTCCCGCTCCGCCTGGGAAAGCCGCAGATAAACCGGGATGAGCGCTTCGGCGCTCTGCGGTTCCCTGCCCGCTGCGGCGCGGCACACGCCATAAGCGCTCTGCATCCGCACGATTTCCGGCGCAAGCGCTGGCTCCAGCCCGGCGGCGCACAGCTGCTCACGGCAGAGCGCCGCACCGTCCCCCACGAGCCAAATCGGGCGCGCCATCTGCGTCAGCTCTGCGGCAAGGTCTGCGCCGCTGATGGCGCGATCCTCCGTCATGCGGCGCGGCGCACCGTCCGCAATGGTAAACAGCGCGTTATAGAACTGCCCGCGCCGCGCGTCCATCGCGCAGCAAATGACATTCTCCGGCGGCGCACACAGACCGTTCCACGCCATTGCCTCCAGCGTGGAAACGCCGACGGCGGGCTTTTCCAGCCCCCAGCAGAGGCCCTTTGCCGTGGAAACGCCGATGCGCACGCCGGTGAACGAACCGGGACCGTGCGCCACCGCGACCACGTCCACGTCCGCAAGGCTCAGCTCCGCGTTTTTCAGCAAATCCTCCGCCATTGGCAGCAGCGTCCTGCTGTGGGTCAGGCCGCTCTGCTGGAATACCTGCGCCAGCAGCGCGCCATCCCGACAGAGCGCGGCGCTCGCGCTCTTTGCGCTTGATTCCAGACCCAAAATCAACATTCCTGTCCCTCCTCCGCAATCGTGATTTTTCGTCCTCCGTCCGGCAGGATCTCAAAGCGCACCGCGATTTCGTCCCCCTCAAAGGCGTCCTCCACCTTTTCACTCCATTCCACGGCGCAAACGCCGCGCCGCGCGCGGTAATCCTCCCAGCCGATGTCAAACAGTTCCTCCGCGCTCTCCAGCCGGTACATATCAAAATGATAAAGCTCCCGTGCGCCCAGATATTCGTTTACAATCGTGAATGTGGGACTGCAAACGCGCGCATCGGTCAGTCCCATGCCGCGCGCCATGCCGCGCACAAACGCGGTTTTTCCCGCGCCCAGCCCGCCATAAAGCGCGACCAACGCGCCGTCCGGCAGCCGCGCCGCGAACGCTGCGCCCGCTGCTTCCGTTTCCGCTTCCGTATTGGTTTCAATCGTCATGTATCCGTTCCCCCGCTTTCCCGCTTCGTTTCTCTGATTATACCGCGAAATTCGATTTGCGTAAAGGATAAAAATATGATACAATCTGCTGGTATTCTTTGGGGCAGGATTTCACCGTATCAATCGGCAGGGCGGGATGGCGGAAAATGACCGTCATCTGCGGGCGGTTGGTACGGGTGATGCCTGAAAAATTCCGGAGAGAAAGCGAGGCGCTGCGGGCTTGAAAAAATACTGGCCACTGATACGGGAATTTTTCCAGCGGGCGGACATCGTGCTGTTCCTGCTCTGCCTGACAAGCGCCATATTCGGTCTGGTCGTCATCTCCAGCGCGACCGCGACCAGCACGGAGGGCAGCGCTCACTATGTGCTTATCCAGAGCCTGTCGCTGGTCATCGGCGTAGCGCTTTTCGTGGCTCTGACCGTGTTGGACATCGACGTGATCGCGGACAAATGGCCGCTGCTCTATCTGGTTTCCGCCGTTTTGCTGCTGCTGTTGATTCCGTTCGGCTATGACGACGGGACCGGCAACAAAAGCTGGCTGCGTTTTCTTGGCATCGGCATCCAGCCCAGCGAAATCATCAAGGTCGTTTTTATCATCGTACTCTCCAAGCACATCAGCTATCTGAAGGAATACAAGAACCTGAACCATGTCTTTTCCGTGGCGCAGCTTGCGGTGCATTTTTTCCTTCCCTTTGCGCTGGTGGTCGTCATCTCCGCCGATCTTGGCAGCGCGCTGACATTCCTGTTCATCTTCCTTGTGCTGCTTTTCACCGCAGGTCTGAAGCTCTATTGGTTCATTCTCGGCGCAGCAGGTCTGGCAGCGGCGATCCCCTTTGTCTGGACAAATTTTCTCCGTGAGGATCAAATCCGCCGCATTATGGCGCCCTATGACAGCAGCATAGACCCCACGGGCGAGGATGTGCTGTACCAGACGGTCAAAAGCAAGCTGGCGCTGGCCTCCGGCCAGTTGACCGGCAGCGGGCTTTATCAGGGTACCCAGACGCAGAATCAGGTGGTTCCCGCCCAGCACACGGACTTCATTTTCTCCGTCATTGGCGAGGAGCTGGGCATGATCGGCTGCTGCGTTGTCATCCTGCTGCTGCTGGCAATCATCCTGCGCTGTGTGGTCGTGGGACTGCATTCGCGCGATACGATGAGTATGTTAGTCTGCTTCGGCGTGGCCGCAACGGTTCTGTTCCAGAGCTTCATCAACATTGGTATGTGCACCGGTCTGACGCCGGTCATTGGATTGACGCTCCCGTTTTTCAGCTATGGCGGCTCTTCCCTTTTCTCGCTCTTTGCCGCGGTGGGACTGGTTTCCGGTGTAAAATTCCGTCCCAAGCCGGAACGGTTCTCCCGCTATTGACGCGCTGCGGCCAACGGCGAAGGTCGCACGCAAAAAATGCTTGACAACGCGGCGCATATCTGTTAATATAATCGAGCGCTCCAAAGACAGCAGGTGGCTCATCACGGGTCGTAAGTCCTGCCGAGGATCAGCATTCGATTGATTTTGAATGGCTTCTCCATGTCTTTGCGACAAGGAGGAGCTTTCTTTTTGGGCGCATGGGAAACGTTCAAACCGGATACGCTGTTCCGGTTCGGCATTTCCCGCGAAATTTACCCGGAGGTGAAACTATGCCGAACGCAAAAGTTCTCAGCGAAAAGCAAGCCGTTGTCGCGGCGCTGGTTGCGCGTCTGCAGGGCGCCAGCGCAGGTGTCTTTGTCGATTACAAGGGCATCAATGTCGCACAGGACACGGAGCTGCGTGCGGAGCTGCGCAAGAACGAAATCGAGTATTCTGTTGTCAAGAATACACTGGTTCGCCGTGCGCTGGACGACTGCGGGCTCTCCGAGCTGGATGCCATCCTGAACGGGACGACCTCCCTCGCAACCAGCACAGGCGACCCCATCGCACCGTTCCGCATCATCAGCGACTACGCAGACAAGCTCGAAGGCGACGTGTTCAGCATCAAGGCCGCGTTTATGGATGGTCAGGTGCTGACGGAGGAGGAAATCAAAGAGATCGCGGCGTTGCCGTCCAAGGATGCGCTGTACGCACAGGTCTTTGGCACCCTGCTGGCTCCGATCACCAGTCTGGCTGTTGTGCTGAACCAGATCGCAGAGAAGAATGGCGCGCCCGCAGAGGAAGCTGCGCCGGAAGCTGCCGCGGAATAATCGCGGGGCTTACAGAAAACACATTTAGGAGGATTTTAGAAAATGGCAAGCGAAAAAGTTACCGCTATGATCGAAGAAGTAAAGGCTCTGACCGTGCTGGAGCTGGCTGAGCTGGTTCATGCGCTGGAGGAGGAGTTTGGTGTTTCCGCAGCCGCTGCTGCTGTCGCCGCCGCGCCCGCCGCTGGCGGAGAGGCTGCCGTCGCAGAGCAGACCGAGTTCGACGTCGTCATGACCGAGTTCGGCGCAGAGAAAATCAAGGTCATCAAGGAAGTCCGCGGCATCACCGGTCTTGGCCTGGCCGAGGCGAAGGCGATGGTCGAGGGCGTTCCCGCCAAGATCAAGGAAGCCGTTTCCAAGGAAGAGGCCGAGGAGATCAAGGCAAAGCTGGAAGCTGTCGGCGCAAAGGTCGAGCTGAAGTAAGGCAAGACCGCACATATGCGTCTGCGGCACTGACAGTTGGTTTTCGTCAGCCGTCAGCGCCGATTTGGAATACCGTGATTTTCTATAATATCGGCGGATATTCCGCAAAAGAACCGCGTCCCGGCGTATTTCGGGGCGCGGTTCTTGCATTTTCCGCAGCAGCGGCGCTTTCCCGTGTTCTGCGCTCCACCACACGCAGCCGCGCATGGTTTTTCCATTTCCATAAACGCAGCTTCTGAATCCGATCACAGGAAACCGACACATCTCGCAAAATCGCCCCTGCCGGATGGCAGGGGCGATTTTTGTGTGGTTTGGGGTCACTATGCATTCTGCGCATAGCTGAAGTCATGGCTCTGTTGCAGCACCATGTCCTTGACCTTCATCAGACGCACTTTGGTAGAGTTTTCGTTTTCGCTGAGCTTCATGGAGATATACTTGATATTCTCCTCCATCTCCGGAATCATCACGTATTCCAGAGCGTTCACGCGGCGGCGGGTCTTTTCAATCTCCTCCGCGAGCAGCTGCATGGTCTTTTCCACCTGCGCCAGCTCCAGCATATCCTCAAACACGCGGGAGAGGCACTGCATTGCCAAATCAAGCTCGCCACTGGTCTGGGTGAAACCGTAGGGATAAATCTCGCCGGGGTCAGCATTTGCGGTCTTGAAGCTGTACTGCGGGACGTTTACGCTCATCACGTTGCGGAACTTCATCGTCAGCTCCACGCTCTGACGCGGATACATCAGCGCCTGCTCCAGCATTTCCGGGCTCATCACCGCGCTGGCCACGGTCAGCGCGCCGAACGCCTCTGTCAGACCGTCCTCTACACGCTGACGCAGCTCCTTGTTGCGACGGATGACTTCCATAAACTGGCGCATCAGCTCATCGCGCTTGTCTTTCAGCAGCTTGTGACCGCGGGTGGCGGTTTTCAACCGTCCCTTGAGCTGGTTCAGCACCATCCGGGTCGGGGTCACTGCGGTCTTTGCCATCTTTTACGTCACCCCTCTGATTTTTGCGGCAGATATTTCTCGATGTATTCCGGCTTGATACGCTTCAGCTCGCTCTTTGGCAGAATGCTGAGCAGCTCCCAGCCGATGTCCAGCGTTTCCTCAATGCTGCGGTTGCTCTCGTTGCCCTGGTTGACGAATTTCTCCTCAAACGCCTCTGCGAATTTGGCATAATATTTATCCGTTTCGCTCAGCGCGCTCTCGCCCAGAATCGTCATCAGCTCTTTGGCATCCTTACCGGCGGCATAGGCTGCGAAAAGCTGGTTCAAAACGCCGGAGTGATCCTCTCTGGTTTTGCCCTCGCCAATGCCCTTGTCCTTCAGACGGGAAAGGCTCGGCAACACGTCCACCGGCGGGATGATGCCCTTGCGGTAAAGCTCACGGCTGAGGATGATCTGACCCTCTGTGATGTAGCCGGTCAGGTCCGGGATCGGATGGGTCTTATCGTCCTCCGGCATCGTCAGGATGGGGATCATCGTGATGGAACCGGGCTTTCCGATACGGCGGCCCGCGCGCTCATACATGGTGGCAAGGTCGGTATACAGGTAGCCGGGATAGCCGCGGCGTCCGGGGACTTCCTTCTTTGCGGCGGAGATCTCACGCAATGCCTCTGCATAGTTTGTAATGTCCGTCAGGATGACCAGAACGTGCATATCCTTCTCAAAGGCCAGGTATTCCGCTGCGGTCAGCGCCATACGCGGCGTAGCGATACGCTCGATGGCGGGCTGGTCAGCCAGGTTGGAGAACATAACGGTGCGGTCGATTGCACCCGTGCGGCGAAATTCCTGCACAAAGAACTCTGATTCCTCGAACGTGATGCCGATGGCGGCAAACACAACGGCGAACTTTCCGCTGTCGCCCAGCACCCGCGCCTGACGCGCGATCTGCGCCGCCAGATTTGCGTGCGGCAAACCGGAGCAGGAGAAAATCGGGAGCTTTTGTCCACGCACCAGCGTATTCAGTCCGTCAATGGTGGAAACGCCGGTCTGGATGAACTCAGCCGGGTAAGCGCGGGCGGAGGGGTTCAGCGGCAGACCGTTGATGTTGAGGTGTGCATCCGCCAAAATCTCCGGACCGCCGTCGATCGGCTGTCCCATGCCGTTGAACACGCGCCCCAGCATATCGCCGGAAACGGCCAGCTCCAGCGGGTGGCCAAGGAAACGCACCTTGGATTTTGCAAGGTTGATTCCCGCGGCGCTCTCATAAAGCTGGACAACGGCGCGCGACCCGTCCACCTCCAGCACCTTGCCGCGGCGCAGGCTGCTGTCCGGCAGTTGAATCTCGCACAGCTCGTCATAGGTAACGCCCTCTACCTGATCGACGATCATCAACGGGCTTGCGATTTCGTGTATGGTTTGATATTCCCGGATCATGCCTCATCGCCTCCCTGCTTCGCAGCTTCGATCTGCGCTTTCATGTCTGCGCCGATGCGGGCGTAGACCTCCTTGTACTGATCGGCGGGAACGGTCTTTGCGCGGCCTATCTCCTCGCGTGCGGGAATGGCGGTCAGCTCCTTCAGCTCCGCGCCATTCGCCAGTGCATCTCTGGAAAGGCGGTCGCAGTCCAGAATCAGCTCCATCAGCAGGTACTGGCGCTCCGTTTCGCTGTAGGAGTCGATGTCCACAAAAGAGTTCTGCTGCAGGAAGTCCTCACGCAGCATTTTTGCGGTGGCCAGCGTGAGCTGCTCCGGCGGGGCAAGGGAGTCCGCGCCGACCAGACGGACGATTTCGTTCAGATTGGATTCCTCCTGCAAAATCGCCATCGCCTTGTCGCGGTTGGCCATAAAGCCGGGGAAACGCTCCTCATACCACGGCTTCAGGGAGTCGAGATAGAGGGAATAGGAGTTCAACCAGTTGATGGCCGGGAAGTGACGCGCATAAGCCAGCGCGCTGTCCAGTCCCCAGAACACCTTGACAATGCGCATGGTGGCCTGCGAAACCGGCTCGGACAGGTCGCCGCCCGGCGGCGAAACTGCGCCAACCGCTGTCAGGCTGCCCTGTCGCTGATCGCTGCCGAGGCACTCTACCACGCCGGCGCGCTCATAGAACTGCGCGATACGGCTGGCAAGGTAAGCGGGATAGCCTTCCTCACCGGGCATCTCCTCCAGACGACCGCTCATCTCACGCAGTGCCTCCGCCCAACGGGAGGTGGAGTCCGCGATGACCGCCACGGCATAACCCATGTCGCGGAAGTATTCCGCAATGGTAATGCCGGTATAAATGCTGGCCTCGCGCGCCGCCACCGGCATATCGGAGGTGTTTGCAATCAGCACGGTACGCTTCATCAGCGGATAGCCGGTGTGCGGGTCTATCAATTCCGGGAACTCCATCAGAACGTCGGTCATCTCGTTGCCGCGCTCGCCGCAGCCGATATAGACCACGATGTCCACATCCGACCATTTGGCCAGCGCGTGCTGCATCACGGTTTTTCCGCTGCCGAAGGGGCCGGGGATGGCGGCGGTGCCGCCCTTTGCGATGGGGAACATGGTGTCCACAATACGCTGTCCGCTCTGCAGCGGGGTGACGGGGGGAAATTTCTTTGTGTAAGGCCGACCAACACGGACAGGCCAGGACTGCATCATGGTCAGCGGAACCTCTGTGCCGTCCTCAGTTTTCAGGACGGCCACCGTATCCGCAACGGTGAAGCTGCCGCTCTGAATGCTGACGATGGTTCCCTTGCGGTTCGGCGGAACCATGATTTTGTGCAGCACGGTCGGGGTTTCCGGCACAGTGCCGATGATATCGCCGCCGGTCACGGCGTCGCCCGCCTGAACGGTTGCGGTGAACTCCCATTTTTTCGTGCGGTTCAGCGCCGGTACGTTCACGCCGCTTGCGATGGTGTGACCGGTCAGGTCACGGATCTCGGTCAGCGGACGCTGAATGCCGTCGTAAATGCCCTCCAGCATACCGGGTCCAAGCTCCACGGACAGCGGCGCGCCGGTGGTCACGACCTCCGCACCGGGACCCAAGCCGCCGGTTTCCTCATAGACCTGGATGTCCGCCCGGTCTCCCGTCATGTTCAGGATCTCGCCGATGAGATGCTGTGGCCCCACGCGCACAACGTCGCTGACGTTGGCGTCCGAAAGCCCCTCCGCAACCACCAGCGGTCCGGCGACTTTGACTACTTTACCACTCATATTCTGTGTTTCCTTTCTAATTAAAGGATGTCGGAACCGACCGCCTGCTCGACCGCCTGCTTCAGAGCGGCCTGCCCCAGTCCAATGGGGCCGTTCCGTCCCGGAATCAGGATAATCGCAGGCGTCGGACGTGCAGTGAATTTCCGGATCTCATCCATCATCGGCTCCGCCAGCGTTTCCTCGATGTAGATAATCACATAGGGGTCTTCTTCTATTCTGGTGATGTCGTGCAGCGTCTTGCGGGCTTCTGCCGCGTCCGATACCGGGAACGTATCCAATCCCAGCGCGCGGAAGCCAACCACGCTGTCGCTGCCACCGATTACGGCGATTTTATACATAGCTCTCACGCAGCCTTTCCCGCAGCGTTTCCTCTCCGATGCCCATCCGTTTTCCGGTCAGGATGATGCGCAGGGAAACGATTTCGTTTTCCAGTGCTGCGGCATATTCCAGCACGACCTCCGGCCCATAAGGAATCAGGCTGCCGCCGCTGATATATTCCTTTTCCGCGTTGTCCGCGGCCTTTTCAAAGGACGTCATGTCCGGTGCCTCCGCTGCATCTGCAAAAATCGTCACAGCGTAAAGCCGGGCGATGTCCTCCTTCGTCAGCGTGGGGTCGGAAATCTGCTCCAGACCCACATCGCCGCCTTCGATCAGCGCATTCGCCAGCAGATCGCCGCGCCGTCCCATGTCCAGCGTGCGCAGCAGGCTGCGCAGATTCACCTTGTCGATGTGGCTGCGGACATAGGTTTCCAGAAACGGCTTTTCCGCAAGCTGCGCCGTTTTCAGCAGTTCCGCAAAATAGGCGCGATCCAGCAGATAGTCCGCAAGCTGCGGATTGCCTGTGCGGGCAAGCGACCGTTTGGCTTCATGAATCGCCTCCGCAAAGCCATCCGGCAGCGCGCCGCCGCTCTCCTCGTTGTCATAGACCTCCTGCAACTCCTCCACAGTGTAGCAGCCCGCAGCGGAAAACAGGGACGCGCTGCGCGATGTATCCCCGCCGGACTTGACCAGCACCTTGGCGTTGTGGCAATCATATTGCAGACAGACCAGCGGAAGCAGCGCCTTGTCCGGGATCATGTCCCGGATGTCGGCAAACTCCTCGGTGCGCCGCGCGTCCAGCACGGCGTTGATGCCATCCACGCCCATTTCGGACATATCTGGCCACCCGGCGTCCGCCGCGACGCGGCAGGCGTCCGCATAGCTGGATTTGGAAAGCATCCGTTCCATCCGTTCCATGCTCAGCAGTCTGGCTTCCTTGGCACGAAGGATCGCGGAAAGGCAGATATAGTTGCTCTCATCAATTTTATTTGACACGTTTTCCGTTCCTCCTGTAGATACCATTTCGTTATTCGTTCTGCGCGGAAGGCTTCACGCCCCGTTCCCGCGGCACGCCCGCTTTCGCAAAACAGGCGGGGCGGCGCGGCGTGGTATCTCAGGAAAACAGAAGCTCCGCCACCTGGGAAGCGAGGTCGCTGCGGCGCTGCTGTATCAGCATTTCCACCGTGCAGTTCGTTTCGATTTCGCCCTGCTTCACGATCACGCCGCCGGAGAACCGGCGCGTTTCCGCAGAAACGGTCAGCTTTCCGCGCGCGCCGAGCTGAGCGTTCGCAGCCGCTGCCACGTCCTGCCCGACCTCTCCCGCGTCCTTTTCGTTAAAGATCAGCTCCTCCGTGCCGCTGACTGCCGCATTTGCCGCCTGTGCGGCGAGAAACGCCACATAGTCCGCGCGCGGCAGAGAAACGATACGCGCTGCCGCCATATCGAATACCTCGCCCACCAGCTTCTGCTTGAACGCAAGCTGCTGCTTGCGCGCCTCCAGCTCCGCAGTGCTCTCCAGCCGTTCCGCGCGCAGGGCGCAGTTTTTCTCTCCGGCTTTGCGCTGGGCGGCGTATTCCGACTCGGCCGATTCGCGGTAGCGTGCCAGTATCCCGGCGCATTCCTCCTGCGACCGTGCGCTGATCTCGTCCACCTCGGCCTGTGCGTCGGCTTCCAGCCGGGCGACGATTTTATCCATTCCGGTCATGGCTTTGGCCCTCAGATGTTGATGAGCATCAGGAAGGAGGCCAGCAGAGACAGGATCGCGTAGAACTCAACGGTGATGCAGAGGATCATACCCTTGGACCAGTGATCCGGCTTTTTCGCCAGGATGTTGATGGACGCCGCAGCGACCTTGCCCTGCGCGACCGCGGAGATACCGCCGCCGATGGCGATGGGCATACAGGCTGCGAAGTAACGGCAACCGTCCACAAAGCTCAGAGTCTGCGCGCTGCCATCCAGCACGCCCATCTGGAAGATGGCAAAGAACCAGACGACCAGTCCGTACAGTCCCTGCGTACCGGGGATAACCTGCATGACCATGACCTTACCGAATTTGGAAGGGTCCTGTGTCAGCAGTCCGGCGCCGGCTTCGCCGGCGAGGCCGGTGCCGCGTGCGCTGCCCGCGCCCGCAAGGCAGGCTGCAAGTCCTGCACCCAGCAGGCCGATGGCCATACCGGTGCATTCACCGTTCATAAGAGCTTGGATGAATTCCATTTTTGTTTTCCTCCTGTTTTTTGCAGATGATTTCCCATCTGTTGTTTATTTGTTCACGTTGACATAGTTTGTGCGTATCTCAAGCGGCGCAAAAGCCTTGCCGCCGTCTACATAGAATTTGCCAAAATACTCCAGACACTGAAGGCGCAGATCGTGGACATAGCAGCTCAGCAGATTCAGGCCAAAGTTCAGCGCGTGTCCGACGATGAAGATGAGGGCAAAAATGACGATATTGCCAAACATTGCGCCGATAGTGTTGAACACCTGCCCGATAACGCTGCCCGCCAGCATCAGAGCCATGATGCGGGAGTAGGACAGGATGTCGCCAAACCAGCCGGTCAGCTCGTTATAGAGCGTACCGAAAATGGCGGTGAACTTTCCAAGTCCCTTTTTGCCGCGCATGGAACCGCCAAAGAGCGCGACCACACCGATGATCAGGATGATTTTGCCCGGCATCCCGCCGCCCAGCACAAGCAGGACTGCGCCGATTTCGATGACCCACAGCGCAGCCTCATAGAGCAGGCCGTCCAGCGTGTCTCCATGCTTCAGCTTTTGCACAAAGCTGACGACCAGACCGGCATTTAGCTGGAGCACGCCCAACGCCAGCGCCAGCACCAGAACAAAAATGCTGTCGTTCAGCGGGGTGAACAGCGCCGGCCAGAACCACTCAAACGTACTCTCCGGGTTGAAAATCTGCGCGATCTGCGCGGCTGCGTCGCTGAAAAAGCTGGCGGTCAACGCGCCAAAAACCAGTGTGGAAACACCGCACCAGAACAGCAGATTGTCAAAATAGGACATTCCGCCGCGCGGCTTCATCTTTTTGCACACCACAATGGACGCAAGGATCATCAGGATTCCGTAGCCCATGTCGGCCATCATGATGCCAAAGAACAGAATGTAAAACGGCGCCATCAACGGGTTGGGGTCCACCGTGCCGTACTGCGGCAGGGAGTACATATTTGTGATCATGTTCAGCCCGTTGGTGAATATGTTGTTGCGCAGCTTTACCGGAACGTCAGGATATTCCTCCTCCGTCGGTGCTTCGTACTCATAGGCGCAGTCAAAGCGATCCAGCAACGCAGAAATTTCCGCTTCCCTGTCCGCAACGGCCCAGCCCTCCAGCAGTACGGTGCGCTCGGAACGCAGCAACCGTCCGGCGGCCTCCGCGCGGTCCACGTCCAGCCCTGCACGGTCGCAGCAGATCTGGAGCCGCTCCCGGTAACCCGCAAGCGCGGCGATGCGCTCCTGCAGCTTCTTTTCCTCGGACGCGATCGCGGCAAGGCGCGCCTCCGCACGTTCGATACCCGCGGCGGCACTGCCGACCGCCTCTCCATAACCGGGGGATGCAAAGCCATGCTCGCGCAGCAGCTTGAACACGCGCTCCTCCTCCGCACGGAGATAGAACAGGTATATATAGCGTGCGGCGGGGTCTGCGCTGACCTCAAAGAGCGCGGTGGCCTCCGCCTGCTCTGTCAGCGCGGCGCTCAGCGCGTCCATATCCGCCGTGACCGGCAGACTGCCGAACAGAACGGCGACGTGCTTTGTCCCGGCGCAATCCAGTGGAATCGGGCAGGTTTTCCACGGCAGCAGCGTTTCGATGCGTAGCTTCTCCCGCGTCTGTTCGGACGCTAGGCTTTTCAGCTGCTCACTGCACGCGGTCAGCTCCTTTGCGGCGGCGGTCAGTTCCGCAGCGTCCGACTCATCCAGCAGCTCCGCCGTGCTGATTTCCGGCTTTGCGGAGAGCATGGGCTTTTTCTGCGGCACATGACGCTCCAGCGCCTCGACGGCTTCGCTGAAAAGCTGGCGCGCGGCCTGCGTTTCCACAAGGTCTCCATGATCCGGCGTAAGCTGCGGCGCGGCCTCCTGCGTCCAGTCCTGCGTCGTGAGCTCTACGCAGCCCAAAAGCTGCAGTTCCTTCAGCAGCGCGTCCCGCCGGGATGAAAGCGCGATGGCACGCAGCCTTTTCATCTGAACGATTGCCATTAGCTGCTCACGATCCTTTCAACGACAAAGGAAACCGCGCTCTCCTCCTTTGCCTTTGCGGCGGCGCGCAACGCTTCGCATTCGCGCTCGCTCTCCTTTGCGCGCGCTGCTGCGGCGGTTTTGGCCGTTTCGTCGGTTTGGCGCGTCAGCGCGGCGATTTCCGCCTGCGCCCTGTTCCGTGCCTCCGCGACCAGCGCTTCGCCCCTGGTTTTGGCGTCCGCCGCAGCCTGCTTTGCACCAGCCGCCGCGTCCGCACGCTTCTTTTGGAGACGTGCTTCCACAGCGGTCAGCGTCTCCATCGCTTCCAAAGACATATCGATCCCTCCACTCCTGTTTGCAGATTGTAAAACCGACCGGATAAACGGCGCGGTTTTTTGTAAGGTGATACGCAAATTCTAAGGGGATCTGCAAAAAATAAAACTACAATTTATTGTACCACAGAATTATGAAAGTCACAAGACTTTTTTGATTCAACAACAAAAAATACTTATGGTTTTTATGAAAAATTCCAGACGTTCCGTTTCCATGCGCCGCGCAAATACTTCAAACCGACGAATCAGGGGCGCTTGCGCCGGTTTGCCGCCTGTGCTATAATGGTCGCGCGATCCGCACATACCGTCTGCTATATTGTGCCCTTTGCCGCTGGCAGGCACGCCGTACATCACTTATAATCTTTATGTTATGACATATGCGCTGTCTTGTCAAGCGCCATTTGACACAAACCGCCAAAAAATTTTCAAAGTGACGCCGCATCATTCGGCAAAAGCGGGCTGTGCAAAAAATCTTCACACAGGGAGGAAACCGCCATGAACCAGGCAGGAAAACTGATTGTCATCGAGGGACTGGACGGCAGCGGCAAGGCAACGCAGGCCGGACTGCTCGCCGCCGCGCTCTCCTCGCGCGGATGCCCTGTGCGGCAGATCTCTTTTCCGGACTATCGCTCGGACTCGTCCGCGCTGGTGCGGATGTACCTCTCCGGGGCGTTTGGTAGCGCGCCGGACGATGTGAACGCATATGCCGCCTCCTCCTTCTACGCGGTGGATCGTTACGCCAGCTACAAACAGGACTGGGGTACGTTCTATCACGGCGGCGGCACGGTCATTGCGGACCGTTACACCACCTCCAACGGCGTTCACCAATGCTCCAAGCTGGACAAGACGGAGTGGGATGGGTTTCTGCGCTGGCTCTCCGACTACGAATACGGTCTGCTTGGCATTCCGGCGCCGGACGCGGTGATTTACCTGCGTCTGCCGCTCGCTGTCAGTCAGCAGCTGCTGGATGCGCGCTACCAGCGCGACGGCGGCGCGCGGGACATTCATGAGCGCGACCTCGCCTATCTGTCGCGCAGCGCGGCGGCGGCGGAATACTGCTGCGCCCGGCTCGGCTGGCACGCAATCGACTGCGTGCAAAACGGCACGCTGCGCCCGCCGGAGGAAATTCACGCCGCTCTCCTGGCGCTGTTGGAGACGCTGCACCTCGTCCGCTGACAGCCCTGCGCGCCGCCTGTACCTGGCACCTGACTGTGGTTTTGCAGCGTCGCTTCTGCCGTCTGCTCCAAAAAAAAATCGGAGAAATCCGAAAAAAACCTTTACAAATCCAAATTCTGTGCTATAATATCGAATGTTCCGCCGGTTCACATTTGGGATCGTAGCTCAGCTGGGAGAGCGCCGCGTTCGCAACGCGGAGGTCGAGGGTTCGAGCCCCTTCGGTTCCACCATATCGTCCAGAACGCAGACAACGCTGTGGGTTTCTCCCGCAGCGTTGTCTGTTTTTTTTGAAAAAAACGCGGAGCGTTCTTTGCACGGTTCCATGCTATCGCCGTGACTGGACTGAAACAGGGGCAGCATACGATCCGCTCCAGCGTCTCCTGCCGCCATACCTGTCCATAACCGCACCCCGGATACAAAAGAAACGGAGAGACTATGAACAGTCTCTCCGTTTCTTTCGCTGTATCGTATTTCGTAACAGTCCTGTAAGCGCAAATCGGCACATATCATATCAGTCCAGCAGCATCCGGTCATTGTCCAAATCCTGCCTGGTACGCTCGCGGAACAGCTCCATCAGCCGCGGCAGGGTCATGCCCTCGCGCTCCTTGCCGGAGAGCTCCAGCACAATTTTTCCGTTGTTCATCATAATCGTGCGATTCCCCAGATTCAGCGCAGACTGGATATTGTGCGTCACCATCAGGCAGGTAAGTCGGTGCTCCGCCGTGATCCGCCGCGTCAGCTCCAGCACCTTCTCCGCCGTTGCGGGGTCAAGCGCCGCCGTGTGTTCGTCCAGCAGCAACAGCTTCGGCGTCACCAGCGTCGCCATCAGCAGCGTCAGCGCCTGCCGCTGGCCACCGGAGAGCAGACCCACGGGATTTTTCATGCGGTCCTCCAGCCCCAGCCCAAGCTGCGCCAGCCGCGCGCGGAATTCCTCGCGCTGCGCCTTGCTGACGCGGGAAAAGGGCGAGGTATATGTCGAGGCACGTAGATAAGCCAGTGCAAGATTTTCCTCAATCGTCATATGCGGCGCGGTTCCCTTCAGCGGGTCCTGAAACATCCGTCCGATGCCCTTGCTGCGCTTGTATTCCGGAACAAAGGTGATATCCTCGCCGTTTAACCTGATGCGTCCGCTGTCCACATAAAAGCTGCCGCCGATCGCACTAAGCAGCGTACTTTTGCCCGCGCCGTTGGAACCGATGATGGTAACAAAGTCGCCGGCGTCCAGATGCAGCGAGAGCGAGGATACAGCGATCTTTTCATTCACCGTTCCTGCATTGAATGTCTTGGTGATGTCCAGAACGTCCAGCATAGCTCAGTCATCTCCCTTCCGTGCGGTGATTTTGCGCTTCTGGAACAGCGCCCACTGCTTGAGCGTCGGCGCGGCGATGGCCAGCGCAACGACGATTGCAGTCAGCAGTTTCAGGCAGTCGATCGGCACCACATTGGTGGAGAGAACGATGGCATAGATAAAGCGATAGATGATGGAGCCGACCATGACCGCGATGACGCCCTTCAGCACCGTGCGGCGGCCAAGGACGGTTTCTCCGATGATCAGACAGGCCAGCCCGATCACGACGATGCCGGTGCCGGAGTTGATGTCCATCGTTTTCTGGTACTGTCCGACCATTGCACCGGAGAGCGCGGTCAGCGAATTGGAAATGCACAGCCCGACGCTGATGGTGAACGTGGGGTTCACTGAGGAGGCGCGCACCATGTCCGCATTATCGCCGGTGGCGCGGATGGATAGTCCCAGCCGCGTACCGAGAAAGAGATAAAGCAGCACGCCCGCCGCAATGGTGACGGACGCGGCCAGCAGCAGCTCGTACCAGTCGCCGCCGATGCCGCGCTCACGCAGCATGGTAAAGAGCGTATTCACGCCGAGCAGGCTGGCATTGGAGCGCCAGCCCATCGCCATCAGGTTGATGGTATAAAGGCCGGTATTTGTGATGATACCCGCCAAAATGGAAGGAACGCCCGCCCTTGTCTGCAAAAACGCGGTAATATAACCGGCGCACGCACCTGCAAGCAGCGCCGCAGGGATCGCCAAAATCGGGTGTCCCGCCGCAGTCAGCGTCACCGAAACGGCGCCGCCCAGCACAAAGCAGCCGTCCGTCGTCAAATCGGCAATATCCAGGATACGATAGCTGAGAAACAGCGCCATCGCCACCAGTGCATACAGGAACCCAAGCTCCAACGCGGTTTGTGTAATCAGCAGCATTTGCCTTACCCCTTTCCGTCTTTCTCTGGTTTGTGGCCATGCGTCGTCTCCGGCCGCACGGCCTGAAATCTGCCGCTGCGCGGTGAATCTTCGCCGCGCGGTTATTTTGCCATCGGCAACGCCGCATCATCCGGCAATCGCGGCCCGTGCAGAAACGCTTCGGCAGAACAAGGCGCAAAACGCAGGGTCGGGAGCGCCGCAGGACGCGGGCACATCCCCTGCGGGCAATATCTTATGTATGCCCGGTTTGCAACGAAGCTATGGCGAAACATTTCCGCAGGACGCCGCTGCGCTCATTGCGCAGTGTTGCCCCCATAATCACGGAAGCCCCCGGCGGGATGCGTCGGGGGCTGTGGAAAAGCCGTGAAAAAAATCAATCCTCGGTGGTGGTGACTTCGACCAGCTCACCCATGTCGGCAAAAACAGCATAGTCTGCGCCCAGCAGCGCGGCTGTTTCGGTGTTGACGGTGATGATGCCGCCATCCATCAGATAATAGTCGTCCAGACCGTCCATGCCCTCGGTCATGGCTTCATAGGCCAGATCTGCGGTGCGGTATCCCAAATCGGTGTAGTTCACGCCGCAGGTGGCAAACGCGCCGTTGCGCACAAAGGAATCCGCACCGGTATAGTGCGGGATGCCCGCTTCGGCCAGCGACTCATAAATTGCAAGCTCCGCGGCCATAATGGTATTGTCAGTCGGGGTGAAAATCGCATCCACGCCGTCCGCAATCAGCGCGGTGGCGGCGGCAACGACCTCGTCGTTGGTGTTTGCGGTGCGCTCCGTATAGGCAACGCCCTTTTCGTCCAGATACGCCTTCGCGCTTGCGATGGCAGCGGTGGAGTTCGCCTCAGATAGGGAGTAGAGCAGGCCGATCCTGGCCGCGTCCGGGTTCTGGGCAAATATCATGTCCATGATAAAGTCCGTGTTCAGCGCGTCGGACGTGCCGGTGACATAGCTGATTCCGGTCAGGCCGGCGTTCTCCGGGTCGGAGATGGCGGCATAAACCACCGGGGTCTGGCTGTCCTCCGCGCAGGTAGCGGCCACCTGCGCCGCAGTCGTGGCAATGGGGACGATCGCGTCCACACCATCCGCAATGGCCTGATCGCCAAGCTGCTTGAGGATGGTCTGGTCGCCCTGACCGGACGTGATTTCATATTCAATCGTAACGCCGTTTTCCGCCGCGATGGCATCCAGCTCTGCGGCAATGGCGTTGGCGATCTCATCCAGAGACGCATGATCCATCTGCTTGATGATAGCGACCTTGTAAGCAGCCGTATCCGCCGCAGCGTCGGAGTTTTCCTCCGTTTCACCGGTAGCCGGTTCAGTCGCTTCCGTGGCAGCGCTATCCGCGCTGCCCGCATCGGAAGTGCTGCTTGTGTCGGAGCTGCTGCCGCAGGCTGCGAACAGGCTGACGGTCAACAGCATGGAAAGCAAAAGTGCAAGATACTTTTTCATTTTGTGCTTAACCTCGGTTTTCTAAATTTTTTCAAAACGCCGCACGATTCAGTCGGAGCGGACCGCGCAGAAAAACTTGCAGCGGAACAGGGTGCGAACCCGCAGATGCAGGAGCGCCGCAGCGCGCGGGCATACCCCCCCCCCTGCGGATCCTGCGTTTTCTGCACCGCGTTTCCGGCAAAAGATTCCCGCAAGAGCCGCGCCGGTCGTGCAGTGTTGCTTCGGAAATAAAATCGGCAAAATCCCCGGCGCAAACGCTGCCGGGGACTTTGCGGCGGGAAACGCTGCCAGCTTATCCTCGCGTCGCCGGGCGTTGTCAGCGGTTCCCCATGCCAGAGCCCGTATCCATGACCGGCGTGTTCCGGTTATGAACGCAGGTTCCCTGAACATCGCCGCACAAATGCGTCTGCGTCGACCAACGGCTGTTTTCCGCCAGCCGCTCCTGCTGATTTGTGCGGTGATGGCCTATGTCTGCTCTGGCAAACGCCAGCAAGCGGTTCTCTTACTGCGGACGCACCATGATGGTCATCATCTGCGCGGTCTCGGTGCCGTTGTTCTTCAGGCTGCGGGTAGTGCCCTTGCCGAAGTAGACGGAATCGCCCGGCTTCATCACGACGACCTCTTCCTTGCCATCCTCATCGCTCAGGGTGACGGTCATCTCGCCGCTCAGGGTGTGGTAAATCATCTGGAATTCCGCCTTAGCCGGGTTGGAGCCGCCGCCGGGGAGGAAGTGGGTGATGCCGTGGACGATGCAGCCTTCGTTGACATCCTGCGGATCATGCAGACGGACGCAGTAGCAGTTGAAGTGGCCTCTTCCCTCATACTCATAGGCATCTTCTTTACGGGTAACTTTGTAGGACATAGTGGTTGAAACTTCCTTTCCAAAAATATGTCGCCAGGTGGGTCTTTCCCCATCAGACGTTCTTATTTTAGCACACCCGTTTTGGAAATTCAAGTCATGTTTGACTTATATTTGCAAATTTGATAGAATTAAGATGGTATTGCATCGCGCGGCGGACGCCTGATCGCAGCGCAGTGCGCACCAGTTGAAAATACCTTATGTAACAAAATAGAAAAAACCTGGAAAGGCGGTACCTTTTATGATTCTGACCATTGACATTGGAAACAGCAGCACCGTAGTCTGCTGTGTGGAAAACGGCGCGCGCCGGGCGCGCTTTGTTCTGGCTTCGGACGCGGGACGCACTACGGACGAGTATGCGGCGCTGCTGGGGCTGCTCGCTGATCGGGAGTCGATTGCCCTGTCCGGGATTTCCGGCGCAATCATCGCCTCTGTCGTCCCCCAGCTCACGCCCGCTCTGTGCGGCGCGGTGGAGCGCACCACCGGCTGCCAGAGCCTCATCGTCGGCCCCGGCGTGAAAAACGGCCTGAATATCCGCATGGAGGACCCGGCGGAGCTGGGCGGCGACCTTGTGGCCGCAGCCGTCGCCGCGCTGGAGCGCTACCGCTTGCCGTGCATCCTTGTGGACATGGGTACAGCCACGGCCATCGGCGTCATCGACGATCAGGGCAGCTATATCGGCGGTCTGATTTGCCCCGGCGTGGCGCTGGGACGCAGCAGCCTTTCCAACGGCGCCAGCCAGCTTGCAGACGTCAGTCTGGAAGCGCCGAAGCACGTCATCGGCCGCAACACGCGCGACAGCATTCAAAGCGGTCTGCTCTACGGCGCGGCGGCGATGCTGGATGGGATCATCACCCGCGTCGAATCCGAGCTGGGTCAGCCGGGTACCGTTGTCGTCACCGGAGACGGTGCGCGCGATATCGTACCGCGCTGCTACCACAACAACATCTTTATCGACGATGATTTGATCATGCGCGGCCTGTGGAGCATCTATCGGAAAAACCGGGACGCAGTATAATACCGGAAAATGCCGGGAGATTTGTGCGTGCCGTGCGCAATTTAACGATTTTTTAATAAAATCTCTCTTTGTTTCGTAACAAATCCGCAGTATCATAGAAATTGCAAGAAGCAGTTTCATCTTTTTCATTTTGTCCTCATTCTAATAGACACCCCCGGAAAAAGCGCTTTCCGGGGGATTGTCTTGTCCCGCTCCCTGCGCTGCTGTACGCTCTGTCCCGGAGCGCAAAAACGGGTGCGTGGTGTTTGTATAGAAATTAAAGAAATTTTAATAAAATCTCTCTTTGTTTTGTAACAAATCTGCAGTATCATAGAAATCGCAAGAAGCAGTTTCATCTTTTTCATTTTGTCCTCATTCTAATAGACACCCCCGGAAAAAGCGCTTTCCGGGGGATTGTCTTGTCCCGCTCCCTGCGCTGCTGTACGCTCTGTCCCGGAGCGCAAAAACGGGTGCGTGGTGTTTGTATAGAAATTAAAGAAATTTTAATAAAATCTCTCTTTGTTTTGTAACAAATCTGCAGTATCATAGAAATCGCAAGAGACAGTTTCATCTTTTTCATTTTATCCTCATCCTAATAGGCAAACCCCCGGAAAAAGCGCTTTCCGGGGGATTGTCTTTTGTGACCGGATTTCCCGTCGCTTTTTGTCCGGAGCAACAGCATTTACGGCACGCGCAACCGGTTTCGCTCCGCCCCGCTGCCGCTGCGAACAAAACGCTGCGATTACAGGTTCCCTGCTTTTTTGTCGAAAAAGGCTTTTGTTTTTGGGGAATTTCTGCTATGATAGGCGCGGACAACATATAATCGCCCGGCCCGGATGCATATAATGTGCCGTTCCGCAAAAAATGAAGGGTGCGGCGCACCCGGACGGGGACGCGGACGCGCCTGTTCCGCGTGCCGCAGAAAGGTGTGGTCAATCAAACATGGATGAAACGCTCAAAAGCGTGTTTGCGCTCAACCGCGATGCCATGCTGGCGCTGCAAGACGGTGTGCTTGTATACATGAACAGCGCCGCGGAAACGTGCTTTCCCGGCCTTGCCGCAGGAAAAGGCGCTGCGGCCTTTCTGCCTGCGCATATTTTGGAGGAAACCGCGGAACAGTTTGTCGCTTCCGCTGTAATTTGCAATATGGATTACACCGTTCGCGGCTTTGTCAACGGGACGCTGCGGCTCCTCTCATTCATTCCACAGGGGAGCGAAACAGGCAACGGCCTGCTCTCGGACGGTCTGATGGCGGGAATGCTCTCCACGTTGTTCAACCTGGAGCTTTCCGTAGACTGCATCGCCGCGCAGGCGGCGGAGATGCCGCTGACGGAGGAATATGCCCGTATCCTGCGCCACAGCTGCTTTTCTCTGAAGCGGCAGCTTACAAATCTGAATCTGGCGCGGCAGTTTGAAACGCACAGCGTTTATTTTCATCCGCTGCAAACCGATCTCGTGTCTCTGTGCGCCGATTTGACGGAAACCGTGTGCGCGCTGACGAAGGACAAACACGCCATGCCGCGCTTTTCCACGCCGGAGGCACAGCTATATGCCAGCGTGGATGCGGAGCTGGTCAAGCGGCTGCTGCTGAACCTGCTCTCCAACAGCCTGCGGCATACGCCGCCGGAGGGCGAAGTGCGCCTGCGCCTGACGCGCAGCGAGGAAAACGCCGTCCTCTCGCTGGACGACAGCGGCGACGGCATTCCGGAGGACGTTCTCCGCAACGTATTCTCCCGCTACGAAACCCGGCTGGGCGGCAGAAATTTAAGCTGTGGCGCAGGCGGCGGGCTTGGTCTTAGCGTTGCCTCCAGCATTGCCAAACTGCACGGCGGCGCACTGGTCATTGAGAGCCGGGAAGGACAGGGAACCTCCGTCCGCGTGATGCTCCCGTTGGAACGCAGCGGACAAAGCGCCCTGAACGCGCCCCTGCATCCGCTTGCGCCAAACGATATGGACCTGATCCTGACCGAGCTGTCCGGTCTGCTGGACAACCGCTTTTACGCACAAAAATATCTGGATTAAAGCAGCGCCGCACGATTCCGTTCTGATCGAATCGTGCGGCGGCGTCTTGAGGAGCGTTGCAGCATGGCGAACTCTGCAACGCTCCGTTTGATTTCTGTGGTTCAGGTGATGTCGCGTCCGACAAAATGTCCCTGTGAGAGCGCCTGGAACATCTGCGCGGGCTGCATACAATCCCCGATCGCATGGAAACTGGGCGCTGCGAAGCGCAGCTCCTCCCGGATCTGCGCCCGCGGACGCAGCCCGGCTGCACAGAACACGGTATCGGCTTCCAGCGTTTTCTGGCTGCCGTCCGGCTGCTTTACCACAACGCCGCGCCCCGTGATCGCCACAGCTTCGGTATTCAGCAGCAGTGTAACGCCCTTTTGCAGCTGCTGGCGCAGCCCCTGCCTGTGCCAGATCGTGGCATCGGCGGCAAACGTATCGTGCCGCTGCAGCACCGTGACCGTGTGTCCCCGCTGCATCAGATGGATCGCCGTTTCGCAGCCCACCATGCCGCCGCCAATCACGACCACACGGCGGCCAAAATCCGGCTCCCTGCTGCGCAGCGCATCGGGAAAGCGCACATGGGGCAGGTCGATACCCGGAACGGGCGGGCGGGCAAACTCGGCGCCAACGGCACACACCAGCACATCAGCGGCAAACGCCTCCGCCCACGCACGGGTCACGCGGGTATTGCAGCGGATCTCCACCCCGGCCGCTTTGACCTCCTCCGCCTTCTGGCGGCAAAACGCAAACAGCTCCTGCTTAAACGGCACAAATTCCTCGCAGAGCAGCTGCCCGCCCAGCCGCGCTTCCGCTTCACAGAGCGTGACGCGGTGCCCGCGCCGTGCGGCTGTCAACGCGGCCTCCATCCCCGCCGGACCGCCGCCCACGACCAAAACCTTTTTCGACGGGACAGGCGGCAGCGTATAGATGTGATCCAGCTCCCGCCCGATCACCGGATTGACCGCACAGCGGATGTTCCGCTTCGTGGCGGTCTGGTTCAGGCAAAGAAAGCAGCGGATACATTTTGTGATTTTTTCCGGCTCTCCAGCCGCCGCCTTGCGCGGCAGGAAGGGATCTGCGGTCAGCGCGCGGCTCATCTCGATCACGTCCGCCTTGCCGCTCGCCAGAATTTCCTCCATCTGCGCCGGGTCATTCAGTCCGCCGACGGTGGCCACCGGAACGTCCACCGCCTTTTTGATGCGCTCCGCCAGCCACACGTTGCAGCCGTGCGCATGGAACATGGAGGGGTGCGTAACGACGCAGCTGTCCTCATCGTCATGAACGCCCGCGGACACATGAAGCAAATCGACCTTTGGCGCAAGGAGCCTGGCGATTTCCACGCCCTCGTCGATGTCGTATCCGCCCGGTGTGAACTCCGCGCCGCTCATACGGAATTCAATGGGAAAGCCCGGTCCGACCGCCGCGCGGATGCTGTCCAGCACGCGCAGGGGCAGACGCAGCCGGTTTTCCCGCGACCCGCCATACTGGTCGGTACGGTGGTTCGTGTTGGGGGACATGAACTGGTGCAGCAGCCAGCCGTGGCCGCCATGAACGATGACCATGCCAAAGCCGCACATTTTTGCCACAGCCGCCGCCTCGCCATACGCACGGATGATGGTTTCGATGATCTCCTCCGGCATTTCCAGAATTTCCGTGCCGTCCGCGGTGAACTCGTGATCCGGCCCGTAGGGCGGCAATCCTGTGCGGGTGTTTTTGGACACAAGGTTGGAAACATTTGCATATTTTCCGCCGTGCGACAGCTCCAACGAAGCAATCGCCCCATGCTGTCGGATGGCGCGCGCAGTATTGGAAAGAGACGGGATGATATTGGGGTCGTCCAGCCGCAGCTTATAAGGGTGCATCAGACCGGTGGGCGTGTGAACGATACCGTCGCCCAGCGCGACCACCGCCGCGCCGCCCTGTGCGCGCAGCTCATAAAAGGCGGTACACTCGCGCTTCAGATATTCCGGCGGAATGACCATTGGCAAACCGGTAGGCGAGGCAAAAATGCGGTTGCGATAGGTGACTTTGCCCAGTTGCAGCGGGCTGAACAGATGCGGATATTTCATATAATATAACCTCCTGCCGTTTTCAGGCGGCGCCGCAGGATCCGGACTGCGCGACGTGCGGAATGCTGCGGCTGCGCCCTGTCGCTGTCTGCATTTTAGCAGAACGGCGACCGCCCTGTAAAATATCAATAACCGATTTCCCCGGCAGGTCAGGCAAAAAAAGTATGCAGGCGGCGCGACCATCTGGTTTTCCGATGGCTGCACCGCTTGCATCCGGTTTTCCGATGTGCTATACTGCACGGGACATGAACGGCGGGTTCCGGTTGAATGAAAGGAAGTGGTTGCGCCGTGCAGCTCAAGCAGCTTGCATACTTTGCCGCCGTGGTGGAGCACGGCTCCTTCACACGGGCGGCTACGTCGCTCTATCTTGCGCAGTCCTCGCTCAGCCAGTCGGTGCAGGCATTGGAGCAGGAACTGGGCTTTGTCCTGCTAAAGCGCGGACGCAGCGGCGTTGCGCCGACAGAAATGGGGCGGCTGGTTTACCGCGATGTGAAAGGTCTGCTTGCCTCGATGGAGGAGCTGACACAGAGCTGGAAGGCCGCTTATCAGACGCAGCTTTCCCTGCACGCCAGTCTGCGCATCGGCGTTGTACCCGGTGCGCACCCGATCCTGATGCACCTTGTTCTGGACGATCTGCGGGAAACCTATCCCAACATCCGGTTCCGGGTCCTGGAGGCAAGAGATACCGTTCTGCCCGCGATGCTGGCGGCGGGTCAGGCGGATTTGATCCTCTGCGATGTATTGCAGGACAAATGGGCGGAGCTGGAAGCATACGCGCAGGCACAGAAGCTGGAGCTGACCGTGCTGCGGGAGGATGCGTACAAAATCGCGGTGGGAGCTGCCTGCCCGCTGGCCGCCAAAGACGACCTGTGCGCGCAGGATGTGCGCGGGATACCGCTGGCCTGTTACTCCGGCGGTGACGCGGCGGCTGAGCGGTTTTTCGCGCGCTTTTTTGACCCCGCGATCAGTGTGGAATATACGAGCATTGAAAAGATGATACAAATCGCAAAGGACGGGCAGTGCGTCAGCGTGCTGCCGGAGCTTACCATCCAAAACACGCTCGCCCTTTCCGGCGCAGGGCGGGACGCGCTGCGCTTTCTGACCGTGGAGGGCTTCTGCGTGCCGTTTGTCCACTTTGCCGCCGTCCGGCTGGACGCGGAACAGACAACGGAGCTGGCGCTTGTCCTGCAAAAAATCCAGCAGGTTTTCCGCGAGGAGCTGACGCTGTCCTCCGCCCGGTAAGCATGGTATCGTGGCAAAGCCGCGCCTGCCCGCCGCGCTTCACACCTCGTCTGTTGTCCTGACCCGTATCGGCAGGCCGTTCAGCTCCATGCCGGCTTCGGCAGGAATCAGCAGATAGCGCCTGCCGTCGATGATACGCTCCTCGACAAGACAGCTGCTTTCCGGCTCCACGGAAACCGTTGCGTGCGCTGTCTTGAGTTCAAAGCGACCAGCGTCGATGAGATTGACCGGATTCAGGACGGCGTTCTCCCCGAATTGCTCGCCGCATTTGGCGCAGAAAGCGTCAACGCGCGCCTCTGTCACGCCGCTGTCCCGCAAAATCCCCGCGATTTCACCGGCGGTCACCGACAGCGGCTCAGGACTTTTGCTCTCCCTGTGCTCCTCGATGCGTCCGGCCAGCTGGGCATGAATGGCCTGAACCACCTCCATGCTGCACTCGTCCTCTAATGTATCGGTCAAAGCGCTCTGGAAATTTTCCCGCTGTTCGGCGGCGGACATGGGCGGCTCTGTGTGGAACACGGCGTCGATGAACTCCTGATGCAGCTCGTCCGCTTTCCTTGCATAGAACAGGGCGTTATAAATGTTGGCTGTGCGGTCGTCAAAAGCGGGAAACAGGAAGCCCAGCTCCGGCGCAGCCACTTTCTGCCCGGCAGCGCAGTGAAATTCATTGTCGCCGGGGAAATAGCCCAGCTCCACCTTGCCGTCCTTCACGGGGCAGACAACGCAGACAATATAGGAAAACACCTCGTCGGAAGCGTCCGCGTTGCGCTCCCCGTCCTTGCCCCTGCGCGGCACGTCGTAAGCGTCGTGCGCGAGCAGAATCAGGTAGTTTCCCTCCAGCTCAAGGCTGTCTATCATCTTCCTGTAGAGCGTCTGGCGGACGGCGTTGTCTTTCAGCTTCGTATCCCGCAGGCGCATCAGCAGACGGTGTTCCTCGCTGTCCATGACCTGCTGGGAAGAAAAAACAATGTCGATCAGATTCCTGCCCAGCGTACCGGACAACGCCTTTTTCAAAAATCCAAGATATTTCTCGGCCTCCTCCTGCGGCATCATGCCGAGAGATTCCTCCAAATCGGAAACGATTTCCTTTTCGCAGTTGACAAAGCAGCCGTAAATGTGGCTGATTGCGCTCTTTTCGGGGTGAAAGCGACGGCGCAGCTCGCTGATTTCTTTTTGATTCATGTGGTTCCTCCATGTGTGTTGGTTTGCAGAGTGAAGCGCTGGTACGCAGCAGCTTTATTGTAGCGTGCTTCCGCCAAAATTGCAAATACGATGGATAGAGAGATAAGATGGAAAACGCCGCTGTGTGGATGCGGAAGGGAGCGCGGCGCGCCGGAGCGGGAGAGCCTCCGCCGACAGCTTGTGTGCAAAAAAATCAGCGTGCAGCCTGCGAAAAAGAAAACGCAAAGGCGGCGCAATGCGCCGCCTTTGCCATATTTGCAGTTTGTTTGCCGGTTTGTCCGAAAGATGATTTGCGCCCTGCGCTTTGTGCTGCCGCTCAATCGAGCGAACTGATGATCTTTCCGACGTACTGTGCCAGCTTCGTCAAATCGCTTGCGTCCACCTCGCCGTCGCCGGTCACGTCCGCATTGGCAAGGGCGGTTTCGTCGGTGATATATTCCACCTTGCCGACGTGCCGCGCCAGAACAGTCAGGTCGCTTGCGTCCACCTCACCGTCGCCGTTCAGGTCGCCGGAGGTAGATTCGTCAGTTTCATCTCCCGCGCCAGTGCTGTTGTAGTGGATGGTGGCGTTATAAAGCCAAGTGTTATAGCTGCCAATTTCAATCGCGTTCCAATCGTCCTCGCTGCCGCTGTAGTATACATCGGTCAGGCTGGCGGAGAATGCTTCGGCACCGATAGAGATAATACCATTCCCAATCGTCACGCTTGTCACACTGCTGCAACCTGCAAAAGCAGCACCGTCGATAGAAATGACAGAGTCCGGAATCGTCAAAGTTGTAAAATTTTTGCAAAAAGCAAATGCGGCATAGCCGATGGAAGTGACAGAGTCCGGTATTGTCACGCTCGCCAAGCTGCTGCAATTTTGGAATGCGGCTTCACCAATGGATGTAACGTTGGCCGAAATCGTCACACTTTCCATACTGCTGCATTCACAGAAAACCCAATCACCAATGGATGTAACGCTGTCCGGAATTATTATCTCTGTCAAATTGTTGCAGAGCATGAATGCTGCAACGCCAATGGACGTAACGGAGTCTGGAATTGTCACGTTCGCCAGACTCATACAAGAACTAAAAGCATTTCCACCAATAGATATAACGGAGTCCGGTATCGTGACACTCGTCAGGTTGATGCACCCAACGAATGCAGCGTCACCGATGGAAGTAATACCATCCTCAACTACGACATCGGTAATAGACTCCCACAATGTGGACCATGGCGTTACGTCGTAGTCCTCCATATCACCCGTACCGGAGATGGTCAACACGCCATTTTTCAGTGTCCATGTTGCATTTTCCCCGCAGGTACCGCTCATCGTGTCCGTGTCGTCGGCATCATCTGTGTCGCCAGTGTCTCCGGTATCATCGGTACTGCCAGAGCCTGTGCTGTTGTAGTGAATAGTGGCATTATAAATGAGACAATCGTTATCGCTTCCGATGTAAATCGCATTCCACTCCGTTTCACTGCCACTATAGTATACATCGGTCAGGCTGAAGCACCCGTCGAATGCATAGTCATCGATAAAAGTGACAGAGTCCGGTATTGTGATGCTTGTCAATTCGCCACAGGCCTCAAATGCACCATTTCCGATGGAAATTACGCCGTCCGGAAGCGTCATCCTTGTTATACTACAATAATTAAACGCGGCTGCGCCTATACTTGTTATGCCATCAGGAAGTATGACTTCTTCTAAAATACGGCATACCTGAAATGAACAGTCACCGATTTTAGTTACGCCGTCTGGAACTTCATAGGAACAGGAAAAAGTTTCTTTTCCCGCAGGATAGCAAAGAAGCTCTGTCTTGTCCTTGTCAAAGAGTACGCCATCTACGGAGCAATAAACCGGATTATCTGTAGAAACCGAAATTTCGGCAAGTTGGGAACAATATGCAAACGCTTGTGCTCCTATGTCGGTCACGCTGCTTGGTATCGTGATGGTTTTTATTCCGCATTCAAGAAACGCCTGCTTTCCAATATTAATTACGCTATCGGGAATCGTAACATTTTTCAAAGTCTCACAATATGCAAATGCTGAATTGCCGATGGATGTAACGGAATCCGGAATCGTCACGCTCGCCAGACTGTTGCAATTACCGAACGAAGCGTTGCCAATAGACGTGACAGAGTTTGAAATCGCCATACTTGTCAGACTGTCACAATTCCGGAATGCCCAATCACCGATGGTAGTAACGCCCTCTTCAATGATAACACTGGTGATGGATGTCCGCTGCGAATACCACGGAATATCAAAGTTATAGCAACAATCAAAAAAGGTGACGCACTTGACAATGGTGGTATAACAGAGGCAGGAGATGAGGAAAATGCTACACAACGAAGCACGAGAACTCTTGGTAGCTGGCTATGAAAAGACCCATGACGCCCAACTCATAGCGGACGCATTCTCAGTGAGCAAACGAACGGTATACCGGCTGGTACAGCAGAAACGCGAGACTGGGAGCGTGGAACTGCGCACCAGTCAAAGAGGCCGAAAGCCTGTTTTGAGCGAGGAAGATAAAACCC
>JAJBUU010000007.1 GCA_020860205.1 Oscillospiraceae bacterium | reverse complement strand
CAAATCCGGGGCCTCCCTGCGGGGGACCGCCCTGCGGACCGCCGAAGCCGGGACGACCCTGCGGGGGGCCGCCCTGCGGACCGCCAAATCCGGGGCCTTTGCCGCGTCCACCCTGCATCTGGGAACGTAAGCTGTTAGGGAGCTTCATCACTTTCTCAAACAGAAGCTCGTCGATTGACTTTGCCATATGTGAAATCCGTCCTTTCCTGTGAATAAATCGGTACCGGAGTAAAATATTTTGGTACCATATTTTTTATTATACAGGGAAAAAGAGATTTGTCAAGCCCCACTCAACAGAACAAATGCATTTATTTTAAGGCGGCACTGTATCGATCGGCAAAAGCGGTTGGGTTTCGTTCCTGCGGAAATGCGTTGCCGCTGCGGTGACGAGACCCTTCGCAGGAAAGTATCCTCTGCCGCCTGAAGCAAACGCTGCTGTTCCGTCGGGTCAACCATTCCGATTCCGGATAAAAGCGGTGAAGCTGTTAGTTATTTCAAAGAGCGGCTAATACAGCCGCTCTTACTGGTTTTTCAGCGTTCATCGCATCCATACATCTCTTTTCGGTTTTCATCGCTTCCAAGTTCTTTTGGAACTCTTTGTCACGCTCAATATTTGACAAGGAAGATTTTATGAACCGGAAGGAATCCAGCATCCTGATGAGGCGATAGAATTTATAATCCTCTCCACCGGGAAGCTCCAGATCGAAGCAAACCAGACTGATTGTAAGTACCAGCGTGTCCGTATCAATACGCACGGTCTTTTTTGCAGCGTCATCCAACGCTGCAAATTCCTCAACGAAAAAGGCGCCACCGCACAAATGCATCTGCGGCGGCGGACGGCTATTTTGCGCCAGCCGCCGCCTGCAAATTTGCGCGGTGATGCCCTTGTATGATGTCATATTGCGGTGTCAATTTGCTGCGTTTTCCAGCAGCCGCATCAAAATCGCTGCGCTTTGCGCTCTGGTCGCGCTGCCATTCGGGGAAAGGGTCGAAGCGTCCAAGCCCTCGATCAGCCCTTCAGCACACGCCCACTGCATGGCGGGAATCGCATACTCACTGATTTCAAAGGCATCGTCATAGCTGAGAATATTCGTGTCCTCGCCCGCAGAAACATCATGCCCCCTGTACTGCACATAGCGGTACAGAATCACCGCCAGCTGTTCGCGGGTGATGCAGTCGTCCGCGCCAAACAGCCCGTCGCCATAGCCAAATACGATGCCATGTTCCACCGCCCATGCAACGCCGTTTGCATACCATGTATCGTCAAACACATCGGAAAAGTCGGAGCGCGCTGCAACGGCGGGTTCCCCATCCAGACGATACAGGATCGTCACCATCATACCGCGCGTGATGTCGGCGTCGGGCGAAAAGGTCACGTCGCTGGTGCCGTTCATCAGACCGTTTTCCACAACGTAGTCGATGGCTTCATGATACCACGCCGCATCGTCCACATCCGCAAACTGTTCGCTGGAACAATCGTGCGCAGCGGTGCCGGATACCGCTGCAAAGCTGGCCGCGACAGTCACATCGGCGGCGGGCATGGTGAAGGTATATTGCGTGTCGCTGACCTTCGTGAGCGTGACGGATGCGTCCGTGCTGGCGTTCGTCACAGCCAGGCTGTCCAGCTCGTAGCCCGCATCCGGTGCGACGGTCAGCGTAACTGTTGCGCCCCGCGCGGCAGAGGAATGGCTGCTTGTGACCGTGCCGCCTTCTGCGCTGCCCACAGTTACCGTGTAAGAAGCGGAAGATGATCCGCTGCCTGAACCGCCGGAGGAGCCACCGCCGGACGAACTTCCACCGGATGAACCGCCGCTGGATGAGCCGCCGGACGTATCGCCGGACGTATCGCCGGACGTGTCTCCGGATGTGTCTCCGGATGTGTCGCCAGACGTATCGCCGGACGTATCACCGGACGTGTCGCCGGACGTATCACCGGACGTGTCGCCGGACGTGCCGCCGCTGTCCTCCTGCGCCGTTTCGTATGCCGCGCACATAACCGCAGCGATCACGGCATGACCCGCCGCATTCGGATGGAAATCAAATGTGAGGGTCGCGGTGTCGGCGTTTGTAAGCGGCGTCCCGGATTCCGCAAAGGCCGCCGCCACGTCCGCCACCGTGTAACCCGCTTCTTCGGACTGCGCCGTGATGACCGCATTCAGTGCCGTGACCCCTGTTTCAAACGTATCGGATATTGCCACATAGCTTTCACCGAGCCATTGGTACGGATTGTACTGCGTGGCCACAAGAATGACTGCGTCCGGGTTTGCCTGCCGCAGATAGCCTGCTATCGCCGTCAGGTCGCTTTCAAATGCAGCCAGCGTCAGCGCAAGCCCGCTGTCGATATTCGCCCAAAATTCCGCATCGTTCAGTTTTCTCAGCAGCTGGTACGCCACGTTGATATTTTCCATCGGCGCGGCCAGCGCCGTTTGAACCTGTTCGGATGTGTATCCCGTGTTTTCCGCGATATAAGCGTACACAGCAGCCATCATATCGTTGCCGCCGATCGTCAGGGTGACCAGCGCAGCGTCGGACAGCGCGGCGTCATACTCCCCGGCTTCAAGCGCCGCAAGAAGGTCTGCGGCGGTCATACCGTTTACGCCGTTGTTTATGACCGCAAACGTAAGCGCCGTGCCAAGAAGCGTCGGGAAGCTCTCTGCGTCCGGATCCTCAAGCGCGTAACCGGCGGTGATGCTGTCCCCAAGTGCGAGCAGACAGGGTTCCGCATCGTCTGTGGACTCGGCTTGCCACACCGCATAAAGTATGGCGGTATTCTCGCCCGTTCCGCCGGTCAGTTCGAGCGGACTCCCTGTCTCAAATTCGACATCCGCCGCGCCAACTGTTGAGGCCCATCCAAGAAGCGCATAGCCGTCCTTTTCCGCGTCTCGAACGGTCGTGCTCCATGTTTCCTCTGCGGAGTCCTCGATTTCGCTGGACAAAAGCGTTGTTCCATCGTCGTCATAGTAATAGACGGCATATGTATAGATTGGTGGGTTCTCCTCCGGTTCCGCTGCCAGTGTGACCACGGGAAACAGTACGGTACACAGCGACAGAGAAAGAAACAGGCTTATAATTTTTTGAACCATCGTATGATTGCGCATCATCTTTTCTCCTTTCCATTTCGCGTCTTTTGTAAACGGTGGTTTGCGGCGCAAAGCCGATTCGATTTTGCTTACATATAGAATAACGCCAACAGAACCGGAAGTCAAGCCTAACAGCGCCGCCGCAGAGCGGCGGCAGCATTTATTTTTAAGGCAGAACCGCATAAATCGGCGAGAGCGCCCTGCCCGTTCATAAAATGATTTTATAAAATTTACGAAAAATTCATTGACTTTAGCGCGCAAGACTGCGATACTAAGTTTCGTTGAATACAGTCTGATATCGGAAGCCCGCACCTGCGGGTTCCGCCGGACGCTTTGGAACCGAACAATTCAATTTTTTAGCAAGGGTGATTGTGCATGAGAGAAAAATTCTATCGCTTTATGATCGGGCGCAACGGTGCGGATCAGCTCTCCCGCTTCCTGACCTATGTCGCGCTGGCTCTGATCGTACTGAACCTGTTCGTCGGCAGCACCGTGCTTTGGCTGCTTGGCCTTGCGGCGCTGGTTTGGGCTTATTTCCGGATGTTCTCCAAAAATGTGGCGCGCCGCCGGGAGGAAAACGGGAAGTATCTCCAGCTCCAATATAAGCTGACGCAGCGGTTTCGGGACTGGCGTGACCGGCAAAAGCAGCGGCGCGACTATGTATTTTTCCGTTGCCCAAGCTGCAAGGCGATGCTGCGCGTCCCGCGCGGCAAGGGGCGCATCCGCGTGACCTGCCGCAAGTGCGGCAACGCATTTGAAAAAAGGACCTGACGCACCATGTTTGGATTTATCATCGCAAACGGGAATGCACTGAACGAGCAGCAGCTGGAGCGTTACCGCGGCTGTTATTGCGGCCTTTGCCGCACTCTGAAAGAGCGGCACGGCAACCTCAGTCGCCTGACCCTGACCTATGACATGACCTTCCTGATTATCCTGTTGAGCGGGATGTACGAGCCGGAGGAAACCGGCGCCGCAGGGCGCTGTCTGGTGCATCCCACGCAGCACCGGAGCTGGTGGCGCAACCGCTTCACGGATTATGCCGCGGATATGAACGTGGCGCTTGCTTATCACAACTGTCTGGACGACTGGAACGACGAAAAAAAGCTCTTTTCTCTGGCGGAGGCCAGGCTGCTGAAAACCGCCTATCAGGAGGTCAGCGTCTGCTGGCCGCGACAGTGCCATGCGATAGAGGGCTGTATGGCGGAGCTGTCCAGACTGGAACAGTTGGGTACCCCGGAACCGGACGCTGCGACAAACTGCTTTGGCCGGATGATGGGCGAGCTGTTCGTCTGCGAGGAGGAGCCGTTCTGGGCGCCGCATTTCCGCGCGTTTGGGGAGGCGCTGGGACGCTTCATCTACATGATGGACGCCTGCGTGGATCTGGAAAAGGATCGCCGCCGCGGGAGCTACAATCCCCTCGCCGCGATGGATCACGACCTGAACGACGACGAGAAAATGTCCATTCTGAAGGTGCTGATCGGCGAATGTACCGTGGAGTTTGAAAAGCTGCCGATCGTGCAGGACGCGGACATCCTGCGCAACGTGCTATACAGCGGCGTTTGGACGCAATACGCCGCTGCGCTGAAAAAGAAAGAGAAAGAAAACCAGAAGGGAGCGACGGAGCGTGATCAGTGATCCCTACAAAGTCCTCGGTGTTTCTCCCGACGCAAGCGACGAGGAAATCAAAGCCGCCTACCGTCGGCTTGCAAAAAAATACCACCCGGATTTGAACCCCGGCGACGCGGAAGCCGCGCGCAAGATGAACGAAATCAACGCCGCATACGATCAAATCAAGAACCCGCAGCCCCAGCAGGACAACAGCTATGGCGGCGCGGGCTATAGCAGCACAGGTTACGGCGGCGCCTATGGCGGCTGGGGCGCATGGGGCGGCGCTTACCAGACGCGGGAGGAAACCGAACGCAACGAGCTGCGCGCCGCGCGGAACTACATCCGCACCCGCCACTTCGCCGAAGCGGTCACGGCGCTCTCCGGCGTTCCAACTGCGGAGCGCAACGGCGAGTGGTATTACCTGCACGCGATTGCAAACTACAATCTTGGCAACCGCGTTGCCGCGCTGGATTCCGCCCGCCGCGCGTGCAACCTCTCCCCCGGCAACGCACAGTACCGCCAGCTTTTGCAGCAGATCGAAAGCGGCGCGCAGGCTTACGATGCCACCGGCGCAGGCTTCGGCTTTCAGGGCTTCGACTTTGGCAACGGTCGCCTTTGCTGGTCGCTCTGCCTTGCGAACCTGCTTTGCAACCTCTTTTGCGGCGGACGCTTCTTTTTCTGTTGACAGTGAAAAATTGCATACCAGTATCGTGAAGCCGGAGGGGATCCTCCGGCTTCTTCTTTTTATAGACCCGCTCCCGGCGGGAGCGGCCTGTTTTCCTGATGCATAGCATATCCACAGGACACTGATACCCGTGGGCCGCTGATACCCGCAGCGCACCTGGCAAAAAAGACTGCGTCCAAAGTCAGGCGGAGGGGTGCGCAAAATTCTTTCAGAAAAATGCGCATTTGCGCTTGACAAACGGGAACGGCGAGGTTATAGTGGCTGTATTAGAAAAAGTAGTACAATGGAAGTCGTAAAAATCGGCAAAATTTATAAAATTCATCTATAAATTTTGTGCAAATTTTTGTAACTTTTGTGCCGTTTTTACGTCTATAGAAATAGGGGCAGACGCGGAGCATCGCGGAACGCCTTGCGGGAAAAGGGAAACCGAACGCAACGTTTTTTTCAGCGGATGCAGCCGAACATCTGAATCCGCTCTGAACAGAAATGATGCAATCCCAATGTATACTCAGCCATGTGAGAAGCAAAAAAAGGAAAAAATCGAAAAGAAAGGAAAGAATAACCATGCGGAAACAAAAAGTACGCGCCACGGCGGCGCTGCTGGCGCTGACCATGACCGCGGCGCTGGGCGGCTGCGGCGGAAACGGCGCGCAGGACGAGGAGGAGAGCGAACAAAACGCGACCGGTATGGTCTACACCGCCTCCTTTGCGTCGCTGCAAATGGACGCGCAGGTGGATTATCTGCAAGCCATCTGGGAGGACGCGAACGGCGCGCTTTGCGGCGTCGGTCAGTATGTCACCGGAACCGTCACGGAAACGTTGGACGATGGCACGGAATACACCTATAACGAAACCGCGCCGGGTCTGCTCCGCTTTTCGTTCGACGAAACCGGCGGCGCGGTGGAGCTGGTGCGGGAGCTGGCTCTGTCCGAGATCCCGGAGGGCTACGAGGGCGGAAGCAATATCTATTCCGCAGCGGGCACGCCGGACGGCGGACTCTGGCTTCTGGAAAATACATACACCTACACCTTCGACCTGCCGGAAGGCTTCAACGAGGAAACAGACGAGAAGTGGAACTACTACGTCGCAGGGGACGACGACTATCGGCTGCGCCGACTGGACGCAGACGGGAACGAGCTGTTGAATATCGACATCCGGGCGCTCATCGCGTCAGATTCGGAATACTTTTATGCAAACGATATGTTTGCGGACGCGGACAATCTTTTCATCATTACAGATGACTGCATCGCCGTGCTGGACAGCGACGGGGCGCTGCAATTCACGCTGGAAACGGACAGTTGGGTGAATGGATGTGTCATGCTCCCGGACGGGACCGCAGCCTTTCAGGTATACGACTATGAAGCGGACGGCTACCAGCTCCGCACCATAGACAGCACCGCGCAGGACTGGGGCGCGTCACAGCCGGTTGGGGAAGCCATTCGACTTTACACCGGCGATGAGAACTACGACATCTACTATTATGATTACAGCGGTCTGTTTTACGGCTATGATGTCGAGACGGCGGAGAGCACCCTGCTCTTTAACCTCCTCAACTGCGACATCGACGTCAACAGCCTGGAGATGCTGTTCCCGCGCGCAGACGGCAGCATCATCTGCATTACGGGGACGTGGAACAGCGATTATACCGAGCGCACCTATGAGGTTGCGACCATCCGTGAGGTGGAGGCCTCCTCCCTGCCGCAGGAAACCACGCTGACGTATGCCTGCTTCGGCATGGATTACTATATCCGTCGGCAAATCCTCGCCTTCAACAAACAGCACGACGATGCGCGCATCGAAATCGTGGACTATTCGCAGTACAACACGGATGAGGATTACAGCGCCGGTCAGACCAAGCTGACGACGGAGATACTGGCAGGCAACGTGCCGGATCTGTTCTATTCCACAGATCTGCCGCTCGACCGCTTTGCCGCGAAGGGCGTTCTGGAGGACTTGTGGCCGTGGATCGAGCAGGACACGGAGCTGGGCGGACGCGAAGCGCTGGTGCAGCCGGTATTTGACGCATTATCCTCCAGGGATGGCGCGCTCTACCAGATTGTCCCCAGCTTCACCATTTGCACGGCCTGCGGCCTGACGGACGTGGTCGGGGACAAAATGGGCTGGACGCTGGACGATATGCAGGCTGCGCTGGAAACGCTGCCGGACGGCGCGGACATCTATGCCTATAGCTATACCAAAGCGGACGTATTGCGGGATTGCCTGTCTTTCGGCATGGACGAGTTCATCGACTGGGAAACCGGAACGTGCAGCTTTGACAGCGAGGCGTTTTTGAATATCCTGCGCTTTGTGGACCTGTTCCCCGCCGAGTTTGACTGGGAAAGCATTGACTATTCCCTGTGGACAAGTTCATACGACGGAGACGAATACGTGCGGATCCGCAACGGCGAACAGCTTTTGTATAAGACGACCATTTACGATATCTGGGACTACTGGTACACGCTGTCCAATCTCGGAGACGTCACGTTCGTCGGCATCCCGACCAGCAGCGGGAACGGCAGCGCGTTCAACATCAGCTCCACGGGGCTTTCCATGAGCGCGACCTGCGCGGACAAGGAGCTGGCGTGGGAGTTTATGCGCGCGCTGCTGACGGAGGACTATCAGGATCAGAATGTCTGGTCGCTCCCGACGAACCAGGCGTGCTTTGACGCGGCGTTGCAGGAGATGATGCAGGCGGAAATTTCCGTATCGAGCAACGGCAGCGTAACGGTCAGCACGGATTCCGGCGGTATGTCCATCGGCGTCGCCTCGGCCAGCGATTTGTCTGGCACGGAAGATGATCCGGATTACTATACGCTGACGCAGGCACAGGCCGACCAGCTCCTTGCCCTCATTGAAGCGACGGATCGCATATACGAGTATGACTCGACGATTTACGATGTCGTCAGCGAGGAATGCGCGGCGTTCTTCGCCGGAGACAAGACTGCGGAAGAAACGGCAAAGCTGGTGCAGAGCCGCCTGAACATCTATGTCAATGAGCAGCGTTAAAGCGCGGCGCGCGGCAAAGCCGCGCGCCGGGAGAAAGCCGCCGCGTCTCCCGGAGGCGCGGCGTGCGCGGCTGCGGGACACGGCGCAGAGCCTGTGCTTTCTGGGACCGAGCCTGCTGGGCGTGCTGCTGTTCTTCGTACTGCCCTTCGGCGTGGTGGTCTATTATTCCCTCATCCGCAGCCCGATGAACCGGGAGTTTGTCTTTCTGGATAATTTTCGGGCGCTGTTCCAGAACGCCGCGTTCCGCATGGCGGCAAAGAACACCGCGTTGTTCTCCGCCCTTGCGGTGCCGCTGGCCGTCGCGCTTGCGCTGGTTCTGGCGCTGCTGCTGGAAGCGCGCATCCCGCTGAAAAGCCAGTTCCGCACGTTCTTTCTCAGCCCGATGATGGTTCCTGTCGCGTCCGTTGTGCTGATCTGGCAGGTCGTTTTCTCCGGCAACGGCGTCCTGAACGAAATCCTTGCCGGTCTGGGGGCAACGCCGGTGGACTGGCTCAAATCGGACGCTGCGCCGCTGGTCGTGGTCGCGCTGTTCCTCTGGAAAAATCTGGGCTACAACATGATTCTGTTCATGTCTGCGCTGGCAAATATCCCGAAGGAACTGCTGGAGGCCGCGTCGGTGGAGGGAGCGCCGCCGCTTTATCAGTTCTTTGCCATCAAGCTGCGCTATCTGTCCCCAACGGTGCTGTTCGTGGCGATCTTGTCGCTCATCAACTCGTTCAAAGTGTTCCGGGAAATCTATCTGCTGACCGGAGATTACCCTTACGAGGCGCTCTATACCTTGCAGCACTTTATGAACAACACGTTTAACTCTCTGGATTATCAAAAGCTCTCCGCGGCGGCGGTGCTGATGGCGCTGGTCATGATAGGCGTCATTGCGCTGCTGTTCTGGGTGGAGGATCGCTTTGGAAGGGACGTGGAAGGGTGAAACGGAAACGACTTTTGGGGCGCGGCGTCATTTTTGTCATCTGCGGCGCGTTTGCCCTGCTGTTTCTGCTGCCAACGGTGCTGACCATCACCAACTCGTTCATGGCGGAGTCCGAGATCAACGCCAACTATGGGCAGGTGTTCGGCACGGGCGCGGACGGCGGGAGCTATATCTCGGAAACGGTGAACCTCAAGTTTATCCCGGATATGGTTTCCTTTTCACAGTATGTCACCGTCCTGCTGAAAAGCCCGGACTATCTGCTCAGATTCTGGAACTCGGTGTTCCTGACTGTGCCGGTCGTGCTGTTGCAGCTCGCCGCCGCGTCGCTTGCGGCGTATGGGTTCACCCGCTGGCGCGGACGGGTGCGCGCGGCGATATTCTTTGCTTATGTAATCCTGATGCTGATGCCCTGTCAGGTCACACTGGTTCCAAACTATCTGGTTTCCGGCTGGCTGGGCATCCTGAACACCCGATGGGCCATCATTCTGCCCGGCGCGGCGGCGCCCTTTTCCGTGTTCCTGCTGACGAAATTTATGCGCCGCATCCCCGTCTCGCTCATCGAGGCCGCCAAACTGGACGGCGCCGGGGAATGGCAGATTTTCACCCGCGTCTGCCTGCCGCAGTGCCGCGCGGCGCTCTATTCCATCGCCATTCTGGTCTTTATCGACTACTGGAACATGGTGGAGCAGCCGCTGATCCTGCTCAGCGACGAAACGCAGCAGCCGCTCAGCGTATTTTTATCCAAAATCAACGCCGGGGAAATCGGCGTGGCGTTTGCCGCCGGCACGCTCTACATGATACCGACGCTGCTGCTGTTTTTGCACGGGGAGAACTATCTGGTGGAGGGCATCGCCCATCAGGGCTCTGTGAAGGGATGATACGGATATGACTGAAGAAAAAGTGAAAAAGCGGGAATGGGTCAAGACCGCCGCGATCATCTTCCTGAGCGTGCTGCTGGTTCTGACCTTCTTTTCCAATACCATTTTGAACTGGTCTCTGCCGGAGGTTGCGGTGAAGTATGTCAGCTCCGGCTCCATCAGCGCGCAGATACGCGGCACCGGCACCGTCACGGCGCAGGAGACATATGAGGTCGTGCTGGATGAGAGCCGCAAAATACAGACCGTTTACGCCAAAGCGGGCGAATCCATTTCCGCCGGGGATCTGCTCTTTGTCCTGAGCGACGAGGACAGCGACGAGCTGGAAAGCGCCCGCGAATCGCTGCAGGATATGCAGCTTGCCTACCGCAAGGCGCTGTTGGACCTTTCCAGCAGCGATTACGCCAGCGAGAACCGCAATATCCAGCGTCTGACCGAACAAATCGAGAAAAAAACCGCCGAAATGGACGCAATTCTGACGACGGACGCGGACTATGCCGCAGCCAAACAGGCCGTGGAAAACGCAGAGACCGCCGTGGACGCGGCGGAGGACGCGCTGGATGACGCGACAGACGTTTATGACGAGGCAAGCGACCGCTATGAGGACGCTGTGGAAAATTTAAGCTCCGTTTCCGAAGGGACGGACGATACCTCCGCGGTTGACCGCGCTGAGGTCGCGCTGGGCAGCGCGGAGAGCGCGCAGTGGAACGCGGAGGCCGAGCTGGAGGGCGCAAAGCTGGTTTATGGCGCGGCTTATGCGCGCGTTACGGAGGCGGCGGAGGCCGCCGTTGCGGAATATTATGACAGCATCAACGGCGAGGGCGCGTTTGATGCACTGAACGCGACCGAGCAGCAGCGGGTCTACCGCAACTACCGCGCGCGCTATCTTTATGCTGCGGCACTGGAACTGCGCAATGCCGGAGACGAGGAGGCCTACGAAGCCTACGAGGTCATCACCGAGTACCAAAGCGCGCTGGATGCGGCGGAGTCCGCATTGGCTGCCGCACAGGTGGAGCTGGACAACGCGGAGAACGCCTACAACGATGCGAACGCAGAGGACGCGGAGTACCAGAAATACAAAAAGGAGCGCGACGCGGCAAAAACCGCTCTGAACGCCGCAGAAAAGAGCAAAAATGCTGCAGAAAAGGCGCTGACCCGCGCACAGGAGGCTTTGGAGGACGCAAAAGCTGACCGCGACGAGATCAAGGCCGATCTGGACGAGAAGGACGGCATGGAAAGCGAGATAGAAACGCTGGAGGATCAGCTTGCGGATGCAATTTTCAATCTGGCCCGGCAGCAGGCAGATGACAGCGTCACCTCCCAGAAGGCACAGCTCGACCTGGAGGATCAGCTCGACAGCATTTCCACGCTGCGGGAAAAGGTGGAAAAACTGGAGCGAAACGCCTATGGTGCGGAGATTTATTCCGACGTGAACGGCGTCGTGCAGAGCGTGAATATTTCCGCGGGCGGCAGCACCACGCCGGGGAACGCCCTTGCGGTCATCGAGGTGCCGGATCTGGGCTATTACACGGAGCTGAGCGTCACAAGCGAGCAGGCGCGGCGCGTTACCACAGGCGACTATGCCACGGTTTCCACCGGCTGGTACGGCGGTGGCGACATCACCGCCCGCCTTGCGGCCATCCGCACCGACCCGCAGAACCCGCGCACCGGGCGGCTGCTGGTCTTTGAGCTGAGCGGCGCGGACGTAACGAGCGGCGAGTCGCTGACGCTCTCCATCGGGGAGAAAAGCACCAGCTACGCGACCATCATCCCCCGCAGCGCCCTGCGCTCCGACACCAACGGCAGCTTTGTGCTGATGATACAGGCCAAAAATACGCCGCTTGGGAACCGCTATTATGCACAGCGCGTGGATGTCACCGTGCTGGCGGAGGACGATGTGAACTGCGCCGTGTCCGGCGCTCTGACGGACAGCGACTGCGTCATCACCACTGCCTCCGCTCCCGTGGAAAGCGGCGCGATGGTCAGGATGGCGGAGACATGAAACGCCTGTCTGACCATCTGCGCCGGACACGGCATCTTCCGCTCCTTGTCACCGCCGCAGGGCTTGCGCTCCTGTCCGCCGCAGGGTTTGTCCTGCTTTCCGCGCTGGGCGGACTGCTGCAAAGCCAACAGGCAGCAGTCTCCTTCCGTGGGGAGAGCGGGCTGGCGTTTGCGCAGGTTTCCGCCTTCTTTCCCGCAGGCACGGACATTTCGGAAACAGAGGTCTATGCGTTCCGGGACGCACTGGAGGAAAAGCTGACCGGGGAATCGCTGGAACCGCCGGAAAACGGCAGCCTTTATATGGACGCATACAGCGCGGCGGCGACGGTGACGGTGGAGAGCGAAAAGGCACAGGCCAGCGTGACCGCACGCGGCGTCGGAGGCGATTTTTTCCACTTCCACCCGCTGCGCCTGCGCGCCGGACGCTATCTTTTGCGGGACGATCTGATGCACGATGCCGTGCTGCTGGATGAAGATCTGGCGTGGATGCTGTTCGGCGGCGTGGAGCTGGAAGGGATGACCATCCGCGTCAACGATACGCCCTACCGTGTAGCGGGGGTCGTGGCGCGGGAGGACGATTTTGCGTCCAAACGCGCGCTGACTGCGCACGGTTCGGAGGACGGCGGTCTGCTGTTCATGGCGTGGGACGCGCTGAACGCCGCCGTGGGCGCGCCGATTGATACTTATGAGCTGGTTTCCGCAAACCCGATCGAGAATTTTGCGTACTCCGCGCTGGAGGAGGAATTTCCGGACGCGGTTTTGCAGGAAAACAGCGGACGCTTCGGTTTTCTGCACATTTTGCAGGTGCTGGGCGCGTTTGGAACACGCGCGATGCAGACCGCTGCGGTGGCCTATCCGGACTGGGAGAACGCCGCCCGGCTGGTCGAGGATGTAATGGCCGCCGTGCTGCTCCTTTCGCTGCTTTGCGCCGTGCTTCCGGCTTTGCTGCTGCTTGCCGCCGCCGTGCGTCTGCTGCGGCGCGCCGTGCGCACGGCAAGGGCGCGTCTGCCGGTGCTGGCAGAGGAATACCATACGCGCCGCTATCACAGGCGGCAAACCGCCGAAAGGGGTGGGTAGACGTGGCGGAGGTCGTGTTCAGACATATCTGCAAAACCTATGATAAAACGATGGAGGCGGTGAAGGATTTCAATCTGACCGTCGCGGATCGGGAGTTTGTCGTTTTTGTCGGACCATCCGGCTGCGGCAAAAGCACCACGCTGCGCATGGTAGCCGGGTTGGAGGAAATCACCGCCGGAGAGCTTTATATCAATGGGCGGCTAGTGAACAATGTGCTGCCTAGGGACAGGGATATCTCCATGGTATTCCAGAACTATGCGCTCTACCCGCACATGACGGTCTATGACAACATCGCGTTTCCGCTCAAGATGGCAAAACTGCCGAAAGCCGCCATTCGCGCAAAGGTGATGGAGGCGGCGGAGATCCTGGAGATCACGGAGCTGCTGCCGCGCAAGCCGAAGGCGCTCTCCGGCGGCCAGCGCCAGCGCGTGGCGATCGGACGCGCCATCGTCCGGGAACCGCAGGTCTTTTTGATGGACGAGCCGCTGAGCAATCTGGACGCCAAGCTGCGCAGCCAGATGCGCACAGAGCTGGTCAAGCTGCGGCAGCGCATCAACACGACGTTTATCTATGTGACGCACGACCAGACGGAGGCGATGACGCTGGGGGATCGCATTGTGGTGATGGAGGCCGGGCATATCCGCCAGACAGGGACGCCGGTGGAAGTGTTCACAAAGCCGCAGAACCGCTTTGTTGCCGGGTTCATCGGCACACCGCAGATGAACTTTATCGACGCGGAGCTTTCTCTGTCGGGCGGCGTTTACCGCGTCTGTGCCTGCGGCTTCCCGCTGGAGCCGGGCGCGCAGGTGCAGCAGATTCTGCGGGAACGCGGCGCAGCGCCGGGCCCGGTGGTGTTGGGCGTGCGTCCGGAGCATCTGCATCCCGCACAGGAGGGCATTGCGGCGCGTGTGGAAATGGCCGAGCTGACCGGCAGCACGGTGCAGCTCCGCGCCCGCGCGGGCGAAACCGAGCTGGTGGCCAACCTTCCCTTTGGCGCGGGCATCGTCCCGCCGCCGCATGACGCGCCGCTGCATCTGTTCCCGGAAACGGAGTACCTCTACCTCTTTGCGCGCGCGGACGGGCGCAGTCTGCTCGCCGACTGATGCGGGACGGCGGTACTCCCGCAGGAGTGAAAATCCGTCGTACCTGCGCAGAGGCAGAATCTCCCCTCCGCGCCACACATTGGGTCATGGCAAGCAAAGAAAAAACAGAGGCGAAATCGTCTCTGTTTTTTTGCGTTATTTTTTTGTTACGCCTTGCCATTGCAGCCGAGAACATTCACAAGCTTGTGCGCAACCATGTTCTTGATGGCTTCTCTGGCGGGCTTGAGATACTGGCGGGGGTCAAAGTGGTCAGGATGCTCCGCAAAATGCTGACGGATGCAGGCGGTCATGGCCAGACGGAGGTCGGAATCAATGTTGATTTTGCAGACCGCCATAGACGCGGCCTGACGAAGCTGTTCCTCCGGTACGCCGACCGCGCCGGGCATATTGCCGCCGTACTTGTTGATGAGATCGACGAACTCCTGCGGGACAGAGGAGGAACCGTGCAGCACGATGGGGAAACCGGGCAGACGGCGGGACACATCCTCCAGAATGTCAAAGCGGAGCTGCGGCTTGGTACCGGGCTTGAACTTAAAGGCGCCGTGGCTGGTTCCAATGGCAATGGCCAGAGAATCGCAGCCGGTGCGCTCCACAAACTCCTGCACATCCTCCGGGCGGGTGTAGGACGAATCCTCCGCAGAAACATTCACCTCGTCCTCAATGCCGGCCAGCGTGCCAAGCTCTGCCTCCACCACGACGCCGTGGTCATGCGCATAAGCGACGACCTGCCTGGTCAGCGCGATGTTCTCCTCAAACGGCTTGCCGGATGCGTCGATCATCACAGAGGTAAAGCCGCCGTCGATGCAGCTTCGGCAAAGCTCATAGCTGTCGCCATGATCCAGATGGACGCAAATCGGCAGGTCAAAGCCCGCGCTCTGCTCCGCATCCTCCACCGCGGCCTCGATCAGCTTCATCAAATAGACGTGCTTGGCATAGCTGCGCGCGCCCTTGCTGACCTGCAAAATCAGCGGTGCGCGCTGTTCCATTGCCGCCTCCGTGATGCCCTGGATGATTTCCATGTTGTTGACGTTGAATGCGCCGATGGCATAGCCGCCATTGTAGGCCTTTTCAAACATTTCCCTGGAAGTTACGATCGCCATTGACAAATCATCTCCTGTTGTAATAAAATAGTTGTGTCTTATCCATACTGGAAGTATAGCACATTTTTCGGAAAATGAAAAGGAATATTTTCAGACGACGCCGCTAAACCGACAAAAGAAACTGGTGAGAAGTTTTGCACCAGACGCAGCGGACACAGCAGCGGACACATTTGTATGGTAATATCTTTATTTTATTCCGCAAACCTTACCATCATGATTAAAAACAGGAGGAACAAAAACCATGAACACCGAAACCATTCTGAAAGGCGCCTGTATCATCGGGCAATCCGGCGGCCCTACCTCCGTCATTAACGCCAGCGCTTATGGTGCGATCCGCGCCGGGCTGGACAGCCCCGCCATCACCCGCGTTTACGGTGCGGCGCACGGCATCCGCGGCGTGTTGGATGACCAGCTTTATGATATGAATCAGGAGGACCCCGCAGAACTGGCTTATCTGCGCAATACCCCGTCCTCCGAGCTTGGTTCCTGCCGCTACAAGATGAAGGACCCCGCTGTGGACGACACGGATTACAAGCGCATTTTGGAGATATTCCGGAAATATGACGTGCGTTACTTTTTCTACATCGGCGGAAACGATTCGATGGATACCTGCAACAAAATCTCCAAATACTGCCAGAGCGTGGGCTACGACTGCCGCGTGATGGGCATTCCCAAGACGATCGACAACGACCTGTTCGGTACCGACCATTGCCCCGGTTACGGCAGCGCCGCGCGCTATATCGCCACGAGCTGCATGGAGGTATACAAGGATTCCGTCGTCTATGACAACGCGCAGGTCACAGTGGTTGAGATCATGGGACGCGACGCAGGCTGGCTGACCGCAGCATCCGCGCTGGCGACCCATTTTGGGGCGGGACCGGACCTCATTTATCTGCCGGAGGTAGACTTTGACGCGGAGCGGTTTTACGCGGACGTGGAGCGCATCCTCTCGGAAAAGAAAAAGGTACTCATCGCGGTATCGGAGGGCATTCACTATGCGGACGGCGCGCTGGTGAGCGAGGCGCAGGTCAGCGCGACGGACGGATTTGGCCATGCGCAGCTTGGCGGACTGGCCGCGCGGCTTGCGGAGCAGCTTAAACAGCACACCGGCGCAAAGGTGCGCGGGATCGAGCTGAGCCTTTTGCAGCGCTGCGGCGCACATCTGGCCTCCGCGGCTGATCTGGACGAGGCGGAGATGGCCGGACGTGTTGCTGTGGAATCCGCCGTGGAGGGAAAGACCGACTGCATGGTCGCGTTCCGCTGCGAGCGCAGCGGCGGCTACCGCTGCGAAACCGTGCTGCTGCCGCTCTCGCAGGTGGCAAACTATGTCCGCAAGGTGCCGCTGGAATGGATCAACGCGGACGGAAACGGGCTGACGCAGGAACTGGTCGATTATGTTCTCCCGCTGATTCAGGGCGTTCCGGATCGCCCGACCGAGTCCTCCCTGCCGCGCTACGCAAAATTGAAGAAAATCCTGGCGAAGTGACAGCGCAGAACCGTCCGGGCAATACCGTACAAAATGTGTGCGCACACAATGATACCCCCAGCGGGAGCTTCCGCTCCCGCCGGGGGCCTTTTTACGATTCCCGTTGCGCAAATCGCCAACCTTTCGATCTGACGGGCATCGCATCAAAGGCGCGATAACACGTCCTCCGCATTGGCACAGTGATTGGGGAAGCGCTGGCGCAGTTCCTCCGCAGCGGTGTCCATGATGTATGGATGTGCCGCAATGCTCAGCATGGGAACATCGTTATAGTTGTCCCCGATGGCGACGACGGCGGAAAGCGGAATGTCCAGCGCGGTGCAAAGCTGGCGCAGCCCGCGACCCTTGTCGCTCCGCGTAAAATCCAGCCAGCATTCCCCGGCTATGGCCACGCTGAAATGCGTCTGCCACGCCGGTGCAAGGACGGTACGCGCCACCGCAGCGCCCTGCCTGCAATAAGCGGAAATCTTGACCACATCCTCCGGGATGTCCTCCGGACGGGAAATCATGGACACATTGTTCCCGACAAAGCTGCGGATATAATCCGGAAATTCCGGGTGCTTCAGGCAGATATAGCTGGTCTCCGCGCCGGAGGCGACCAGTTCGCAGTCCGGCACGGCCAAAATATCCCCGCACAGGCGCATGGCAAGGTCGCGGCGCATGGGCGTTTTGCCCAGAAGTGCGCCGGAGTTGCCGGGGGCAAACACCAATCCGCCGTTTTCACAGATATAGGGGATCTTTACCCCAACGCCAGCGAAAAGGCGCTGCATACTGGCGTGCTGCCTGCCGCTGGCGGGGCAGAACAGGATGCCCTTTTCGTCCAGCCGCCGCACCTGTGCAAACACGGCTGGAGCGATTGCGGTCTCGCTGCCGCGCAGCAGCGTCCCGTCGATGTCGCAGACAACTAATCGGATCGGTTCCGCGCTCATTTCCAGAGTGCGGGAGGATAAACGCCGCTGGCGTGCAGCGCTTGCAGCGCAGTGCGGACGCTCTCCTTGTCCTCCTGATAGGTCAGTCCAAACCAGTGGTCATCGGTATGCAGAACGGCGCAGCGCGCGGCTCCCTGCGCGATAAACTCATCCATCACCACCGGAAGCAGGCATTCAGAGCTGTTGTCGTCCGGTGCAAGGGTTTGCAGGAATTGCAGAAAGCGCGCCTCCAGCAGCGGAATTATGTCCGGATGATAGCCCCACATATTCATGGATACCAGCGTGTCCGGCGCGAGCAGCGGACCGTCCTCGCCGCCGGAGGTATCGCGTATGGTGCCGTCCGGGAAAAGCCTGATTTTGTAGGTCTCCGTCACGGTTTGCAGCGCGCCATCCGCCACATCGCAAACGCCGCGCGTCACAGTTCCGAAGGGGCTGACGGTATTTTTCAGCTGATACGCGACCATCGCCGCGTCCCCGCCGGAGCGAAGACCGGGCAACGCCCCGCCGATCGCGGCAACGGCGTTTGCGCCGTAGTAGTCGTCGGCGTTGATGGCGGCAAACGGACGATCCAGATAGTCCGCCGCAGCGAGGATGGCGTGTACCGTGCCGAGCGGCTTTGTGCGCGCCTTTGGGATAGCCACGCCCTTGTAATCGTCTGTCAGGGTCTGGAAGGCATAGCAAATTTTCAGTCCGGTGGCCTGCTCCACGCGGTCCCCGAACACGGCCTTTACATCCTCCAGCATCTCCGGCTTGATGATGAGAACCAATTTGTCAAACCCGGCGCGGAGCGCGTCATAAATCGCATACTCCATCAGGATCTCCCCGTCCGGCCCCAGACGCTCGATTTGTTTTACGCCGCCATAGCGTGAGCCAAGACCGGCAGCCATGACAACCAATGCTGCATTCATTTTCGATTTCTCTCCTTATAAAAGGTTTTGTTTTTCCGCTCTATGGAATGTTTTCGGTAAAACGAAAGTAGCGCAAAAGGTCCCCAGAATGTGAGCACCCAGGATGGCGAAAAAAGAG
>JAJBUU010000014.1 GCA_020860205.1 Oscillospiraceae bacterium | reverse complement strand
ACTACGACAAATGGAGTCGCGGCTTCTATTACTGGGCGCAGCTTATGTTTGATGTCTATGATGGCAGTCTGACCGACGAGGAGGTTGCTGAACTCGAATCCTACGGCGTGGATATTGATGCACTGGGCGGCGGCCTGGAAAAGGTGCGCGGCGTGCGGTCTTTCTCCTATGATTCTGATACCGACAGTTGGACGATTTCAAACACCACCTCCACCATGACACAACACGCCAGCGGCATTGTCGAGGATGTTTATGATGTTCTCACGGAGGAAATCGCCGCCGGTACGCGCGATGGTTATGTTCTGACAACTGATGAATTGGTTGAATATCTGGCGCCTGAAGGACGGGAATCTGGTGTCATCATCGGCGTTGGACAAGGGGTCAATGTTGAGAGCTTGGTCCCAACCGAGGCGGCAGAAAAACTTTCCAATGCTGGTATCCGTATTCTGACCAATTTACCCGTTACCGTCTATGGCCTGACTATGGCAGCGTGTGAAAATGCATTGGGGCAGCCCTATTATCTGGGTTATATTTATTACGACCAGCTTGCGGCCATGACCGGTGTGGACATGACATTGAATCCAATCAGTCTGGTGTTCTATTGGATGAAAAATTTCTATCATGTCAGCGATAATGACGCGATGCAGACTGTTATAGTGAATATGCTGGAGAGCGCCGACCTGCCGGAGGGTCTGGTCGTCAGCGACAGCGCCACGACGGACAGCTTTGGCAGCGATGTGGAAGCGGCCATCGAGAATATGATCGTTCTCGGTATGAAGTATTATCTGGCAGTCGAGGAGCCACGACTGGACGCGGGCGGCGTTTGGGATCCGGAAACAAGCATCGCCTACTGGCTTACCCTGACAGACGCCGAGCTTGCAATGGGCATCGGCAGCGGCGACATCTATCTGAACCCCGAAGGGAACGGCGTAGAGAACCGTCACCTGAACGCGCAGAACTACGCCAGCGACGGCACCGTGGAGACATTCTATACCGAATACAGCAGCTATGTAAAAGACGGCACCTCTATGGAACTGCAAGCCGGTTCCGGCGATGTGAACGGCGACGGCAGTGTGACCACCGTGGATGCGGTCATTGTCCTGCGCTACGAAACCGGTACCGTGGAACTGACGTCGGCGCAGATCGCGGCTGCCGACATCAGCGGCGACAGCGAAGTCAAGACCAACGACGCGGTTTTGATTTTGCAGACCGTTGTCAGCGGCGCATAAGCAGGGCACCTTAACACGATTGCTTCTCTTTCCCGTCCCCGGCGCGCGAACCGCGCATCGCGCGCCGGGCGGCGGATACACAAGACATCACCACACAGGAAAAGCGGCTGGCGGTTGCTTTCCGGCAGCCGCGTCTGGGGAGCAGCGGTGGTACCCTCCGCAGAAAAAATGCGTCGCGCCTGCAATGGTCGCGCTTGTGCGGGATAAGAAATGAAAAAACGCACCGCAGAGTTTTTGTTCTCTGCGGTGCGTTTTTGTGGTGGAGACTGACAGACTTGAACTGTCGACCTCACGCGTGTGAGGCGTGCGCTCTAACCAACTGAGCTAAGCCTCCGTTTGGAGCCGGGGAAATGTCAGCGGCTCCTGTGGTGACGCGTACGGGAATCGAACCCGTGTTACCGCCGTGAAAGGGCGGTGTCTTAGCCGCTTGACCAACGCGCCGGATGGCGCGGGACATTGTGGATTACACAATGTCCCGCATATGGTAGCGGCGATTGGATTTGAACCAATGACACCCCGGGTATGAACCGAGTGCTCTGGCCAACTGAGCTACGCCGCCATCGCTGCCACGCTCGAACAGCTTACTAAGTATACTAAAAAAAATTCTCCTTGTCAACAGAAATTTTCAATTTTTTTGAAAATTTCCGGCGCTAAAAGTTTTTCTGCCCCCTTGTCAGCGGGAGCGGAACGTGCTATACTATGCAGTACGGAACCGGGCGCGGCGCGCCCGCGACAAGTTGATAGCCGGGGGAGCCGCGGTGCGGCTGAGAGTAAGGCAAGCGCCTTTGACCCTTTGAACCTGTTTGGGTAATGCCAGCGTAGGAAGTTTTTGTCCGTGGTACGGCGGAGCGCCGTACTCCAGCGGGCAACGCATCGGAACGTCCGCATGGCTTTTGGCCTGTCGGGTGTTCCGAATTTTTTATTTTCAGGAGGAGATACCCCATGAAAGCAAGCATTGCCATTCAAATCGAACCCAACCAGCAGGACGACCGCGAAGCCATTCGCATTGTGGACGCGGTCATCGACTACATCCGTTCCACCGGACTGCACTATTACGTCGGCCCCTGCGAAACCAGCATTGAAGGAGACAACCTGCACCAGCTCATCGACATTCTGGAGCATTGCATGGATGTTGCGGCGCAGGCGGGCAGCGAAAAGGTCTCCGCCTATGTCAAGCTCTCCTACCGTCCAAACGGCGCGGTGCTGACAATTGATGAAAAGGTCACGAAGCATCACCGGTAAGCTGCCGGCCGCGCTGGCGCTGCTCGCTGTCCTCGTCATCTGGATGGGACTGAGCGAAGGTGGCATCGTGCCGCAGTTCATGCTGCCCACGCCGCGACAGGTCTGGAACACACTGACGACAGATGCCGCCACGCTGTGCGCCAACGCCGTCGTAACGCTTCAGGAAACGGCGTGGGGGCTGCTGCTCGGCGTCGCGCTGGGTATGGCGCTGGCGACGCTGATGCACCGTGTACGGGTGCTTTACCGCGCGTTTTACCCGCTGCTGGTGATCACACAAACCATCCCGACCATCGCCATCGCGCCGCTGCTGGTGCTGTGGATGGGCTTCGGCATGGCGCCAAAGGTGACGCTGGTCACCATCACAACATTTTTCCCCATCGCGGTCAATCTGCTGGAGGGCTACGCCAGCACAGACCGCGCCGCCGCAGATCTGCTGCGTGCGATGGGCGCAAACCGGCGGCAGATTTTTCTGCATCTGGAACTGCCTTCCGCGCTCAGTCATTTCTTTTCCGGGCTGCGCGTTTCCGTTTCCTACGCCGTTGTGGGCGCGGTGATTTCGGAGTGGCTGGGCGGCTTTGAGGGGCTGGGCGTTTATATGACGCGCGTGAAAAAGGCTTATGCATTTGACAAGATGTTTGCCGTTATCATCGTGATTATCGCCGTGAGCCTGCTGCTGATGGCGCTGGTGACGGTGCTGCGGCGGCTGCTGATGCCGTGGGAGGCATATGAAAAAATCGAAAGGAATGATTGATATGAATCGGAAAATGCTGAAACGAACCGGCGCACTGGCGCTCTCCGCGCTGCTGGCGCTGTCCCTGAGCGCCTGCGGGAGCGGCGCGGCAGAGGAGGATACGGAAGAAGATGCGGCGCTGACCAGTCTGACCGTTTGTCTGGACTGGACGCCGAATACCAACCACACCGGGCTATATGTTGCGGATGCGCTGGGCTATTATGCGGACGCGGGATTGCAGGTTTCCATCGTGCAGCCGCCGGAGGACGGCGCTGTGGCGCTCTGCGCGGCGGGACAGGCGGAATTTGCCGTTGGGGTGCAGGACAACATGGCCGCAGCCTTTGCGCGCGAGGACCCGCTGGAGATCACGGCGGTGGCCGCGCTGCTCCAGCACAATACCTCCGGCATCATCTCCCGCGCGGGAGAGGGAATGGACGTTCCCTCCGGGCTGGAAGGGCATACCTATTCCACTTATAACGGATATATCGAGCTTGCCATGATGCGGCAGGTGGTGGAGGCCGACGGCGGCGATTTTGACCTTGTGAACCTCATCCCTTACACACTGGAGGACGAGGCCGGCGCGCTGCGGGAGAACCTGACAGACGCGATTTGGGTCTATTACGGCTGGGGCGGCATCGCGGCGGAGCTGTCCGGGCTGGAGTTTGACTATTTCTATTTCAAGGACATCGACCCGGTCTTTGACTACTATACGCCGATCCTGGTGGCGAACGACGCTTTCCTCAGCGAGCAGCCGGAGACGGCACGGGCGTTCCTCGCCGCCACCGCGAAGGGCTATGAATACGCCATCGAGCATCCGGACGAGGCCGCGCAGATTTTGATCGACAGCGATACCACCGGTTCTCTCAGCGGCAGCGAGGCGCTGGTGACAGCCAGCCAGGCGTGGATGGCCGACCAGTACAAGGCCGAAGTGGACCAGTGGGGCTATATCGACGCAGCGCGCTGGAATGCCTACTACAGATGGCTGAACGAGAATGGTTTGGTGGAACTGGAGCTTGCAGAAAATACCGGATTTACCAACGACTATCTGCCCGAATGAGCGCGCAGGTCGCGCTGCTGGCGGAGGGCATCACAAAACGCTATGACGGGCGCACGATCATCGAGGATGTGTCCATCGCGCTACACCCCGGCGAGCTGGTCTGTCTGCTGGGGGTCAGCGGCGCGGGCAAAACCACGCTGTTTCACACGCTCTCCGGTCTGGAAACGCCGGAGGCGGGGCGGGTACTCCTGGATGGCGAGGACGTGACCGGACGTCCCGGAAAAATCAGCTATATGCTGCAACGGGATCTGCTTCTGCCGCACAAGCGGGTGCTGGACAATGTGGCGCTGCCGCTTGTCCTCCGGGGCGAAAGACCCGCAGCGGCGCGGGAGAAGGCGCAGGCTTATTTTGCCGACTTTGGTCTGCGCGGAACAGAGCGGCTCTGGCCGGCGCAGCTCTCCGGCGGGATGCGGCAGCGTGCCGCGCTGCTGCGCACGTTTTTGGGTTCACGCGGCGTGGTGCTGCTTGACGAGCCGTTCTCCGCACTGGACGCGCTGACCAAACGGGAGCTGCACGGCTGGTATATCGACATGATGGAGCGCCTTCGCCTGACGACCCTTTTCGTCACACACGACATCGACGAGGCGATCCTGCTGTCCGACCGCGTCTGCATTCTCTCCGGGCATCCGGGAAAAATCACTGCGGCGTTTCCCATCCTGCCGCCCCGTCCGCGCGGACTGGATTTTTCGCTCAGCGGGGCATTTCTGGATTACAAAAAGCAAATTCTCTCTCTCCTTGATGCATAAAATGCAGGAAGCGGGGATGTACACTGCGCAAACAGTGTGCGTCCCCGCCTTTTTATGCCTGTTTGACCGCGCAGATTCCCGCCTGTAAACAGCTTTGCCAAAATACATGAATTTTCCGAAAGCCGGTTTCCCGCAGCAGTGTCAGACCGCGCTGCCGCAGTATATCCGGTATCCGAACGGAAAATTATCCATAGATGCAATCGGTTCTGTCGCAGGGGACAGGGTTTGCTCCTGCGGGTCGGAGAAACAGCACCGATTTTTATGCTTCGCCTTATCACTGGCAAGGGGTTATCCGAAAAGGATAAACTTCTTTGAATCACCTCACCCTGCGTAGCGCAGAAGTATCTTCGGTTTTTTGCTTCGATTTCCCACTTGTGCGGGGTTATCCAAAAGGGGCGCGCCCCTTTTGGACGTTCAGGAAGGGAGGTTCCGGAGGGAAACCCATTCGGACGGGGCGCATACTCCCGCGCCTTGTGCGCGCGGTGCGTTCCCTGCACCGCCGTAAGGGTTTCCCTTCGGGCGCGTCTTTGCTTACTTTCGCCGCGCAGCGAAAGTAAGTCGCCTCCACAGAGGCGAAACCCTGCTCTGCGGGAAAGTAAATCGCCGCCCCGTGCGACGAAACCAATCCGCTCCGGCGTTTACGCGCCCTCGTTGCGTGGCTTCCCTCGTCGGCTTATGTCGCCCGGTCGGCTTATGCGGTTGTCAAGGTGCATCCGTTGTGGTGTGTGTCTCTTGCTTTGTGGCCTTAGTATAGCATCACGCCACGCCAAAGTCAACCATTTTTTGCGTCACTCCATGCGATTCTACTTTTTGCACAAACATGGAGTGATGTTTTTGTGCAAAATGGCGTGTTTCCATGCGACGGCAAAAATGGTATTATATATTACAATCTGGTCACGGAGGTGAAATTATGGCAGTATCGGCCAAAAAGCGGATTACGGACAAGCGGCATCAATCCAAGCTGGACAAGATTAGCATACAGCCGTATAAGCAGGACGGCGCGGAGATACGCGCCGCAGCCGCAGCGGCGGGCCAAAGCCTGCAAGGTTACATTTTGCAGGCCATCCGGGAGCGGATGGCGCGCGACCAGCAGCAGGCCGACGGCACAGCAACGCCGCCGCAGGACACATCGGATTGATCCGGCGCAATAAGCCGCCACAGGGTATCCCCTGCGGCGGCGGTCATATTCACGGCAAAATCCATAATTATGGGCGGACGCGCTATCTTGCCACGCGGACAAAAATGCGTCCCTTGCGGGACAGGTCGGAGACGCTGCGGACAACAGCCTTGCCTTTGCCGCGCCGTAAAAGAAGTCCGCCTCCACGGAGGCGAAACCCTGCTCTGTCACCGCGCCTGCGACTTGCGGCGCAGGGACAGACAGTCCGCGATCATGGCGATAAATTCGCTGTTTGTCGGCTTGCCCTTGATGTTGCTGACCGTGTAGCCAAAAAATTTTTGCAGCGTTTCGATGTCCCCGCGGTCCCACGCGACCTCGATGGCATGGCGGATGGCGCGCTCCACGCGGCTTGGCGTGGTGCCGAATTTTTTTGCCACAGCGGGATACAGCACCTTTGTCACGGCGTTAATCACGTCCATATCCTGTATCGTGATCATAATGGCCTCGCGCAGATATTGATAGCCTTTGATGTGGGCGGGTACGCCGATTTCGTGGATAATCTCCGTCACGGCGGACTCCAGATCCGCCTCCTCCGGCGTGGCGGCGGCAAACACCGGCGGATGTACCTCCGGTATGGCGACGCTCTGCCGGATCGCTCCCGCCAGCGCCTGCATATCGCAGGGCTTCGGAATGAAATAATAAGCGCCCAGCGCGGCACTCTTTGTGACCATTTGCTCGCTGTAAAATGCGCTCATCACGATGGTCGCCGGCGCGCAGTCGGTTTCCGAAAGGCGCTGCAATACGCCCAGCCCGTCCAGCTTCGGCAAAATCAAATCCAGCAGCAGCACGTCCGGCTGCGTTTCATGCAGCAGCGAAAGCGCCTGTACGCCGTCTGTCGCCGTCCCCGTCACCGAAATGTCCCCTTCTTCCTCCAGCGTGCGGCGCAGCAGCGTGCAAAAATCTTCGCTCGCGTCCGCAAGCAGCACTTTGATTTTGGTTTCCATAATCATCCTCCGTAATAAATTGTTTTTACGGCGTAATTTCTATTTTATACATAAATCACCGTTTATTCCGCTATAAATTAACACATTCCGGCGCGCAATGCAAGCCTTCCGGCGGCGTGGAGTATCGAATGTTTGTTTACATAATTCGATATGAAATCCGAGGTTTCCCGACGCGGTTCGGCGGCGTTCCTCCACTTCTTGTGGCGCTTCGACTGTCCGGCAACAAAATATAAATCTTTTTTCGACATTTTAAAGGCAAAATGTTGACTTTCACGCCACAAACAATTAAAATAGCTTATTATGGTTTTCGCGCCGATGCGCGGCAGCCAATGGAACAATGATTGAGAGTGGAGGCTCGTTTTGAGATATGGATGTTTTTGAAAAGTGCCGCGCTTATACGCAGGCCGATGAATTTCGCGCGCAGGGACTGTTCCCTTATTTTCGGGAGCTGCAATCCCGGCAGGATACTGAGGTCATCATGGAAGGCCAGCGGCGCATCATGCTGGGCAGCAACAACTACCTTGGACTGACTGTGAACGAGGAGATCATCGCCGCCGGCGTGGAGGCGATGCAGCGCTACGGAACCGGCTGCTCCGGTTCCCGCCTTTTGAACGGTACGCTTGTGCTGCATCAGGTGTTTGAACGCGAGATGGCAGACTTTCTGGGCAAGGAGGACGTGGTGACGTTTCCCTCCGGGTTCCAGAGCAATCTGGGCGCGATCGCCGCGCTGGTCGGACGCGATGACTATGTGGTCTGCGACCGTGAGAACCATGCATCCATCTATGACGGCTGCAAGCTGAGCTATGGCAAGCTCCTGCGCTACCGCCACGGCGATATGGCGGATTTGGAACGCCGTTTGCAGAGCGTTCCGGCGGAAGCCGGCTGCCTTGTCGTGACGGACGGTGTGTTCTCCATGGGCGGAGACATTGCGAACCTGCCGGAGATTTGCCGCCTGGCAAAGCAATACGGCGCGCGCGTCATGGTGGACGATGCGCACGGCTTTGGCGTGCTGGGCGAAGGCGGGCGCGGCACCGCAAGTCATTTTGGGCTTTCCGAACAGGTGGATCTCTGCATGGGGACGTTCTCCAAGTCGCTGGCCTCGCTGGGCGGCTATGTCGCAGGAGATGCAAAGGTCATTGACTTCATCCGCTGCACGTCCCGCCCCTATATTTTCGCGGCAGCCATTCCGCCCGCCAGCATCGCGGCGGCGACCGCAGCGCTGCGTTACCTCCGGGCGCATCCGGAGCTGCCGGAGCGTCTGGCCCAGAACGCGCAATATATGCGCAGCGCGCTGAAAGCGCAGAACATCGCCATTATCGACGCGGAAACGCCGATCATTCCCATCTATACATACGACCCGATCAAGACGCTGCAAATCCAGAAGGAAATCTATGAGCGCGGCGTTTATGTCAATGCGACGCTGCCACCCGCCTGCGCGCCCGGCGAATGCCTGCTGCGGTGCAGCCTGATGGCGACGCACACACATGCGCTGCTCGATGAGGCGGTGGCCGTTATCGCGGACGTGCTGCACCGGTTCGGCCTGTGAACGGCGCTTCCCCTGTCGCCATCGTGACCGGCGGGAGCGGCGGCATCGGGCTGCAAACCGCGCTGGCGCTGCGCGCGCAGGGCTGCACGGTTTACACGCTCTCCCGCAGGGGGGCGGAAACGCCGGGCATCACGCACCTGCGCTGCGACGTATCCGACGAGGCGGCGGTGCGCGCGGCAGTGGACGATGTGTGTGCGCACGCGGGACGTGTGGACATCCTGATCAACAATGCTGGCTTCGGCATTTCCGGCGCGGCGGAGTTTACGGAAACCGCGCAGGCAAAGCGCCTGCTGGATGTGAACCTGTTCGGCGCGGTGAATTGCAGCCGTGCCGTTTTGCCCGTCATGCGCGCACAGGGCGGCGGCTGCATCGTAAATATCAGTTCCGTCGCCGCACCCTGCGCCATTCCGTTTCAGAGCTGGTATTCCGTCAGCAAGGCCGCAGTCAGCACTTATAGCGCTGCGCTGCGCAACGAGGTGCGTCCGTTCGGCGTGCGTGTCTGCGCCGTACTCCCCGGCGACATCCGCAGCGATTTTACGGCTGCGCGGCAGAAAAACATGGAGGGAGACGACGTCTACGCCGGGCGCATTGCCCGCAGCGTGGCCGTGATGGAGCACGACGAGGAGACCGGCATGAATCCCGCCGACGCGGGCGCCTATATCGCCAGAATCGCGCTGCGCCGCCACCCAAAGCCGGAGTATGTCATCGGCGGAAAATACCGTGTTTTCACCCTGCTTGCCCGCCTGCTCCCCTGCCGGATGAAATATTGGATCATCGGCCTGATGTACGCAAGATAAGCACAGCGCCGAACGCCGCGAATTTTTCAGGCGGCACGCCACAATCCATCCTGTCGTGATAAGACGCCGCCGAACAGGCGCGCAAAACCACCCCTCCGACTTGGCCGGAGGGGTGGTTTTGCGTTCTTTCTTCGTTTATTGCAGCTCTGGCGCGGCGTGGCGGCGCAGCACATCCAGAAACAGCCGCGCAGCCGGGTTGCACAGCGCACGCTTCCACGCGGCGGCATACACCAGCGGCTCATCCATGTCCGGCAGTGGCAGCACCTCCACCGCGCCGGGCGGCGCGGCCAGCGTCAGCTCGGAGGGCAGCACCGTCACGCCCAGCCCCGCCGCCACCGCCAGCAGCACCGCACGCACGTCCCCGCTCTCGTTCACCACGTTCGGCACGACCCGCCGCGCGCGAAAATAGTTGCGCACCATCATATACAGGATCGGGCTTTCCTCCTCCGAGAGCAGGATCATCCGTTCCCCGTCCAGCGCACGCGGCGACCACTCCGCCGCATCCCCGCTGCCCTCGCTGATGCCGCTGTTCCCGATTTTGTCCGCACCGCCGCCATTTTTGCCCGTGTTGCTGTCTTCGGCTGTTTTGCAGCCGCGCAAAAATCCCTTTGCCGCCACAACGCAGAGCTGATCCGAATGGGTCAGCAGCGTATCAAAGTCTCCGCTTTCCGGCAGCATATCCGCATGGAGCAAATGAAAATCATAGGGGTCCTCTCCCTCGTTTTGCAGCGCGCCGCCACTGGAAACACAGCGGATGTCCACCACCACATTTGGATAAGCCTGTCCAAACTCCCGCAGGCACCCGGTCAGGAACGTCCCGCCCGTGACAACGGTGGCGATGGCCAGCCGCCCGCGCCCGCCGGTATGGAGCTGGCGCACGGCGCGCGCACCCCGCTGCGAGGCTTCCAGCATCTCCTGCGCATAAGGCAAAAACGTCCGTCCCTCTGCGGTCAGCTCCACCTTGCGCCTGGTGCGGTAAAACAGCGGTACGCCGAGCTGGCGCTCCAATTCGCTGATTTGGCGGCTGATGGTGGACTGCGGCACGCCGCTCTCCTTCGCCGCGTTATTAAAATTCAGCGTCTGCGTAACCGCAAGAAAGCTCCGGAGCTGGTTGATGTCCATGAATTTCTCTCCTTATCCGTCCCCGGCTCAGACCCGGCGGAACACCAGACTGGAGTTCTGCCCGCCAAAGCCGAATGCATTGCTCATCGCGGCGGCGATCTGCCGCCGCTCCGCCGTGCGCGCAACAAGGTTCAGCGGCGCGTCCGGCTGCTCCAGATTCAGTGTTGGCGGCAGCGCGCCGCGTTGCAGCGCCAGCAGGCAGGCAATGGCCTCCGTCACGCCGCCCGCGCCCATCATGTGTCCGGTCGCGCCTTTTGTAGAGCTGACGCGCGGCGCGCCGTCCCCCGTGCCGAATACACGGCGCACGGCTTCCGCCTCCGCCGCGTCCCCGGCGCACGTTCCCGTGCCATGCGCATTGATATAGCCGATGTCCGCCGCTGCCATACACGCGCGGCTGAGCGCGGCGCGCATACAGTCTGCGGCGCGTTCCCCGTTCGGCTCCGGATCGGTCACATGGTGTGCGTCGCTGTTGTTCGCCCAGCCCGCAAGCTCGCCCAGTATTTCCGCGCCGCGCGCCGTCGCGTGCGCCGCTGTTTCCAGCAGCAGCGCGCCGCCGCCCTCGCCGATCACAAAGCCGCTGCGCTGCCGGTCAAAGGGGCGGCAGGCCAGCTCCGGCGTATCGTTGGCGCGGGAGAGCACCTGCGCGTTGGCGAGCGAATAAATCACGAGCGGGCAGAGGATGGACTCCGCGCCCACCACCAGCACCGCGTCGGCTTCCCCGGCGCGCAGGAGCATTGCGGCGGAGGAAATCGCATCCCCGCCGGAGGCGCAGGCGGTCGAAATGGTCAGGCTTGGCCCGCGTATGTTGCGGGCGATCGCGATTTGACCCGCTGCGATGTTTGCCAAAATGCGCGGCACAAAGTGCGGGCCGACGTTCTTGTGTACCGCGCAGGTCAGCATTTCCTGCGTCGCCGCAGTCGTGGCGATACCGGCCATCGCGGTACCCATGACGATGCCGCAGCGCTCCGGCGCGGCGGGCAGTCCGCCGGAACCCAGCGCCTGTTCCGCAGCGGCGTAAGCAAACTGGGTAAAGCTGTCTGTCTGCGAAATCAGCCGTCGCGGCAGAAAGTCCTCCGGGCGGAAATCACGCACCTCCGCCGCGATTTTCACGGCCAGCGCTTCCGCGTCAAAGCGCGTGATCCGTCCAACGCCGCAGCGCCCGGCGAGCAGCGCGTTCCAATAATCCTCCACGCCGATGCCGACAGGCGTGACTACGCCCATTCCCGTCACGGCGATTGCATTCGCATCCATCCAGATGCACCTCCCAAAAGCGGCCTTTGCATGGCCGCGCGCTTTTAATGCTTTTTTTATGTAATGGACAGGGCTCCTTCTGCTGTCGATTGTATCAGCCAAACGGCGTGCTGTCAAGAAAGAGCCAATTTTTGTCAGGGCGGAAAATGGCGCCAGGGCGAGAGCATTTATTTTTAAGGCAACGGCGCATAAATCGGCAGGAGCGGCCAACTTTCCCGGTGCGGGGATACCCACAGGGTACTTATATCCGCAGGGTACTCAGCAGGCAAAGGTACAGGAGGTTTCACTCCTGCGGAAGCGACTTACTTTCCTGCCGCAAGAAAAGCAGATCGTCGCCGCAGCGACGAAATCCTGCCCCCGCGACAAAAACCTGTCCGCTCCCACACATTGCGGTCAACCGGAACGGATAAAAATTCGTCTGCTTTTCCAGAAGCGTGCGAAGAAAAATAAATGCGCTCGCTTCTGGAATGGAAAAACGCCGCCCTTGCAAAAGGGGGCGCGAGCTGATATACTACTATGGGTATGGCAAACAGGGTGTTGTAACGGAGAGAAAAAACGAGAGGAGCATCGCAATGAGCTACGCTGACGAGATGTTTATTCAAAACTGCAGGGATATTTTGGAAAATGGCGTATGGGATACGGCGTTTGCGGTCCGACCGCGCTGGGAGGACGGAACTCCGGCGCACACGATAAAAAAATTTGGCATCGTTAACCGCTATGACCTGCAAAAAGAATTTCCAATGCTGACCGTGCGGCGGCAGTATTTCAAAAGCGCGGTGGATGAGCTGCTCTGGATCTGGCAGAAAAAAAGCAATAACATCCACGACCTCAGCAGCCACGTCTGGGACGCATGGGCAGACGAGAATGGTTCCATCGGAAAGGCGTATGGCTACCAGCTCGGCGTAAAGCACCGTTACCCGGAGGGCGAGTTTGACCAGGTGGATCGCGTGCTATGGGATTTGAAGCATAATCCCGCGTCGCGCCGCATCCTGACCAATCTGTATAATTTTGACGACCTGAACGAAATGGCGCTTTATCCCTGCGCTTACTCCATGACCTTCAATGTGAGCGGCAATGTGTTAAACGGTATCCTGAACCAGCGGTCGCAGGATATGCTGACCGCGAACGGCTGGAACGTGATGCAGTATGCCGCGCTGCTGATGATGCTGGCGCAGGTCTCCGGCCTCTTGCCGGGGGAACTGGTTCATGTCATCGCGGACTGCCATATCTATGACCGCCATATCCCGCTGGTAGAGCGGATCATCCAAAACGCGCCGTACCCCGCGCCTGCGGTCAGGCTGGACGACACGGTCACGGATTTTTATGCGTTTACCAAAAACAGCTTCACGGTGGAGCGGTACCGCTGCCATGAATTTTCCGAAAAAATTCCGGTTGCCATTTGAGGATATGCCCGTTTTGGGCTTATGGAGGTTTGCATGAAACAGGTCATGGTTTATACGGACGGCGCCTGCTCCGGCAATCCCGGCCCCGGCGGCTGGGGCGCGATTTTGCGTTATAAGGATATGGAGCGCGAGATGAGCGGCGGCGAAGCCAAAACGACAAACAACCGCATGGAGCTGCTGGGCGTGATTTCGGCGCTGGAGGCGCTGAAGGAGCCGTGCATTGTGGAGCTTTGGAGCGACAGCCGCTATGTGATAGACGGGCTGCAAAAGGGCTGGGCGGTTTCGTGGCGGCGGCGCGGCTGGATCAAGTCTGACAAAAAGCCCGCACTGAATCCCGACCTCTGGGAGCGCCTGCTGGAGCTGACAGAGCGGCACGAAATGCATTACCATTGGGTCAAGGGGCACGCGGATAATCCGTACAACAACCGCTGTGACCGCCTTGCCGTTGCCGCGCGGGAAAAATTTGCGTAAGACCGCGCCGCGCAAATGCGCCCGGCGGTTATCCTGCGCCAGCCGCGCCTGCCGATTTATGCGGCGGCGCAGAGCAGTGCGGAAACGAGGAGAGAAGGGATAGATTGATGAATCAGAAGGATTTTTCCCGCGGAACGCTGCGGATTTTTATGTCGTATATCCGACCACATCGCGGGATGTTTTATGTGGATATGCTTTGCGCGCTGGCCGTTTCGGTCATCGACCTTGTGTTTCCGATGGTGTCCCGCCGCAGTATGCAGACGCTTTTGCCGGAACGGCGCTTTGCCGTGTTTTTCGTGGTCATTGCGGTGCTGCTTGCGGCTTATGTCTTAAAGGGCGTGCTGTATTATTTCATCACCATTGTCGGCCACGGGATGGGCGTGCGCGTGGAAGCGGATATGCGGCGTGATGTGTTCGCCCATATCGAGGAGCTTAGCTTCAGCTATTTTGACCACAATCGCACCGGCGTGCTGCTCAGCCGCGTGACGAACGACCTGTTTGACATTACCGAGCTGGCGCACCACGGGCCGGAGAATATCCTCATCTGCACCCTGACGATTTTAGGCGCCATCGCCATTATGTTTACGATACGCTGGGAGCTGGCGCTGGTGCTGCTGATTTTCATTCCGCTGTGCTTCTGGTTCACCATGCGGCAGCGTGTGCGGATGCAGGACGCGAACATCGAGGTCAAACGCAAAACGGCGGAAATCAATGCCGCGATTGAGAGCGGGATCAGCGGTGTGCGCACGGCAAAGGCCTTTGCCAACGAGCGCGCCGAGCTGGAAAAATTTGACCGCAGCAACGCGCTCTTTAAGACCGCGAAGCAGGGCTATTTCCGCGCGATGGGCATTTACCAGAGCGGCATGGAGTTTACGATGGGCGCGATGCAGGCGGTCGTGATCGGCGTGGGCGGCTTCCTCATCATGCAGGAGCACATGGACTATATCGACCTGATCACCTTCACACTCTATGTTTCCACATTCATCTCTCCGGTGCGCAAATTTTCGCAGTTTATGGAGATGTTCATGCAGGGAACAGCCGGGTTCTCGCGCTTTTTGGAGGTCATGCGCACCGAACCGGAGATTCAGGATGCGCCGGATGCAAAAACGCTGAAGGATGTGCGCGGCGCGGTGGAATACCGAAATGTGAGCTTTTCCTATGATAATGGCGTAGAGGTCCTGAAGGACATCAACCTGACGATCAATGCAGGAGAACGCTTCGCGTTGGTGGGACCGTCCGGCGGAGGCAAGACGACGCTTTGCCACCTGCTGCCGCGCTTTTATGATGTGACGCGCGGCGCGGTGCTTCTGGACGGCAACGATGTGCGCGCGCTGACGCAGGAGAGCCTGCGGCGGAGCATCGGCATCATCCAGCAGGATGTGTTCCTGTTCGCCGGAACAGTGCGCGAGAACATCCGCTATGGCAGGCCGGATGCGACGGATGCGGAGGTCGAGCAGGCCGCCGTTCGCGCGGAGCTGCACCGGGAGATTCAGGAACTGCCGGACGGGTATGATACCTATATCGGCGAGCGCGGCGTGATGCTCTCCGGTGGTCAGAAGCAGCGCATTTCCATCGCGCGGGTGTTTTTGAAAAACCCGCCGGTCCTGATTTTGGACGAGGCCACCAGCGCGCTGGACAGCGTGACGGAGCAGCGGATACAGGCCAGCCTTGACCGGCTCAGCCACGGACGGACCTGCATCATCATCGCGCATCGCCTTTCCACCATCCGCAGCGCAGACCGCATTGCCGTGGTGGAGGGAACCGGCATCGTGGAGATGGGGTCCCATGCGGAGCTGATGGCGCAGGACGGCGTTTATGCCGCCTTGCAGCGCGCGCAGAACGGCGGCTGACGCCGGGTTTCTCTGCAACCTATTCTGCAACCTATATAGTGTATAAGTGTATAAATAAAAATCTCCGTGAAAAGCGCCGCTTTTCACGGAGATTTTTTCAATCAGTTCCCACACGCAGGGCTGTCTGAAATCGCCGCGCGGCTGAGCCATTCACGGCTGGTTCACGACCCCTGCAAAAAGCGGCTGACCGGTTTCCCCGGTGACAAGGAACAGGAACGGGCGGCTGAGCACAAAATCCACCTCGTCAGTCGGCGGCATCGAGGTTCCGACCAGCCCCATCACAGTGTAAGCTGCGGCGGTGACCCCCTCCTCGTCGATGGCAACGCGCGCGCCATGCAGCGCCTTTGAAACGCAGAGCGCCTCGTCCGAGAGCGGGGAGAAGTCCGCAGTATCCAAATCAAATACGTCGGTCACGCCGAGCGCGCGCAGCCCTTCCGTCAGGTCTGTTTCACCCGATACGTCGAATTTTGGCACGGAGAAATTCACGGTCAGAAATTTGCTGGTTTCCCAGTCCTCCGCATATCCCTCTGCATAGCGCAGAAATTCCACCGCCTCCGCGTCTGCCAGCAGCGCGTCCGTACTGACGCCCTCATCCGGCAGGATCAGCCACATCGTGCCGCCCCCGTCCAAAGAGAGTGCCGCAGCGGAGAACTGTTCGCCCCAGTAGTAATATGAAGCTCTGGTCGCGTGCATAAAGTCCGCGCTCTGGTCGCCCGCCGCACCGTGGAACACATCGGCTTCCGTGTTTGCCTCGTTAAATTCGTTTGCCCATTTTGCGCGAAAATAAATCGTCGTCGCAAGCGCCAGCACGGTGTCCGCGTCCAGCGCAAGGCTGGAAACCTGTTCCTCCAGCAGACCGCCGGTCTGTTCGTTCAGCCAGCCGCGCAGGAGCCGGTTCATCTCCTCCGACCCCATCTTGCCCTGATAGGACGATGCATGGTAGACCTCCGCCAGCGTTTCCAACGGAGTCTGATCAAAGCTGACGTCCGTATCCAGCCAGACGGAACCGGCCAGCAGACTGGTCAGAGCGCCGTCGTTGGAATAGTTGGCGTTCCAGACCGCGGCGGCCTGTTCGCGCAGCGACGCGATGTCGTCGCTGCCCAGCAGCGACAGGATTTGCGCGCGGCTCTCACCGCCGGTCAGCTCGGCAAGCATCGAGAGCGCCATATAGACGTTCACCGGCGAATAGACGCGGTTTTCCGTCTCCGTGCCGGAGAGGAATTGCGCGATGCTTGCCTGAAAGAAGCTGTCCAAACTTTCCGCATAGCCCTCCGGCTGGTCGCGCTGTGCGCGGCGCGCCGCGAACCATGCGTCGTACTGTTCGTTGAAGGCGTCGTTGAGTGCGTCGCTCTCCGTGTAAAATTCCTCCTCCGTGATCTCGCCCGCGTCCAGCTGCGTTTGCAGCGTCTGCAGCGCTTCAAAAAAGGCGGCTTCATCCGGGTACTGCGCCATCTCCGGATATGTCGCTTCCGCAATGGCGTAAGCCGCCATATCCAACCCGCCGTTTCCGCCGAACGGATAGAGCAGTACGCCGCCGAGTATGGCAACGGCCAGCACCGCCGCAGTGGCAGCCGGCCAGCGCCGCCGCCGCTTCTGCGGCACATCTGCCGCCTGTTCCACCAGCGCGTCCCGCACGTCGGTGATCGCGTCAAAAATCTGTTCGCTGTGATGACTGTCTGATTGCTGTTTCATAGGCTGACTCCTTTCTGTTCCAGGTAGTGCTTCAGACTTTTGCGCAGACGGAGCATCCGCTGCGCCATCTGGTTTTCCGTGCAGCTCGTCCGCTGCGCAAGGGCTTTTGTGGTGTCGCCGTACCAGTAGCGGCGGACGAACAGAATGCAGTCGTCCGTCGGCAGCGACTCCAGCCAGTCGCTGATGATCCCCGGCAGCGCCCGCTGCTCCGCCGCGCGCTCCACGTTCTCTGTTGCCGGAACGCAGTCATCCAGCTCGGAGAGCAGGATCTCCATGCCGCTGTAGCGCTTCTGCGCCCGCAGCGCACGGAAGCGGCTGATGGAAATATTGCGCGTCACCCGCCCCAAAAATGTCCGCAGGCATCGCGGCAGCTCCGGCGGAATGCGCGACCACAGCGCGAAATAAACGTCGTTGACGCATTCCTCCGCGTCCTCACGAATGCCCAGCAGATTCTGCGCGATGTGCAGACAGTAGCCGCCGTATTTTTCGGCGGTCGCCCGGATCGCCTGCTCGTCCCTGCGCTGGTATAGTGTTACGATTTCATCATCCTCCATCGCGGTGTTCCACCTCTTTCGTTCTGCGTTTTGTGTGTCCCTCCATCTTTCAAGTCGCAAACGGCAGGCCGATATTGAAAAAATTTTCATTTTTTACCACACCTGCCAGCGCAGGACAAACGCACAGAGGTAAAGCAGCGAGAGCGCGCCACCGCAGAGCGTCACGACACGTTCCGCGCACGGGCGGGCGGTCAGTGCGGAAAGCCCCATATGGATGGGGAACAGCACCGTCAGGTAGCGCGGCGCGCTCAGGAGCCATGTCGCGCCGATGGCGAGCAGATAATAGGAAAAAAACCATATGAGATAGCTCGTGCGCAGCCGCCGTGCCGAGAGGGCGATGACCGCAAGCGCGCCGAAGCAGGCAAGCAGATTTGGCAGCCAAAGCCCCAGCAGGTTCGTTCCGTTTGTGCCAAGACAGGAAATGGCGTATTCCGTCTGATAGGCCGCCGTGTTGAAAAACCAGCCTGTCCGCTGCCCCCAATGCTCGCTTTGATAGATGAGGAATTGGAACGGGTTGCCGGAAACGCGACAGTTTACCAGCAGATAGACGCCAAAGCCCGCCGGAACCAGCAGCAGCGCCGCAAAATGGGCGCAGACCCGGCCGCGCGGCTGCGCGCCCTTTGCGGCTGTGGAAATCAGCTCAAACAGGAGCGGGACCAGCAGCGTCAGTCCGAGAGAGCGGGTGAACGCTGCGCAGCCGCCCAGCAGGCAGCCCCGCGTCCAGCGCCCGGTTCGCGCGCAGAAAAGACAGGCGGCGGTCAGCAGCAGAAAAAGGCTCTCGCTCATCGGCGCGGCGAAAAAGAACGTACCCGGAAGGATGCAGAGATAGCGCAGCGTCCGCATCGCCTGCGCGTGCGGCGCGTCCAGCCGCAGCAGCCGGTAGAGTACACAGAGCGCTGCGGCGAAGCACAGCGCGGCGGTCAGCAGCCCGGCGGAGAGCGCGTCGCCGGTCAGACACATAAAGAGACGGATCAGCAACGGGTAGCCCGGCAGAAAGACAAGCTGCACCAGCCGATCCCATTCGCCCTCTGAAAGATACCAGTCGCGCGCGATGTCCAGATAATGCCCGCTGTCCAGACACGTCCAAAATTCCAGCCCCTCGAAAAAGCCCGTGTCCGCGCCGGAAAGACGGCGCAGCAGATGCACCAGCAGCAGAAAGAGCGCGTCCAGCGCCAGCCCTGCGGCAAACAGGCGCGGCAGCATATGCGGCGGTTCGCCCGGAAAGCACAGCTCCGGCTCCATCTCGCGGCTCCAGAAGCGCATCCAGCCCGGCACGCTGCGCAGCGCGCCCGCCGCAAAGAGCGTGGCGCTGAGGATCGCTGCGGTCCGTCCGGCAAAGCCATAGCTGCTGCCGCGCCACCAGAGCAGCATGACCGCCAGCAGCGCCAGCAATCCCGCAGCGGAGATCAGCGCCCCGGCTGTGCCCACGCATTTTTTCCATCCCATACCTTGCGCTCCTTTTCCTGAGACGGCGCCGCGCAGCCTGCGAATACGCGGTGGTACCCCGTCGTGTTTGGTTTGATTGTATGATGATACCATATTTTGCAAAGCGCTTCAAGCCGCCGCTGCGTGGAAAACGCGGCAGACCGGCAGGACGCGGGGCGCGCGTCTGCGGGAGCGTTCCCCCGCGCCATCGTCAGCGTCGGAAGCCGGTCTGTTCCCGCAGGGAGCGGAACCGAATGCCCCTTTGGGAACTGCTACAACAAGGCGGAAACGGAAAGCGCCGATAAGGAAAACCGTCCGCCGTTGTTGCTTCCACATTTGTCGCCGCACATATTGAGACACAGTTTCGCAAGC
>JAJBUU010000010.1 GCA_020860205.1 Oscillospiraceae bacterium | reverse complement strand
AATTACCTTCTTGTTACAATTTAAGGCATTATCAATACGGTTATTGACTAACACCAAAATTTTTTTCAAATCATAGACCCCGTGCAGACCTTCCTCATGGTGCGGCGCGGGAATCTATCATTCGCATAAAATAAATCACGGACGGGAAACAGGCAAAACACATCAGACAGGTGCTTTGCCGGACATAAATTGTGGGCAGCTGCGTGATCGTCCACTTCACACAACTGCCCGGTTGAGGGGAAAAAGAAAGAAGGAACCTGTATCCGAACAAATCATACTGTTATATGTAAGTCCGGAAAAGGGAAAAAGCAATGTCAGGAAGCTATGTGCCAGACCTGCGGGGAAAACAAAACGACCTGCCCTCCGTGACAAGAGAGGGCAGGTCGCAAATCACTGCGTCGCCAAAACTGCAAGGCTGACGCACAATCAAAGCCTTCCGCCGTTCCTTTCTCAAGCACGGAGTACCGCGTCATTTCTGACGTATGCGGTATGGGAACCGACCATTCAGTCGGTTCCGGCCGGGCAGCCGTGAAACATCTGTCTTTTAGGCCGCAGGGCATCGGAAACATATCAAATTTTCTATATCTTAGCACACAAGCTCTGTCTTGTCAAGCAGAATCCATAAAAAGCGGGGGAGAGAGGGGGAGCTATATGATCGTCCACTTCACATAACTCCCCCGGTTGAGGGGAAAAAAGAAGGAACCTGAATCTTGGGCAACGGAAACGCACCCGGAAAAGGGAAAAAAGCGTATGGAAATACAAGCAAATCACATCCGAATGGGAAAACAAAAACGACCTGCTCTTTTTGAGAAAGAACAGGCCGCGAAAAATCCACAGTCTACGGAACAACCACCTGCAAAGCAGGTGCTGCTTCCATCGTTGTTATCCTTTCTCAAACACGGAGTACCGCGCCATTTCTGACTTATGCGGTATGGAAACCGACTCCTTCGGTTTCGGCCAGACGACCATGAAACATCCGTTTTTTAGGCCGCGGGGCATCGGAAACATCATTCACTTGTGGCTATACTCTAACACGCATTTTCGGATTTGTCAAGCACTTTTTTCAAAAACTTTTTTGCGGGCGTCAAAGCCTGCGGAAAAAGCGCGTCAATCACGGATGCGGACATTGTATTTTTGCTGTTCTCTGCTTTCGTGGAATGCATCCATGTAGCTCGTTTCCGCGCGCTGGGTGATGAGATTGGCGCGCGCTGCGCCTGCGGGCTGCGGTGCGGGCGGGGCAGCGGCAGATGGAGCCGCAGCGGCGGGCGCTGGTTCCGTGGGGGCGGCGGGAGCCGCCGCAGAAAATGCGTGCGGCGCAGAAGCGTCCGTCCCTGCGGGCGTGGTCTGCCAGGCAGACAGATCTGTCTGATTTAATGTCAGTGCGCCAAGACCCAGACTGTCCACCGCAAGAAGCACGGAATTGATCGGGTTCGCCGTGAAAAACGGCTCGATCCCCGTTTCGCAGTGCAGTCCCAGATAGTTCCGCTCCCGAAGTGCCGCCGGGCGCACGGCGCGCGGCGGGGCAACCGGTGCGGGCGCGGCGGCTGCGCCGGTGTTGATGCGCTGCGTCGCCTTTTTCATCTCCGGCATCACGATCGTCCCGCCGGCAGGGCGCGGCGGCTCCGCCGCCGCATCCGCCGCTGCGGGTCCTTTTGCCTTTTTCCGGGAAAAACGGCTTTTGACCCGCCGGAGGAGGGAACGTTCGTTCTTTGCGTCCTGTTTTTTCTCCCAGTCGGCGCGCACGGTCTGAACCATCGAGGGACCGGGCGCGTCCAGTCCGTCCGCACGCTGCCAGCGGGTCAGGTCATATTCGTCCGTGACGGTCTGCGTGGTCTGCACGGTCTGGCCGCGACCCATGCCGCCGTTCATGCCGCCCATGCCGCCGCCACCACGCATCAGGCCGCCGAGCAGGCCGCCCATGCCGCCGCCCATGCCACCCATTCCGGGCATAAAAAGCGCCTCCCTTCGTTTACTGCTGCGCTGCCGTATCTGGCGCGCCCAGTTCCTTCACCGTCGTCAAAAGCCCGGCAAGGCTCTGAATTTCGGACGGGATGATGATCTTGGTCGCCTTGCCGTCCGCCGCCTTTGCGAATGCCTCCAGGCTCTTGAGCTGCAGGACCTCTGCACTCGGCCGCTTCTGGTTCAGCGCGTCGATCCCTTCGGCGTTGGCCTCCTGCAACAGCACGATGGCCTTCCCGTGCCCTTCCGCTTCGCGCACGGCGGCTTCGCCTGCGGCCTCCGCACGGAGGATGGCGGACTGTTTTGCGGCTTCGGCGCGCAGGATCTCCGCCTCCTTTTCGCCCTCCGCGTTCAGGATGGCGGACTGCTTTTTGCCCTCCGCGACCAGGATCGCGGCCTGTTTTTCACCCTCTGCGATCAGAATGGCTTCACGGCGTTCGCGTTCGGCTTTCATCTGCTTTTCCATCGCATCCTGAATCGCGGCGGGCGGCGTGATGTTTTTCAGCTCCACGCGGGTGGTCTGGATGCCCCATGCCTCCGTCGCCTTTTCCAGCGAGGTGCGCATGCTGTTGTTGATCAGCTCGCGGCTGGTGAGCGTTTCATCCAGCTCCAGCTCGCCGATGATGTTACGCACGGTGGTGGAGGTCAGCAGCTCCAGCGCGGCAAGCGGATTATCCACGCCGTAAGCATAGAGCTTGGGGTCTATGACGCGGTAATACAGCACCGTGTCGATGCGCATGGTGACATTGTCCTTTGTGATGACCGGCTGCGGGGCAAAATCCGCGACCTGCTCCATTATGACGATTTTGCGTGATACACGGTCAACCAGCGGGAGAATCAGATGGAACCCCGCTTGCAGCGTTTTGTGGTAGCGGCCCAGCCGCTCCACAACATAAGTATTGGCCTGCGGCACGATGCGCACCGTCAGGCACAGCAGCGCGATGACTGCCGCCACGATGATGACAGGCAAAATGAACCACATAAAATTTTCCTCCGTTTTGTTTTTATAAAATATATTTTTGCTTTCTCCGTTATGTCCCGCACGGCGCGTTCAGTCGTCGAACAGCGGGGAACACATCCGCACAAGGCGGTTGTTCGTGTCGAAAAATTCGATGATCTTCACATCCACATTGTAGGCCGAGCGCATATTTTCCTGCGTGATGACCTCGTGCGCAAAGCCGAAAATCAGAGGTTGGTTGCGTTGGAGCAGGCAGACCGTGGACTCGCACATGAACGCCTGATCCGGGGAATGGGTCGTCATGATAACGCCAAAGCCCTTGTCCCGCAGACTGCGTATTTTTTTGATGACGCGCACCATGTTGCCATAGTCCAGGTTCGCGGCTGGCTCGTCCATAATCAGGAGCTGCGGCTCCTGCGCCAGCGCGCGGGCGATCATCACAAGCTGCCGCTCGCCGCCGGAGATGTCCGTATAGACGGTGTCGCGCAGATGGGTGATGCCCATATCGGCCATCGCCGCTTCCGCGATTTCATAGTCCATCTCGGAGGGCTGCCCGAAATAACCTGTGCTGCTGATGCGCCCCAAAAGCACCACGTCCCGCACCTTGTAGGGGAACGGCGGGTTGTGGAACTGCGAAACATACGCCATGTTCTTCGCCAGCTTTTTTGCCGACCAGTGCGCCGTGTTCTCGCCGTTCATCTCCACAAAGCCGTTCATCGGCTTTTGCAGTCCGAGAATGGTTTTGAACAGCGTCGTTTTGCCAACGCCGTTCGGCCCCAGCAGGCAGCAGATCTGCCCGGATTCCACGGAAAAGCTGACGCCGCGCAGGATCGGGTCGAACCCCGCATAGCCGCAGTCTACATTTGTCAGTTGCAATCTCATAGAACCATGATTCCTCTCCGCGCCGCATTCGGCGCGCCCTGCCGGACAAACAGAAACGGCGCAGGCCATACCTCCGTCCGCGTGCTCCCCGGAGGGGGAGGCGGTGGAAGCAGCTTGCGCCGTCATGAAAAAATCCGCTGCAAAGGGACAGCCCTCCGCGCGGCGGTGGACGTCGGCAGAGGAGCCTGCATCTTCTTTTCAATCAGGACGGTCGCTCTGTTTCCATCACGCCGCGGGGAGATGATTTTTTCGTTCCGGACAGAGCGAACAAAATTCTCCCGGCCCGGTTCCCAAATCGGACAGCTCTTTTTGCGGAAAAGCGGTCTTACGGGCAGCCGGGCTCGAAGATTTTTCATTTTTTGCGCCGCTATGTCATGTTTTTACACGGCGGCGCGCTTATTATGCCATATTTCTCCAAAAAATTCAAGCCCTTTCCAGACATATTTCATGACGGCAGCAATTACTGCTTCGCACGTTTCTGGAAATGCAGATGAATTTTTACCCGCTCCGGCTGACCGTAATGTGCGGGAGCGGGCAGGGGTTTGTCGCGGGGGCAGGAGCGATACCTCCTGTGTCTTTGTTTCCTAAGTGCCCTGTGGGTATTCCCCACACAAGGAAAGGAAATCGCTCCAGCAGGAGAGCGATACCCTGCCCCGTCGCCGCAGCGACGAAACTCACTCGCTCCTGCACATTGCGACCCGCCGGAGCGGGTAAAAATTCATCTGCATTTCCAGAAACGGGCGAAGTAAAATAAATACTCCCGTCCTGTATATCGGCAGAAAAGGGATTGACAAAGCATCTGGATTTATGGTAAAATTTCACAAAAATTCGCCTGACTGAAACACGGCGCTGTATGGCGGCGCGCTGTTTGCGGCGGCAAAGAAACAGAGGAGGAACGGATGATGCAGGAGCAGGTTCACGATTTGCGCAGCGCGCTGGCGCTGCTGAAGGAGCTGCCCGGCGCGCTGGCGGAAACGGATGTGCCAGTGAACCCGGCGGCGGAGCTGGCGGGGGTTTATCGCTATGTGGGCGCGGGCGGCACCGTGGCGCGCCCGACAAAGGAGGGACCGGCGATGCTGTTCCGCTCTGTGCAGGGATTTCCGGATGCGCAGGTGGTCATCGGTGTACTGGCGAGCCGACGGCGCGTGGCGGCGCTGCTGGACTGCCCTGCGGAGCGTCTGGGCTGGCGGCTGCGGGAGTGTGTTTCCGCGCCGGTCCCGCCGGTGGTCACGGAGGATGCGCCCTGCCATGAGGTGGTGCATCTGGCTTCGGAGGAAGGCTTTGACCTGAACCGTCTGATCCCCGCGCCGACCAACACCCCGGAGGACGCCGGACCATATATCACAATGGGGATGTGCTATGCCAGACATCCGGATACGGGCGCTTCGGACATCACCATCCACCGCCTTTGCATCCAGAGCAGGGACACGCTTTCCATCTATTTTACGCCCGGCGCGCGTCACATTGGCGCAATGGCGGACCGCGCGGAGGCGCTGGGACAGCCGCTGCCCATCTCCATCAGCATCGGCGTGGACCCCGCCATCGAAATCGCCGCCTGCTTTGAGCCGCCGACCACGCCGCTGGGCTATGATGAGCTGGCGATTGCGGGTGCACTGCGCGGCAGACCGGTGGAGCTTTGCCGCTGCCTGACCGTACCGGAGCGCGCCATTGCCAACGCGGAGTTCGTCATTGAGGGTGAGGTCGTCCCCGGCGCGCGGGTGCAGGAGGATCAGAACACCCACACCGGACACGCCATGCCGGAATTTCCCGGCTACACCGGCCCCGCGTGCAGCGAGTGCCGCCTGATCCGGGTCAAGGCGGTGACACACCGCCGCAATCCCATCCTGCAAACCTGCATTGGCCCCAGCGAGGAGCACGTTTCTATGGCGGGTATCCCGACGGAGGCCAGCATTCTGGATATGGTGGAGCGCGCCATGCCCGGCCGTCTGCTGAATGTCTACTGCGCGCCGCCAGGCGGCGGAAAGCTGATGGCGGTGCTGCAATTCAAAAAGACTGCGCCTTCGGACGAGGGGCGGCAGCGTCAGGCCGCGCTGCTGGCGTTTTCCGCGTTCAGCGAGCTGAAGCATATTTTCCTCGTGGACGAGGATGTGGACCCCTTCGATTTGAGCGACGTGCTCTGGGCGATGAACACACGCTTTCAGGGCGATATGGACGTGGTGCCGATCCCCGGCGTGCGCTGCCACCCGCTCGACCCGTCCAACGACCCTGTGATGTCGCCCGCCATCCGCGACTACGGCATCGCCTGCAAGACGATTTTTGACTGCACGGTGCCGTTTGACCAGAAAGCGCGCTTCCAGCGTTCGCATTTTATGGAAACAGACCCAAAGCACTGGCTGCCGGATGAGGACATCTGATGAAAAAACGGTTGATTGTAGGCGCGTCCGGTGCAAGCGGAATGCCGGTGCTGCTTCAGTGCCTGCGCCTTTTGCGTGCAGACGGCGGGTTCGAGGTCTTTTTGATTATGACCGCTGCGGCGCGGATGACGCTGGCGCAGGAAACGGATGTGAGCGTTGCGGAGATCGCGGCGCTGGCGGACTGCGTTTTGCAGCCGGAGGAAATCGGAGCCGGACCGGCCAGCGGTTCCTTTCAGGCGGAAGGGATGCTGGTGGCGCCATGCAGCATGAAAACGGCGGCAGGCATCCGCAGCGGCTATACGGATAATCTGCTGCTGCGCGCGGCGGACGTGACGGTGAAGGAGCAGCGCCCTCTGGTGCTTGCGGTGCGGGAAACGCCGCTCAGTCAAATCCATCTGCGCAACCTGCTGGAGCTCTCCGCGCTGCCCGGTGTGCGGATCATGCCGCTGATGCTGACATTTTATCAGCGGCCGGAGAGCCTTGATGAGATGATTTACCAGACTGCGGCGCGGCTGCTGGAACCGTTTGGCGTAAAGGCGCCGGATTACCGCCGGTGGACAGGGCTGCGCGGCGCGGGGGAGAACGGGAATGGAATGGACTGTTAGGCTCAGCAGGCAGTTCGATTTTGCGGAACTGCGGATTCAGGCCGGATTTGTCGGGGCCTGCGCGCTGGTGCATTTGGAGGGCGGCGAAGCGCCGCACATCGGCTGCACGGTGCTGGCGTTGCCGCGCCCGTCCCTGCGCGGGGACGGTACGGTTTCAGCGACCTCCTCCGTTCTTAACGTTACAGGACACAAGGATGAGGCGATCTGCCGTCCGCTGGCCGAGCAGGTTTGCCGTCGGCTGAACCGTGTGACGGTTTGCACCGGCGGCTTTCATATCGACGGGATCGCGTCCGCGCAGATACAGACGCTGACCGATGCGATACAGGCGCTTGCGGACGCTGCGGCGGACGCGCTGGCGGCGCAGGACGCATGACGCGCGCCGCCGTGCGGGGGAGCGGTACAGCTGCGCTATGGTAAGCGCAGGCTGAACCGCCCTTTTTCCTTGATATTTCCTGATATTTGATATATAGAGGTATATGCATGGCATTCGATTTCAAAAAGGAATATAAGGAATTTTATCTTCCGAAAAACAAGCCGGAGATCGTGACGGTTCCTGCGGCAAATTACATAGCAGTTCGTGGGCAAGGTGATCCCAACGAGGCAGACGGAGTATATCAGAGAGCCATAGCTGTGCTGTATTCTGTTGCCTACACGCTGAAAATGAGTTACAAGACCGATCACAAAATCGAAGGGTTTTATGAGTATGTTGTTCCTCCCCTTGAAGGCTTTTGGTGGCAGGACGGCGTGGATGGCGTGGACTATACCGACAAAAATTCCTTTCATTGGATTTCCGTCATTCGCCTGCCCGACTTCGTGACACAAAAGGATTTTGATTGGGCAGTTGAAACTGCAACGAAGAAGAAAAAGCTGGATTGCTCCACTGCGGAGTTTTTGACCATTGATGAGGGCTTATGTGTGCAGATCATGCATCTGGGAGCCTTTGATGATGAACCGGCGACGGTTGCCGTGATGGATGAATACCTGACGCAAAACGGATACGAAAATGACCTGAACGAAAACAGATTTCACCATGAGATTTATCTGTCGGATGCCCGCAGGGTCCCGCCCGAAAAGTGGAAAACGGTGATACGGCATCCCATTAAAAAGAGGTAAAACGAGAATCAAATGATCTGCTCCTTCCATGCGGACAGCGGGGCTTCCCGGCTCGCACGGAGGGGGCAGATCGTCGTTTCATTGGGAGGTTTGTCCGCAGCGACAGAAGCAGGCAGGGGGTTCGCTTGGGCGAGGCCGTTGGGACGAAGGCACTCTGTCAGGAGCCGGGCTCCGCTTCGATGGCGTCCGTCGACGCTTCGGCTTCCGCAGCGTCAGTGTGGGACGCGGCATCCGTCTCCGCGTCCGGCGTGTCCGTCGGCGCGTCGCCTGTTCCGTCCGGCAGCGGAACGAATCGCAGGTCGAGGTCTACGGCGGTGGCGATGCCGGACACGATTCCGGTGGTGGAATACTGCCAGATGTCATGCGCATAGTAAAAATCCGGATAATCGCCGACCGCGCCGATCCAGAGCGACCAATCCGTCAGGCGGCTGAGGTCATAGCTGAAATACCCCAGATACCGGTATGCGTAAACCCCCGCTTCATAGCCTGCGGCGGAGAGCGCCGTGCAAAAGGCCACGGCGCAGTCCGTGATGGTTTCCCCGTCCAGCCCGTCGGTGCGTGCCTCGTCGTTGCTGATGTCCTCCCAGTCGTAGTAAACCGGCAGAGACAGCGCCTCCGGGCCGTATGGAGCCAGCAGCTCCAGCAGGAACGCCGCTTCCTCCGCCGCTTCCTCCGCGCTGACAGCCTGAGAAAAGAAATAAACGCCGCGCGCAACGCCGTTTGCCGCCGCGCCGTCCATGTTGGCGGTGAAATATGTATCCTCGCTGAGCACCCCGGCGCTCCCGTAGCCCCGATAACCGGCGCGGATGAGCGCAAAGGAAACGCCGCTCTCCGCTGCGGAGAGCCAGTCGATCTCACCCTGATGCTCGCTGACGTCGATGCCCTGATACACGGCGTAGTCGTCACCGATGTAAACGCCGTCCGAAAAATCCTCCGCCGTCAGGCCGCTGCGCGGAACGTCCTCGTATTCCGTCACCCACATCAATGTGCCATAACCGCTTTCCACCTGTACCATGCCCGCATAAGGGTCAACGGTTGGCGTGGCCTCCGGTTCTGTTGGCGTCTCCTCCCCGCAGCCGGAAAGCAGCAGAGCAAAAAGCAAAACAGTTGCAGCGAATTTTTTCATATGATTCCCCGATCCATAGCGTTCTTTTTTCGGGGACATCTTACCTGATCTTTGTATCTTCTTTGCAACGCAGCGCGGAAAAAGTCGAAATGGGAGGAAAAAATCGAAATATCCTCTTGACAAACCTGTTTGTCCGGAGTAAACTGTCTTATGGTGTTAGAGAAGCCTAATTAGAGGAACCTAATTCGTTTTTCCAACATATTTTTTTGAGGGATAGGTTAGCGAGAGCTGACCCTTGTAGGGGAGGAACGCATATGATTCCGCTTGTTGTTGCCGATGTGGGGAAGGAGTACATCATCCGAAAGGTCGGTGGAAATGCGGAGGTTCGGCGCCATCTGGAGAATCTTGGGTTTGTGGCAGGCGGCGCGGCCACGGTCGTAGCCGACGTTTCCGGCAATGTCATTGTCAACATCAAGGGCGCAAGGATCGCCATCAGCAAAGAAATGGCGATGAAAATCATGGTATGATCTGGCGTTCAGGTCGGATATACTGTGAAAAGAGCTTGTTTTTTATGCAGCATTGGCATGAAAATAACGGCGCTGCCGCATAAATACGTCTGCGGCGGCTGACGCGAAATTCTCTCGTCAGCCGCGTCTGCCGGTTTGTGCGGTGGAGCCGAATACAAAACAGGGAGGGTTAGCATGAACACACTGAGGAACGCAAAAATCGGCGCGACGGTCAGGGTCGTCCGGCTCCATGGCGAGGGCGCGGTCAAGCGGCGCATCATGGACATGGGCATCACCAAAGGCGTGGAGATTTATGTCCGCAAGGTCGCGCCGCTGGGCGATCCCATCGAGGTCACGGTTCGCGGCTATGAGCTGTCTTTGCGCAAGGCAGACGCGGACATGATTGAAGTGGAATAACGGGTGCCGCACGCAATATGATAAATCGTATGAAAGGAAGGATAACGCAATGGATTTGAAAATTGCCCTCGCGGGCAACCCGAACTGCGGCAAAACGACGCTGTTCAATGCGCTCACCGGCTCCAACCAGTTTGTCGGCAACTGGCCGGGCGTTACGGTGGAAAAAAAGGAAGGTCGGCTGAAACGGCATGACGGCGTGGTCATCACCGACCTGCCGGGCATTTATTCGCTTTCGCCCTATACGCTGGAGGAGGTCGTCGCCAGAAACTACCTGATCGACGAGCGTCCGGACGCGATCCTGAACATCGTGGACGGCACCAACCTGGAGCGAAACCTGTATCTGACAACGCAGCTCACCGAGCTTGGCATTCCCGTGGTCGTTGCGGTCAACATGATGGACCTTGTCCGCAAGAACGGCGACAAGATCAACACGCAGCAGCTTGGCAGCGCGCTTGGCTGCAAGGTCGTGGAGATTTCCGCACTGAAGGGGACCGGCGTGATGGAGGCTGCGGAGGCCGCCATCCACGCGGCGCAGAACAGCAAGACAGTGCCGATGCACACCTTCTCCGGCTGCGTGGAACACGCGATCGCCCACATCGAGGAGGCTGCGGTACATAATATGCCGGAGGAGCGTCAGCGCTGGTACGCCATCAAGATTTTTGAGCGCGACGACAAGGTGCTGGCAAAGCTGGACATTCCGTCAGACGTTGCCGCGCACATCGAAACGGATATCAAGGCCGCAGAAGCCGAGCTGGATGACGATGCGGAGAGCATCATCACCAACGAACGCTACGTCTACATTGCGGAAATTATAAAGGGCTGCTATAAGAAGGCCAATAAGGGCGGCAACCTGAGCGCTTCGGACAAAATCGACCGCATCGTCACCAACCGCTGGCTGGGACTGCCGATTTTTGCCGTGGTCATGTTCCTGATTTATTATATTTCGATGGTCACCATCGGCGCGACTGCAACGGACTGGGCCAACGATGGCCTGTTCGGGGACGGCTGGCACCTGCTCGGCATAGGCTCCGCCGCTTACAGCGAAAAGGCGGACGAGTTTGGCGGCGCGGCGGAGATTGTGAACGCCTTCATCGAGGACGCGGGAGCGGACGATGTGGCGGAGGCGCTGGATACCGAGTCTGAGGACTTTGACGCAGCTGTGGCAGCGGCTGCATTGGAGGACTTCGCCGCCGATATTGACGCATCCTATGAAATCAGCTATCTGGTGGAGGACGAGGAAACGCTTGCCACGGAGGAAGCGACCACCACCGGCGCAGAGCTGGCGGAAGCGGTTGAAGTTTATGTCAGCTACGGCTGCGCAGAACCCGACCCGGCAGATGACGGCATTTGGGTGCCCGGTATCCCCGTGCTGATTGAAGGTCTGCTGACCGCCGTCGGCTGTGCGGACTGGCTCTCCGGTCTGATTTTAGACGGTATCGTTGCCGGTGTCGGTGCAGTGCTTGGCTTTGTGCCGCAGATGCTGGTGCTGTTCCTGCTGCTGGCGTTTGTGGAGGCCTGCGGCTATATGGCGCGCGTCGCCTTCGTGCTTGACCGCATTTTCCGGCGCTTCGGTCTTTCCGGAAAGAGCTTTATCCCCATCCTGATCGGAACCGGCTGCGGTATTCCCGGCATCATGGCGTCCCGCACCATAGAGAACGAGCGTGACCGGCGTATGACGATCATTACGACTACCTTCATCCCATGCGGCGCAAAAACGCCGTTTATTGCGATGATCGCGGGCGCGATTTTCGGCGGCTCCGCATGGGTCGCAACCTCCGCTTATTTCCTCGGCATGGCTGCCATCGTGCTCTCCGGCATCATGCTGAAAAAGACCAAACGCTTTGCGGGCGACCCCGCGCCCTTCGTTATGGAGCTGCCGCCCTATCATCTGCCGACTGTGGGCAACGTCCTGCGCAGTATGTGGGAGCGCGGCTGGTCCTTCATCAAAAAGGCCGGTACCATCATCCTGCTTTCCACCATCGTCATCTGGTTCCTCTCCTTCTTTGGCGTGGACGAGACCGGTTCCTTCCGGATGCTGGAGGAGGACGAAATCAGCATGAGCATTCTTGCTACCATCGGCAGCGCGCTCTGCTGGATATTTGCGCCGCTCGGCTGGGGCAACTGGCAGGCTACCGTCGCCACTGTCACCGGTCTGATCGCAAAGGAGAATATCGTCGGTACGCTGGGCATTCTCTATGGCACGGTTTCCGGCGCCACGGTTTACCAGACGATGGCGGCCTCCTTCACGCCGCTGGCCGGTTATAGCTTCCTTGCGTTCAATCTGCTCTGCGCCCCCTGCTTTGCGGCGATGGGCGCCATCAAGAGAGAGATGAACAACATCCGTTGGTTCTGGTTTGCAATCGGCTATCAGTGCGGCTTTGCCTATCTGGTCGCGCTGGTCATCTATCAGGTTGGCAGCATTTTTGCCGGCGGGGTCAACTTCATCGGTCTGCTCGCCGCGATTCTGGCCATCGCGCTTGGCGTTTATATGCTGCTGCGCCCCTATAAGGAGGCTACCAAGCTCACCGTCAGAGCTTGAACCGCGCCGTACTACGGCGTTCCCAAAGGAGGCAATTCATGCTCGGAACGATTTTTGTCTGCCTGATTCTGGCCGCCGTGGTCGCGTTGATTATCCGTGGTCAGGTTCGGAACAAAAAACAGGGGAAATCCTCTTGCACCTGTGGATGCGCCAACTGCTCCCTGCACGGCGAATGCCACAAAAAGTAACCTGCGGCAGCACCACGCGATCCCTGCTGATTTGTGCGGTGCTGCCTGAACAAAACAGAGATTTCGCAAGAGAGCCGGTCACAGATCGGTTCTCTTTTGCTTTCGACTATGTCTCCGGGGGGGGACAGGGTTCCGTTCCTGCGGGAACGAAACCTGCCCCGACGACGAAGCTCAAGCTGCATTCGTCACAACAAACTGCGCTTCCCCTGACCATCCGACGGAAAAACATTGATTTTTTGAGAAAAATCGTGTAAACTCTGCAATAGTATTGACTGCGCCCGCATAAACATAAATTTGTGACGGGACGGGTATTTGATTTTTTCAGGAGGCGCCGGTTTTTTATGGGCGAAGCAAAGAGGCAAAACTATCTCCACGGCGCGGCGATCCTGACCGCCGGTGTGGCGATCATGAAGATACTGGGCGCGCTGTACAAAATTCCGCTGCGCAACCTGCTGGGCGATACAGGCTACGGTTATTTCTATGCCGCCTACACGATTTATAATGTCATGCTGACGATCTCCACCGCAGGACTGCCGGTCGCGCTCTCGCGTCTCATTTCGGAGGCAAACACGCTCGGCAAACCCCGGCAGGCGCGCCGGACGTTCCTTGTAGCGCTTGGCGCGCTCTTTACAATCGGCGCGCTGTTCTCCCTTGCGATGTTCCTGTTCCCAACGGAAATCGCCGTGCTGTTCGTTTCCAAGGCGGCGGTCAGCCAGTGCGTCTTTGCGATTTCGCCCTCTGTGCTGCTGATTTGCCTGACGAGCGCGTTCCGCGGCTACATACAGGGAAACGGCAACATGGCTCCAACGACGGTGGGGCAGGTGCTGGAGGTGCTGGTAAAGGTCGCGGTCGGCCTTGCGCTGGCTTACTGCCTGATTCAGCGGGGCGCAAGCCTGCCGGTTGCGGCTGCAGGCGCGATCTTCGGCGTGACAGCCGGAAGCGTCGCGGCGCTCTGCTATATGCTGTTCTGTTATCTCCGCCAGTACCGCCGCCGGGACGCGGAGAACTGCCGTCTTTCGGACGATGTGCCGGACACCGTGGGGCATACGCTGCGCCGCTTCATCCATATCGGCGTGGTGATCACGCTGGGCGCAAGCGTGATGAGCGTGATCTCCCTCATCGACACCAAACTGATCCAGCTCCAGCTTCCAAGGGTGGCGGGCATCTCTCCGGCGCTGAGCGATGAGATTTACGGCTCCTATTCGGCAATGACAACGCTGTTCAACCTGCCCGCCAGCTTTATCACACCGATGACGATTTCACTTGTACCGGCCATTTCCGCCGCCACTGCCCGGCGCGACAAGCGCGAGGTCGGCGCGCTGACAGAGAGCGGTCTGCGTATCTCCTCCGTCATCGCCATGCCGATGGGCATCGGACTCTCCGTGCTCTCACACCCGATTGTAAACATACTGTATACGGATACACATCCGATCGGCCCCGCGATTTTGACCATTCTCGGCGCGGCGTCCATCTTTGTCTGCCTTTCCCTTGTGACGAACGCCATTTTGCAGGCGGACGGAGATGAAAAGCTGCCCATTTTTTCCATGCTCGCGGGCGGCTGTGTCAAAATTGCGGCGAACCTGCTTCTGGTGCGCATTCCGGAAATCAACATTCTGGGGGCGGCCATCGGTTCCGTTTGCTGCTATATGACCATCTGCATCATGAACTGCGTGTTCATTTATCGCCGCATGGCGGTGAAGCCGCGCTATCTGCATACGTTCCTGCGGCCACTTTTCTCCGCTTTGGTCATGGGGGCGTCTGCCTGGGCGGTTTATGGCATCTGCGCGCGGCTGTTCCACGTTGCGGAGGGCGCGTCCCGTCTTTCGATGCTCGCCGCGCTCTGCATCGCAATCGCTGTTGCCGTTGTGGTCTATGTGGTGATGGCCATTCTCACGCGCAGCGTCACGATGGAGGACATCAGGCTCATCCCAAAGGCGGAAAAAATCGCCCGGCGGCTGCACATCAGATAAGTCCGCCATTGAAAAAATGAAACAAAAGAATATTGAAATAAAAACGGAGGAAAAACCAATGGAACAGTGCAAGAAGCAAAGCGAAACGCCCAGCCCCGGAACCGGCGGTGAACGGTATGTCCCTTATGCGCAGCGCACCGGCGCGGAGTCGGTTGTGTATTTTTCCCGCGACCTCTCTGCGGAGGGTCTGCGGAGAATATACAAGCGGGTCAGCTCTGCCATGACGGGAAAGGTCGCCGTCAAGCTGCACACCGGGGAGCAGCACGGACCAAATATCATTCCGAGACCGTGGGTAAAGAACCTGCTTGAAACGGAACTGCCGGATGCGACGATTGTGGAAACCAACACTTATTATGCGGGAGATCGTTATACGACAGAGCAGCACAGAAAAACGCTGGAGGTCAACGGCTGGACGTTCTGCCCTGTGGACATTCTGGACGAAACCGGGACCGCGATGCTGCCTGTGAAAGACGGAAAGTGGTTCCGGGAGATGTCGGTGGGCGCCGGTCTGCTAAACTATGACGCGCTGCTTGTCCTGACCCACTTCAAAGGGCATACCAACGGCGGCTTCGGCGGTTCAAACAAAAACATCGGCATCGGCTGTGCAGACGGACGGGTCGGAAAAGCCATGATCCACACCACGCCCGGTTCCACGGATATGTGGGATATTCAAAAAGAGGAGTTCATGGAGCGGATGACTGAATCGGCCAAATCCGTCGTGGATCATTTCGGTCAGAACATCAGCTTTATCAATGTGCTGCGGAATATGTCCGTGTCCTGCGACTGTGAAGGAACGGCTGCGATGCCGGTCGTAACGCCGAACATCGGCATTCTGGCTTCTCTGGATATTCTCGCGGTGGATCAGGCTTCTGTGGATCTGGTTTATGCGCTGAAGGAAGCGGATCACCATGCACTGGTGGAGCGCATGGAAAGCCGACACGGGCTGCGCCAGCTCAGCTATATGAAGGAACTGCACATGGGCAACGACAGATACAGGCTGCTCGACATTGACAATGACGACGCAGAAATCACGCTGGCGGAGGCCGTGGCGGATGTCAGGCCGTTTCAGGAAACAGAATGATGAGAGAAAACAGGGTGAATATCAAACGCCTTACATTGTCTGCAATGTTTATGGCGCTCGGCATCGTGCTTCCGTTTTTCACCGGACAAATCCCGCAGGTCGGCAATATGCTGCTGCCCATGCACATCCCCATCCTGCTCTGCGGCCTGATTTGCGGCGGACGATACGGGCTGGCCGTCGGGTTCATCACGCCGCTGCTGCGGAGCGCGCTGTTTGGAAGGCCGGAGTTTTACCCAAGCGGGATCGCAATGGCGTTTGAGCTGGCGACCTATGGAGCGGTGATCGGATTTTTGTACGGGCACTCCCGCTGGAAGTGCGTGATCGCGCTCTACCGCTGCATGATTGCCGCAATGCTTGCCGGGCGCGCTGTCTGGGGCGCGGCGGAAATCGTCCTGCTTGGACTGAAGGGAAACGCTTTCACATGGCAGGCGTTCATGGCAGGCGCGTTCCTGAACGCCATTCCCGGTATCATCCTGCAGCTGTTCCTGATCCCGGCGATTATGATCGCGCTGAACCGGACCGGTCTTGTGCCGTTTTCGCACCCGTCCGCCAGTGCGAATGCCGCGGATACCTGAGGCGTCACCGCAAAAAATGAGACTGGCAATTTCTGCCTGCAAATGGGCGGCGCACACTGCGCCGCCCATTGATTTGCTTTCCGTTCCGTTTGCGGGGAATGATATGTGAAAAAAGCACAGCGTTGCCTTGCGAACCGGCGAGGGCGCGCTAACGAGCGCCCTTTACGGAACGCGCATAGAGCGCGTTGGCGCTGTGACCGGATTCGGCGGCGACGCGGCGGCAGGCCTCCTTCAGCCCGGATTCCGCGCGGTAGAGCGCCACCAGCGCAAGCGCCTCGTCCTCCGAGATGGTCGGCGCCGTTTCCTCCGGCGCGCCGTGCAGGATCAGGACGAACTCGCCGCGCGGCGGCGTTTCCAGAAAGTGGGTGCGCGCGCCGGAAACCGTGGTACGCAGTATCTCCTCGTGCAGCTTGGTCAGCTCGCGGCAGAGCGTCAGCGCCCGCGCACCGCCAAATGTTTCCTGAAAGTCCTCCAAAGTGCGCAGGAGCTTGTGCGGCGCTTCATAAAAAATCATCGTGCGCGTTTCCGTCCGCAGCGATTGCAGATGCTCCCGGCGGGACTTTGCGGCGGTGGAAAGAAATCCCTCAAAGCAAAAGCGCTGGGTCGGCAGACCGGACGCGGCCAGCGCCGTGACGAGCGCGCTGGGGCCGGGAATGACGCTGACCGTCACGCCCGACGCCGCACACTGGCGCACAATGTCCTCGCCGGGATCGGAAATGGCGGGCATTCCGGCGTCCGTGACCAGCGCGCAGTTCTCCCCGCCAAGCAGACGGGAGAGGAGCTTTTCTCCCATTTCCGCGCGGTTGTGTTCAAAGTAACACACCAGCGGTTTTTTTATCTCAAAATGGTTCAGCAGCTTCAGCGTCACGCGGGTATCCTCTGCGGCGATAAAATCCACTGCCCGCAGCGTTTCCAGCGCGCGGGGGCTGAGGTCGTTCAGATTGCCGATTGGTGTTCCCACCAGATAAAGCGTTCCTGCCATGCCGTTCCTTCCTTTCATCCGCAATGATAAATCTCCCGCATCTCTGCGCTGTCCCCGCCGGTTTCGTCGCAGAGTATAAGCGGCTTTTCGATGTTCAGTCCCGGCTTTCCGCCGCGCCGCGCTTCAATCAGCGCCAGATTTGGCGCATAGGCGGCTTTGTACTGTACCAGCCGCATCCGCTTCGGCTCCATGCCGTGCCGGGTCATGGCGCAAAAAATCTCGCTCAGCCGTTCCGGGCGGTGTACCAGTCCGAACGCGCCGCCCCGCCGCAGGAGATATTCCGCGGCGGCACAAAGCTCCTCCAGCGTACACGTCCGCTCCTCCCGCGCCGCCGCGCGGCTGTTATCCGGCGCGCTGCGGCCATGGCCAGGCGGAAAATAGGGCGGGTTTGCGGCGAGCAGATCAAAAGCGCTCGGCGGCAGCAGCGTGCGAAACTCCCGCAGGTCGCCGGTGCGGATGGCTGCGGTATCATAGCCGTTTGCCGCAAGATTTTTCCGGCAGGCCGCCGCAGCCTCCGGCTGAATCTCTATCCCTTCCACCGCCGCGCCGGGATGGGAGACGCAGAGCAGCACGGTCAGCGCGCCCGCGCCGCAGCCCAGATCCATGATCCGCTTTGCCCGCACGCCGGAGAGAAAATGCGCCAGCAGCACGGAGTCCATCGACAGCGGGAACCCGTCCGCCGTTTGACAAAACAGCGGCCCGCCCGGCCATAGCGCTTCCATCATGGGATTCTCCTCCCTCCCGTCAGCGAACCGCATTCACGAAGCATAGCTTCTGTTCCGGTATCTCGCTTTTATTTGGAGCAAATGTTATTTCACAATACATGGATAAAGCAGACTGTTCTTTCGTCTGAAGGCGTCTGCGTGCAGACGATGCAGCTTTACAGGCAGAACTTGTCACGATATTTCTGAGGGTCAGCCAGATATTCCTTATATTGTTTGCGCATACAGTTTCCACACGGGCGGTATCCTGCTTCCAAAGCGATTTTTTCGTCGGAGAAAAATACGCGGGATTTTTCATAACTACCCGGAAAGCGCCGGATGGTTGAAAGCGCAGAGGGACAGTTCAGGCGTCCGTATATTTTCAATTTGCTGTTGCCTCCGGACTCTCCAGGCGTTTCTGAGAGATATTCTTTTCCGTCTGAACCGAGCAATTTATATTGTTTCATTTGACACCTCCTGACGCGCTGCGTTTTCATATCGTTTACCGGCGCTTTTGTACCCGTTACGCTGTGCGGGACAAAGAAGCGCGCCGCAAAATCCGTCAATAGCCGATTTGCCGGTTTACGATGTGCAGCAGGGGTTCGCCGTGGGTATAGCGGCGCAGGTTCTCGCCGCAGAGCTTCACGACGCGCTCCAGCGTTTGCGGCAGCAGGAATTTGCCGGAGCAGTGCGGTGTGATGATGACGCGCGGGTCATCCCAAAGCGGATCGTCCGCAGGCAGGGGTTCCGGCTCTGTCACGTCCAGCGCCACGCCGCCCAGCAGTCCGTCCGCAAGCACGCGCTTCAAGCCTGCGGGGTCTATCGCGCCGCCGCGCCCGTCGTTGATGAGGAATGCGCCCTGCTTCATCAGCCGCAATCGGCGTTCGTCCATGATATGCTCGGTCTGCGCTCCGCCGGGCAGTACCATTGCGACCACGTCCGCGCGCCCAAGCTGTGCATCCAGCGCATCCAGCGTATAAAGCTCCTCCACATAGTCCGGCTTTTCGCCCGGTGTGCGCTTCACCCCGATGACGTGCGCGCCGAGCGCATTCGCCATGCGCGCATAGTAACGCCCGATGTCGCCAAGCCCCAGCACCAGCACCGTCGCATCCTCCAGCGAGCTGACCATGCCCAGCAGCTCCCAGACGTGTGCGTCCTGCTGCCGCCCGTACTGGTGCAGCCGCTTCATCAGCGCCAGCGTGGTCGCCAGCATATGTTCGGCCACCGCCAGACCGTAAGCGCCGGAGGCGTTGGTCAGGATCACATTGTCCGCCAGCAGCCCCGGCGCGGTGAAAAGGTCTGCGCCCGCCCATGAGAGCTGAAGCCATTCCAGATCCTTGGCTGCTGCGATGGGCTTGCGCGAAATCGTACCGATCACGGCCTGCACGCCCTCCATGTCCGCCGGAACAACGCCGTCCGGCGTGCGGTAAAGGAAGCTGCACGCTTCGCCGCCCGCCGCCTGTTCTTCCAGCCACGGACGCTGATTTTCCTCAATCGGCAGCGCAATCAAAATCTTTTTCATATCAGAGAACTCCTCCCTTTGTACAAAGCTGTTTTCCTATTATACCGAAAACCGCCGCGCAACGCAAGTGCCCATTTCAACATCGGCTGTCAAGGTTGTCGGTGCCACAGTGATTCTTTAGCTTCTCCATGCGTTCCCTCATTTTCCGGACTGCAAAGTATGATTGACAAATCTGTTGCCTGTTGCCCTCTGCGCTGTAGAAAGCGTTTACTTTTAAGGCAGCGTCGCATAAATCGGTGGAAGCGAAACCCCTGCCCCCAGCGAAAAAACGTTTTCTTAATAATTTAGAAAAAAGCGCTTGCAGAATGGGGG